>JAJDNI010000317.1 GCA_022340755.1 Gemmatimonadota bacterium
ACGCCGCTGGCTGCCCAGTGGGCGCGGGCCTGAGCCGCCACCGGCTCCCCGCCCACCACGGTGCGACTCACGTTGACGCAATAGCACCCGACGTCCATGAGGGCGCCGCCGCCCAGGTCGGGGTCCATGCGGATGTTGCCGGGTCGGGTCAGGCGGAACGTGAAGGCGCTCCGCAGCGTGCGCAGGTCCCCGAGGGCACCTGAACGGACCATCTCGAGCACTTTCCCGGTTCTCGGGTGGAAGCGGTACATGAACGCTTCCATGAGCTTCACGCCGTGGGCATCCGCGGCCGCCTGCATCTCGCGGCACTCGCCGGCGTCGAGGGCGAGGGGCTTTTCGCAGAGGACGTGCTTGCCCGCCTCCGCGGCCCGAATGGTCCATTCCCGGTGGAGACTGTTGGGGAGGGCGATGTAGAGGGCATCCACCTCGGGGTCGTCCACGAGCGCCTCGTAGCTGCCGTGCCACCGGGGGATGGACGCCCTCTCGGCGAACGCCCGGGCGCGCGCTTCGTCCCGGCTGGCTATCACCGTCAGCACACCGTTGGTCGAGGCCTGGATGGCCGGATTGACGGCGGCGCGGCCGATGTTGGCGGTGCTCATCACGCCCCACCTCAGCTTGCGATCCGTCATGTCCTTGTCCGCTCCACTAGAATGGACTCGTGGGGATGGGCGCCATGTCGTCGTCTCCGAGGGGGAGCCGCACCCAGGCGCGGCGTCGGTGCGAGAGGGCCACGGCGTTGATGACCTCCTGCACCCGGGCGCTCTGAGCGAAGTCGCCCTGGTTACGCTCGCCTCCGTCGAGGATCTCCCGGCAGAAGTCGTGGACGAGGTTTCCGTAGAAGGCGGTCCCCCAGGCGTCGTCAGGCCTGTAGCCGGGTGGGAAATAGTGCGGCGGGATCTCTCTCTGGACGAACTCGACGGCGTCCTTGGTGGCGGTCTTGATGGTCTGGATCACGCCGTGCTCGTCGACGAGGCGCGTCTGGATCGCACCCTCGGATCCGAAGATGCGCGCTTCGATGCCGGGGTAGTTTCCCACCGTGACGTAGCTCGACTGCATGGAGAAGAGGGCGCCATTCGCGGCCTCGGCCATGAACATGTCGGCGTCGTCGATGTTGATGCGCTCGCGCTCGGTGTCGAGGTTCGTACGTCTGCGGTACGGCACCATATTCGCCAAAATGCCCACCACCTGAGTGAGATTGCTGCCCACGCACTTCAGGCCGATGTCGATGGTGGGGGCGCCGTATCCCTCCAATGACGACACCGTGATCTCCTCCCGGTCGGAGTCCGTACCCCAGGGTGCCTCACCCACGGGCTTCACCTTGTGGATCCGCTTGTCCATGGGGTTGTCGGGGTCGAGCCACTGGGAGTTCTGCTCGTAGCCGTTGAAGACGTACGGCTGACCCACGAAGCCCTCGCGGATGAGATCGAACATGTACATGACCGCGGGAGCGTACCGGAAGGTCAAGCCTACCTTGGTCTTGAGCCCCTTCGAGCGGGCCAGCTCATGGGCGCGCCACACGTCGCGGTAGTCGTGGCACACGGGCTTCTCCACCAGGCAGTGCTTGCCGGCCTCGAGGGTGGCGAAGACCAGGTCCTGGTGGTCGCCGCGGGTGACGATGTCCACCACGTCGATGTCGTTCCGGTCAAGAACCCTCTCGGCGTCGGTCTCCGTCTCGGATGCGCCGAATTCGGCGGCCCGATGCCTGGCCAGATCCTCGTCGAGATCGCACACCACCGCCAGGTCGCACAGGGGTGAGCGCTGGAATCCGGGTAGGTGGGCCGTGCGGGACCAGCGTCCCGCCCCGATCACCGCCACGCGAAGGCGCTCCGTCATCGAGGCTTCTCCGGCACGTGCGCCATGATGTGCTCCGCCAGCGCGGTGATGGTCAGGCTCGGATTTACCCCCAGGTTCACCGGGACCACGGAGCCGTCCACCACGCGCAGTCCGGGATATCCGAACACGCGGCCTTCGAAGTCCACCACGCCCTCTCCGGGCGTGGCACCCATGCGGCACCCTCCCAGGACATGGGCAGTCGTCGGTGCGCCCAGGAGCACCTCCGGCCACGTGTTCCATGCGTCGCCGCGCGCACGGCGCGCCATGCGGCGGGTCACCTCCTGCGCCACCGGGATGTACGAGGTCGGTGGGACTTCGCCCGCCGGCACCCGGGACCCGAGGGCATGACCGCCCAGCCTCCACCACCGACGCCGGTAGACGAGGTCCAGTTGCCCCTCGGCGGTCTGCATGGCCAGGACGATTCCCGACCGCGCCGCTCGGCCGAAGGGCCACAGGGCCCGGAGAGCCTGGAGGGGATGGCGAAGGAGTGTGCCCAGGAGCCGTAGCGGGCGCGGCACACGTCCTCCTCCGTCGGTGAGGGGTACCGCCAGCCAGAAGAGGGCATCGGAGCCGCGGTTGAATCGCACCATCTCCACGTGCGTGTGCTCGTCGAGCCGGACTCCCGATGTGATGGCCACGTGGTCGTCCCATGCGGCTCCCCTCGCATGGGTGTCCGCGGCGAGGATGGACTCGGAGTTCGTGCGCACGCCGCGCCCCAGCTGAGGGGATAGCCTCGGCAGTCCACCCCCGGCGCGGGAGCGCGCCAGGAGGCGCACGGTTCCGAGAACTCCGCAACTCACCACGACCTCTTTCGCTCGCCAGATCCGCCGCGTGCGGACGAGCCCCGAGGTCCGACGCGTCGTGATCGCGTATCCGCCGTTCGACGCGCGGATCTCGAGGGCCTCGGTCTCGGGCACGATGTGCGCCCCGAGGCGCTCCGCGAGCCAGAGGTAGTTCCGGTCCAGGGTGTTCTTCGCCCCCACGCGGCACCCGATCATGCAGGCGCCGCACTTCGTGCACCCCGTGCGCTTGGGTCCGCGCCCCTGGAAGTAGGGATCGGCCACGGTGACGCCGGGCTCGCCGAAGAAGACTCCCACGTCGTGCACGCGAAGCGTATCGTGGCCCGTGACCTTGCAGGCGGCGTTCTGCAGAAGCTCATCGGTTACTCCAATCCCAGGGCATGGGACCGCGCCCAACATGCGGCGAGCCGTCGCGAAGTGGGGCGCCAGCCGCGTCGCCCAGTCACCGGGTCCCCAGGCGGGGAGCCTCAGGACAGGGGCATCCGGCTCGATGAGGATGTTGGCGTAGACCAGAGAGCCTCCTCCGACACCGGTGCCGTGAAGCACCAGGGCGTGACGGAGGAGGGAGAGCACCTGGATCCCGTGAAGCCCCAACCTGGGGGCCCACAAGTACTTTCTCAGCGACCAGTTCGTCCTGGGGAAATCCTCGGGGCTGTAGCGCCGCCCTCGCTCGAGAACGACGACGCGGTACCCTTTCTCCGAGAGACGCAACGCGGATACGGCGCCGCCGAACCCGGATCCGACGACGACGACATCAGCGTCCGCGTCGGCACCGAGGTGAGCCTCGGCGCCGTCCCGAGACCGATCGTCCCCCGTCACTCGATGGCCTCGGCGTGGTGACACGCCACCATGTGCGGCACTCTTCCGGTGCCCAGGTTCCGCCACGCCGGCTCGTCGTGCCGGCACACGTCAGTGGCGAAGGGACAGCGTGTATTGAACCGGCAGCCGACGGGCGGGTGCGCGGGATCGGGAACGTCGCCCTCGACGCTCGTATGGGTCCGCGACGCTTCGGCGGCAGGATCGGGTCGGGGAATCGACGCTCTCAGTGCCTTGGTATAGGGGTGCAGCGGGTGGTCGAAGACGTCGTCTCGATGGCCGAGCTCCGCCAGCCGGCCGAGATACATGACCGCCACCCGGTCACTGAGGTGACGCACCATGGCCAGGTCGTGCGCGATGAACAGGTAGGTGAGCCCAAGGGCGTCCTTCAGATCCGCCAGTAGATTCACGATCTGGGCCTGGATGGAGACGTCCAGCGCCGAGATGGGCTCGTCGGCCACGATGAAGCGGGGGTTCGTGGCGAGGGCCCGAGCGATCCCGACGCGCTGTCGTTGGCCGCCCGAGAACTCGTGGGGATACCGTCGGCGCGCATCGTTCGGGAGCCCCACCATGGACAGCAGCTCCCGCACGCGCGTCGTCCGCTCCGAGGCGCTTCCCAGTCGATGGATGTCCAGGGGCTCACGGACGATGCGACCTACCGGGATTCTCGGGTTCAACGAGGCATACGGGTCCTGGAAGATCATCTGCATGTGGCGGCGAGCAGACCGCAGCGCCTCGGGGGTCATGGACGCCAGCTCCTCACCCTGAAAGGCCACGGAGCCGGCGGTGGGCGTGACGAGCCTCAAGAGGGCCCGGCCGACGGTGGACTTTCCGGACCCGCTCTCGCCCACGAGTCCCAGGGTCTCGCCGGGATGGATGTCGAAGGAGACACCGTCCACCGCCCGCACGGCCCCCACCTGTCGACGGAGAAAGCCACGGCGGACCGGAAAGTGCATCCGGAGATTCCGGACCACGACCAGAGGCGTCGCACCTGTCGGGCTTCCGTTCACTCCACCCTCGCCGCCGTTTCCGCCACCGGGCCGACTCACGGGGACGCCTCCATAGCCTCGAGGGCATCCAGCTCCCTCCACCTCCGGCACGCCGACCGGTGCTCGCCGGAGACAACCTCCAGGGACGGCCGTTCCACACGGCACGGGTCCACGACCCAGGGGCAGCGGGGTGCGAACGGGCATCCCGTGGGCCGCGTGCGCAGATCGGGGGGCGCACCCTCGATGGAGGGAAGTCGCGTGTGGGTGGGCCCGTCCAGGGTCGGCATGGAGCGGAGCAGCCCGATTGTGTAGGGATGCCGCGGGTGCGCGTACAATGCGGTCACTGGGGCCTCCTCCAACAGCATGCCCGCGTACATCACCGCGACGCGGTCGACCAGCCCCGCCACGACCGACAGGTCGTGCGTGATCCAGACGATGGCCATGCCGAGCTCGGTCCGGAGTCTCTTCACCAGCTCCACGATCTGCGCCTGGATGGTGACGTCGAGCGCAGTGGTCGGCTCGTCGGCGACGAGCAGGGAGGGGTCGCACGAGAGCGCCATGGCGATCATCACCCGCTGGCGCTGCCCGCCGGACATCTCGTGCGGGTAGTCGTCGAGACGAGCATGCGGGTCGGGAATGCCCACGAGGTCGAGGAGCTCTGCCGCGCGAGCCCGCGCCTGCCGGCGAGACAGGCCTCGATGGCGCCGCAGGCCCTCGGTGAGCTGGTACCCCACGGAGAGCACCGGATTGAGGGATGTCATGGGGTCCTGGAAGACCATGGCGATCTTCCCGCCGCGCACTTCCCGCATCTCGGCAGGCGAGAGGCGCAGGAGGTCCCGTCCCTCGAAGACGGCCTCGCCGCCCTCGACTCGACCCGTGTTGGGCAACAGCCCCAGCAGGGAAAGCATGCCGACGGTCTTTCCCGACCCGCTCTCGCCCACCACGGCCATCGATCCCCCCGGGGCCAACGACCAGGAGACGCCGTTGACCGCATGGATCGGTCCGGCGTCGGAGTCGAATCGCACTACGAGGTCCCGAACCTCGAGGAGGGGCCGTCCGTCGTCGCTGGCCGCCGGAGGGCTGTCGTCGGGCCTCGCTGGGCCGCGGGTCGCGTCGGGGCCGGACCTAGAGCCGGTCACGTCGACCTCCCCGTGGGGTCGAGGGCGTCCTGGAGACCGTCGCCCAGGAAGTTCACCGCCAGCACGACGACGAGGATGGCGAGCCCCGGGAAGATGGTGAGCCAGGGGTTCGTGGCCATGGTGCTGGTGGCGTCCTGGAGGAGGTTGCCCCAGGTCGGGATGGGCGGCTGCACGCCGAGCCCCAGGAAGCTCAACGACGACTCCACGATGATGGCGTTGCCCACGGCGAGGGTCGCGCCGACCACGATGGGACCCACGGCGTTGGGGAGGATATGACGGCCGATGATGCGTCCGCTGGACGCTCCAAGTGCGCGGGCGGCCTCGACGAACACCGCGCTTCGCAAGCTGAGAACCTCTCCCCGCACCACCCGCGCCGTACCCATCCAGCTCAGAAGCCCGATGATGACGGCCATGGAGCCGACCCCGGCCTGCGTGTACGACGCCAGGACGATGAGGAGCGGGAGCGCGGGAATGGCATACGCTACGTCGGTGACCCGCATGAGCAGGGAATCGATGCGCCCGCCGTAATACCCTGCCAGCGCTCCCACCAGAGTGCCGAGGCCGGTGCCCAGGACGGCGGACAGGATTCCGATGAGAATGGAGATGCGGCCGCCGTAGAGGACGCGGGTGAAGAGGTCACGCCCCAGGTCGTCGGTGCCCATGAGGTGGTGCAGCGAGGGTGCCTGCCGTATCCCGGTCAGGTTGATGGCGTCGAAGGGATACGGGGCGATGACCGGGGCGGCCAGGCAGGCCGCCGCGATGACGAGGAAAACCACCAGGGACACCATGGCCGGCTTGTGCCGGCGGAGTTGGCGCCAGATCTCGGCGGCGGGAGAACGCGGCTCGTCAGTCATACCGGATCCGTGGATCCAGCGCCGCGTACACCACGTCCGCGACCAGGTTGAAGATCAGCACCATCACCGAGCCCAGCAGGAGGATCCCCATGAGAAGCGGATAGTCCCGGGCGAGCATGGCCTGGACGAACATGCGCCCGATCCCTGGCCATGCGAACACGGTTTCGGTGATCACGGCGCCGGAGAAGAGGTCGGCCAGGTTGAGCGCCATGACCGACACGACGGGGATAAGCGCGTTCCGCACGGCGTGCACGCCGACCACCACGCGCTCTGGAAGCCCCTTCGCCCGGGCGGTACGCACGTAATCCGCCCTGAGCACTCCGAGGAGGCTCGAGCGCAGGTATCGCGACCAGCCTGCGATGTAGCGCAGGGAGAGCACCGCGGCAGGGAGGACCAGGTGCTCCATATGGTCGCTGAACGACGTGGCGCCAACGGTGTGGGTTCCGGAGATCGGAAGCCACTTCAGCCACACCCCGAAGACCATCTGGAGGATTAGGGCGAACCAGAACACGGGCATGGCGATGCCCAGGAACGAGAATCCCGTGCCCAGGAAGTCGAAGGCGCTGTACTGCTTCACCGCGCTGAAGATGCCCAGCGCTATCGCAGCCAGCGCCGCCAGGAGGAACGACACGCCCATGAGCTCGAGCGTGGCGGGCAGCCGCTCGAGGATCATCTTCGACACCGGCTGCGAGGACGAGTAGCTCACGCCCAGGTGCCCGGAGAGCGCGGCGCCCAGCCAGCGCACGTATTGCTCCGGCACCGGTTTGTCCACGCCCAGGCGATGGCGATACGCGTCCAACATCCGGGCATCCACCATGCGACCGCCCTGCAGGAGCGCGCCTTCGGGGCCTCCGGGAGCGGCCTGGATGAGCGCGAAGAGCACCAGGGAGATCCCGAACATCAGCGGGATCATCTGCAGGAGGCGGCGGCCGATGTACGCGGTCATCGCAGGGTCCACTCCCACAGATTCCAGAACGATCCGAAGTTCGTGCCGCTCCCCCGGTAGTTGCCCACCGCGTCGCTCACCACTTCGGGCACGACGTTGTAGTAGATGGGCAGCGTGAACGCGTCATCGTGGAGTCGCTCCTGGACCTGGTTCAACAGAGGCTTACGGCCGGCGAAGTCCAGGCGCCGGTCCGACGCCTCCATGATGCTATCCAGGCCCGGATCGCACATCCCCGTCATGTTGTTGGGGCCGTCACACTGGTACAGGCTCGTCAGGCTCGGGTCCGCCGACAAGAACCACGCGGACACCAGCGCCTCCCATTCGCCGGTACGCCAGCGCTGCGTCCAGGCGGCGCTCTCGAGGGTCTCGAACCCCACCTCGATCCCCACGTCTCGGAGCTGCGCCTGAATGACCTGGCCCACGGCGGTGCGGTCGGCGGAGCCGGCCCGGTTCAGAAGCGTGAAGGAAAAGCGCTGCCCCTCCTTGGTGCGCACCCCGTCCCGCCCCGGCCACCATCCGGCTGCGTCGAGCATTCGGCGGGCCAGGCTTGGATCGAAGGCGTACCCCTGGACGGACTCGTCGTGGTATGGGCTCGTGGGGTTGAGGGGCGTGTCCGCCAGTGCGACGGTGCCCTCCATCAGCTGGTCGGCGATGGCCCGCCGGTCGATGGCGTGGAAGAGGGCCCGGCGCACTGCCGGGTCGCCGAACAGCAGTCGGCCGTGCGGGGTTCCCACGTTCAGGTCCAGATGCATCACGGAGTTCGAGCTGATGAGATGGACGTGGTAGCCCGGCAGGTGTGCGACGTCCTTCACCTGGACGGGCTGGATCTGCGACCAGTGGTATCCGCCGGACTTGATGGCGTTGAGCCGGGTGTTGTCGTCGGGGATGAAGCTCCACACGATCTCGTCGATGCGTGGGTATTCCGCTCCCCGCCAGTAGTCGTCGTTGCGCACAACTCGGATGTACTCACCGCTCTTCCATTCGGCGAGCCTGAACGGCCCGGTGCCGAGGGTGGTTCGACCGCGATTGAACCCCTCGTCGTTCACGATCTGGTCGGTGCTCATGCCCCGAAACACATGCTCCGGTAGGACCGCCTCGAAGAGACCGTCGTAGTAGCCGTAGAGTCCGTCCCAGGTGAAGACGACCGTGGTGTCGTCCGGCGTGTCGCAGGCCTTGATCCCCAGATACTGATCCCGGTTGTACGTCTGCGACCCGGGACTGGAGACGAAGCGCCAGGTGAAGCACACGTCGGCGCTGGTGAACGGCGCACCGTCGTGCCATCTGACGCCTGAATGCAACGGCCACGTGATGGCGACCGTGCCGTCGTCGCGGCGAGTGACCAGCCCATTCTCCTCTGTGGGGATCTCCTTGGCCAGCACGGGCACGTAGCTGTTGTGATCGTCGGTGGTGACCAGACCCTCCATCATGCTGAACTCGATGTCCACCAGGTTCTGGCTGGTGAAGGGATTCAACACGTCGATCTCCCGAAGGTACGCGATGCGCAGGATCCGTCGGCCACCGATGCTCCCATTCGCCGCGTCACCGCTGCCGCTCCCGCAGGCGGCCGCCGCCACCAGCCAGACGAGGGCCGACATGGTGGGGAAGGTGCGACGGACATGGTCCATGGGCGCTGGCTTCCGAGAGACGCAGGGGAGTCGCGCCAGAGTGCGCGCAGGCAGGGCGCGGGCGCAAGGTGGTGATCTTTGAACACTCGGGGTTCCGGCGTGCCTCGCGCCCGTGGATGCCGACCGACGGCAGGGCCGTGTGCGCTTGTGCGACGGAGTCGGCGTGCGTATGTACCGTCGTGCGGACCGCCGGCGAGCGCCGGGTCTCGCGGCTCGTTCCACTCGGAGTGGACCATGGACACCGACAGCAGCCGCCGCTACACGGACCGTGAGGTCGCCGTCGTGCTTCGCCGAGCCTCGGAGATCGAAGAGGCGGGCGGACCGGGAGGTGGCGGTGCCCTGTCCCGCTCCGATCTCGAGGAGATCGCGCGCGAGGTAGGTATCTCCCAGGAAGCCATCAGCCGTGCCCTGGCCGAGCTGGAGCACCGCAATGAGCCCGGCTCGCTCGTGATGGGTGCACCCCGCGTTCGAAAGGCGGTGCGCGCGGTGATGGGTGAGGTGAACGAGGACGCCATGGCCCGCCTCATCCGCCTCGTGGACGAGCGTGCCGAGGGCAGCGGCGTCATTTCCGAGGCGCTGGGCTCCGTGCGATGGACCAGCTCGGAGCGCTTCGGCAGCACGCAGGTCTCCATCACGCCGGAGGGCGGGGAAACCAGGATCCAGGTGGTGGAGAAGAGCGCCGCCCGGCTCAAGGGAGCGCTGCACGGGGTGCCGGCCGGGTGGGGCCTGATCGGCGGGATAGGGGTGGCGGGGACGCTGGGGATCGCGGGAGCCGGTGCCGCCCTGCTGTTCGTCGCGGGAGCCGGCGTGGGTCTCGGAGCCGGCCGCCTCGCGTGGAACCTGATCTCGGCACGAAGCGCCAGGCGGGTGGAGCGTCTCGCCGCCGAGCTGTCCCGGGAGGCAAAGGAGGCCGTGGGCCAGGGCCTCGTCACGAACGAAGACGAGAGCGGCCCGGAGGGCTCTTCCGACGCCGGCTGACCAGGCGGAGCACGCCGCCTAGTACATCCGCTCGACGTCCAGCACGTTGAGAAGCTCCTCCCCCGCCAGGAAGCGCCTCAGGTTCTCACAGAACAGGTCGGTGATGCGACCGTTCTCGCCGTCGCTGGTGCTGGCCGAATGCGGGCTCACCAGGACGTTGGGCAGGGCCCACAACGGACTCTCCGACGGCAGCGGCTCCTCGGCGAAGACGTCGAGCGCCGCGCCGCCCAGGTGTCCGGAAGCCAGCGCGCGCGTCAGGGCCGCCTCGTCCACCAGCGCCCCCCGGGCGACGTTGACGAAGATGGCCCCCTCCGGCAGGAGAGCCAGCTCGTCCTCTCCGAGGATACCTTCCGTGTCCGGAGTGTGCGGTGCGCACAGGACCAGAGCGTGGGCCCTCGGGAGCAGAGCCCGGAGCGCTTCAGGTGGGTAAATCTCGTCGACACCAAGCGACGCCACGTCGTCGCGGCTCACCGACCGCTTGATTCCCAGGATGCGCATGCCGAAGGAGCGCATCGTACGCGCGACCTCCTGGCCAATGGATCCCAGGCCGTAGATCACCAGGGTCTTCCCCTCCAGATCCGTGCCTGCGAAGCGCTCCCAGCGTCTCGTCCGCTGTGCGTCCATCATGTGGGGGAGGCCTCTGGAGAACGCCAAGACCGCCAGGGCACAGAACTCCGCAAGAGGTCGGGCGTGCACGCCGCTCGCCGTCGTGAACACGGTATGGGGCATGCTGTGCGCCAGATCGTGGCGTTTGACGAACTGGCCGATGCCGGCGCTGGTGGCCTGGACCCAACGCACCCGGGGCGCCAGCTCGTGGAGGTGGGGTGTCAGCGGCCGGTCGAAGTCGAAGAGGACGTCGGCGTCGGCGAGCAGCGCATGCCATCGCGCCTCCTGCTCCGGAGTGCGATTCAGGGGTGCGCCGGTGTGGTCCGCTGCATACCGGGGCGACGGGATGAGATCGGGCTCGTAGACCACGTCCAGGCGAGGATCCACGGCCTCGATGCGCGCCACGTGGGCAGGCTCGAGGTAGCTGGCGATGAGGACGCGCACCGTTTCTCCTACGCCGCCCGTCTGAGCCGCACGCGCGTTCCGGCGCTCCGCGGGGTGGCTCATGGCACCCTCGTCACGAACCCGCTCCGCCCGGGGAACCGCCCATCGTGACCCGCACGCCCAGCTGCGCCTGCCACTGGGAGTCGGGCGACGTGACGCTCCAGGGCTGAGGCGCCACCAGGTTCCCGTTGGCGTCGTGGATGGGGAGAACTCCCCCGGCCCAGTCCGAGAGCAGCTCGTTGTCGAAGTAGGGGTTGCGGCCCTGCGGCTCGAGGAGGGTTGTCACGGGTTCGATGGTCTTCACCAGGCCCCAATCGTGATTCATGAGGTTGAGGACGTTGATCACGTCGGCCTCAAAGCGCACCTCGGATCCCCGGACCTGCATGGTCTGGGCGATACGCATGTCGAGCCGGTTCTGCCAGGGAGCCCTGCAGTGGTTCCGGAGCATGATGTTGCCCTTGAACTCCTTCAGGCACGGATCGCTCTCCAGGGCCGCCGCGAGGTGGGTCAGCGTGCCGAACCCCGAAGGTACGTCGGACGCCTCGAGAGGCACATACATGAGATCGTTGTTCCGGTCGAACGCCGGGCCCGGACCGGGATAGCCGTCGCCGTTCAGGTCCCCCCGGTAGACGTAGGAGAAAGGAAGCCCGGATTGCCCGGTGTACAGGAGCGAGATCTCGGTGTGGTCCAGACCGGGGACGGGAGTCCCGTAGAGTGCCAGCACGACCTTGTGGGGCCGGTCGAAGTTCGAGGGGGTGAGGGGCGGGTCGTTCGGATCTCCGTGCGTGGGGGTGAGGCCGTAGTTGGACACCATGTCCACCGACGTGAGGCTCATGCGGTCGTAGGAGCGTGCATAGGCGTAGCCCGCCTGGAAGCCGAGCCGATCATTCCAGAACGAGCCGCGCAGCTCCGCGCTGAGGGACCACGAGCGGTCGCCGCCGCCGTTGGTGGCGAGCAGGATCTGGTCGTAGCCGGGCAGGTTGCGCACCGGCGTGAAGCCACGCTCCACGGCGTAGCCGAACAGGGGTCTGTTCCCATATCCCCGTGTCGACGCCGTGTTGCCCGTGTACTCCGAGATGTTGAGGTCACGCACCAGCACCTGGTTCACCGAGTGGCTGAACATGTACCCGACGGTGGCGCTGATCTCCGAGGTCAGCTCCCGGTCCAGCGCCAGCGAGAGCTTCGCGTACTGGGGATACTTGAAGCCGTCCTGGAAGAGCGTCGCGACACGCACCTCGGTGGGCGAGCCGTACACGCACCGGGTCGGCGGCTCGCCAGCACTGAACGCGGGCGCCGTGTTGCCGGTGGGAGGGTCCTCGTAGCGTCGGCCCGTGCACACGTCGGTAACGTAGCGCAGGCCGGTGTTCTCGAACGCGCTGGCCAGCCACACGTACGGGATCTGGCCGGTGAAGAGGCCGGCTCCGCCACGGATCTGGGTGCGCAGCCGGCTGCCGAGCTGCCAGTTGAAGCCCACCCGCGGCGACAGCAGGACCGTGCCGCTGGGCACATGCGCGGTGCTCTGGTGCGCCCACTCGAGGAGGAATGGGTTCTCCTCCGGTTGGTCCAAGGTGAAGGGCGTGTCCATGCGCAGACCCAAGCGCAGCGTGAGGCCACCTCGTAGCTCGATCTGATCCTGCGCGAAGGCCCCCAGCTCCGCGACGCGGAACTTCACGGTGGCGTCCTCGCCGTCGAGGAGCACCGCCCTCTGATAGCGTTGCGGAGCGTTCCGCTGCACGTCGCTCCAACTGGCGAAGTACCAGTCGCCCTTCTCTCCCGGTAGATACGTGTGCCGGATGTCGTAGAGCGTGCCCGTGACCCCCATGGTGTACGTGCTGCGTCCGTGCACGAGGGTCACGTTGTCGGAAATGCGCACGCTGGACTGTGTGAGACCATTGTCCTGGGCGTAGAACTGTCCGCCCACGCGCACTGAGCGTGTGGACGTAACGGCGCCTTCCGCGCCGTTGAGGAACGCCTCGATCTGGGGTGTGTCGCTGGCCGGCGTGGTGGCGTCCGTCGTGTGCTGGACCGTGAGGTCGACCTCGTTGCCTCCGCGGTTTCCGAAATCCGTGAAGAGCTGAGCCGACGTCGTGTTGCTCACCGAGCGGCGGAACACGGCGTTGGACGACAGCTCGTACGGATCGAATGGGGCCCGGTTGGGGCTTTCGTCGTTGGACGCGTAGGCGAAGACGTTCCGCACGCTGAGGCGATGCCCGCTCGAGAGGCTCCAGTCCAGGCGACCGAAGACGTTGGCGAGATCCTGTCTCAACGGATACGGGCCCGCGGTGCCCGTCTCCACGCCAAAGCTCGACTCCACGAAATCCTGGAAGACGCGCACCGTGACAGGGTCCAGGCCGACCAGTGCGGGGTCGTCGCGCTCGAGATTGTATCCCGACGGAGGATGGGACCGCCGCTCCACCTCCGCGGAGACGAAGTAGTGTGCCTGGTCCCGGATAATGGGACCACCGACCGACATGCCCATCAGTTGCCGACTCACCCCCGACGCCTTCGCGGGTCCCGTGGGAAGGGTGAGGTCTCCCATGAGCGCCTGGTCGCGTCCGACTGCGAAAGCGCGCAGGCTGAACTCGTTCGTTCCCGTCTTGGTAATGGCGTTCATGACGCCGCCGGCGAAGCCCGAGAGCCGGGCATCGTAGGGGGCTACCAGAACTTCGTATTGCGAGACGGCGTCCAGGGGGAGGATCTTGGCGCCGGCCTGGGCTCCGGGGACGCCCCCGGGCGTGAGGCCGAAGGCATCCTGGTTGAGCAGTCCATCCACCAGCAGCGCATTGTACCGATCGTTTTGCCCGCCGACCGAGAAGCCGCCCCCCTCGGTGGTCCGCACGAGGGGGGAAAGGGTGGCCAGCTCCATGACGTCCCGGGAGAAGATGGGCACCGACTGCATCAGATCCTCGTTGACGAGCGTCACGGGACCGACCTGCGCGGGATTGAAAACGGCGCTCCGCTCCACCGCGACCGAGACGCCCTCCAGCTGCAGGGGCTGCGCCTTCAGCGTGAAGCTAAGAGTGATGGTCTGCCCCACGAGGAGCTGGATGCCCTCCCGGCGCTCCGAGGTGTAGCCGAGGCGCGCGGCGGTCACGTCGTAGGGCCCGCCCGGCTGGAGCAGCAGCATCAGGAACCGCCCCTGCTGATTCGTCACCACCGTCCGCTCCGCGCCGGTGAGCGTGTGGCGGACGGTCACCTCGACATCCGGCAGTAACGCTCCGTCCGGTCCCAGGACGGTGCCGCGGATGGCCGACGTCGACTGGGACTGTGCCGTGACGGGTGCGGGCACCGTCGCCAGGGCGGAGGCGAGGAGAGCAGCGGCTGTGTAGGCGTCACGAAGCCTGATCATGAAGTACGTTCCCGTTCCTGTGGCGAGTCCGGGCAGCGCTCCGCCTCTTCGGCCGGTCCAGTGCGCATGCGGGAATCGGCGCTCCGGGTCGGCAGCGCCCAATATGCATACTGATCCGGGCGCTCGCAGTGACAGCCGGCCCTGGGGATCTACCGAAGTGTCCCCTCGCCGGACGGGAGGGTGGGGTCATGCATCGTAATGGCGGCCTTCGATCCCGCCTCGCATGAGGAGCCTTCCCGCCAGGGGCACCGGAATGGAGCCACACGCCAGGAGCCGATCGTGGAAACACCCGACGCTGAACGTGGAGCCTTCCCGCGCGCGGAGGAGGCTGCGCAGCGCATGGATGCCGTCCGCACCCAAGAGGTACATGAGGGCCGTTCCCGGGAACATGCTGTTCCTCGTCGCCTCTGTGCGTGCGGCGGCTGGGCTCATGCCTGCCGCCTCCTGGTAGAGGCGCGTCGCGTCATCGAGCCCCATGTGACCCGAATGGAGCTCCAGGTCTACAACCGCCCGGGCGCACATGCGGACGCGGGACTGAAGCTCCGCATACTCCTCGAGTGAGGTGAGTCCCCCATGCTCGCGCACGAGCTCGGTGGCGTAGCACGCCCACCCCTCGGCCATGGTACCGCCGCAGAACATGGCGATGCGTGAGGCGCAGTCCACACCTGCGACTCGGCCGACGCGCGACGCCGCACGGAAGGCGTGCCAGTTCTGAATGTGGTGGCCGATCCCTCCGTGGTGGATGACGTGGTTCAATCGAATGACACCGTCGTTGTTCGCCTCCAGGAGGGAGCGTTGCACGTCCGGCGGCATGTCCGCTTCCACGGGAGTCACCAGATAGTCGTGCACGGGGGGCGTGCCGAACGCCGCCGGCGACCGGTAGCTCAGGAAATAGAGGTGCGGTGCGGCCTCCCGGGCCCATGCGGGGCGGGGCACGTACCGGATGGGGAAATCTGGCCACGTGAGAAGCGCGTGCTTGTCGGCGAGCGCGCGTACCTCGTCCCAGATCTCCTGATATCGACGGTAGTAATGCCCGACGTCCGGGTGGACCGAAGCAAGGCCGGCCAAGACCTCGTCCGGGTTCCCGTCGCCGAGGCTCGCGGTGCCGACCACGAGGCGTGCGGTCGCTCTCTCCAGCTCGACCCGGGCGTAGGCAAGGATCTCGGGGGCGTTGCGCTCGACGAAGTGCCCGTTTCGGAGGTAGAGGCCGAGCATCTCTTCGCCGCACCCGACGGCGTCGCCGGGCTGTCGGGCCAGATCCGTCTCGAGCCACGCGGCGTAGTCGGAGAACGCCGCCGCCGCCCGGTCCGCGGCCGCACGAAGGCGGGGGGCGGCCTTCGGCGCTTCGCCGGAGACCTCGTCGCTCAGCATATCGACGCCGCGGCCCAGGAACGCGAGGGCTCCCGTGCATTCCCGAAGCGCCCGCTCGGTCCACGCGATTGGCGCTCGTTGGATGTTCGCGCGCCCTTGGGCCAGGAGCTTTGGAATGGCGTGGAGCCGCTCCACGGCCGCCTCGGTGCGTTGGGGGAGAGGCGCGAAGTCCGTGAGGAAGAGCGACATCACGCCGAAGACCGCCTCACCGGTGTAGAGGCTGGGGTTCCCGCGGTGGAAGTGGCGCGATGCGTGCTCGGCGAGCTGGATGCGTAAGAAGCCCCGAGCCAGGCGGACGTCGATCTCGGTGATGGGATCGATCGCTCCTGCGTCGATGCGATCCGAATCCCTCAGCAACGCCTCCATGTCGGCTGTCACGTCGCCGGCTCCGTTCTCCGAGAAGTCGGGAAGGCGATGGTCGTGCGCGTGCACGCCGATGAACGTCGCGTCGACCGGGCGATGGGCGTAGTACGACGCGAAGAAGCGGTCGAGCCACGCGGAGGCGTCGGCGATGGGCGTCATGCGGCCAACCTGGGCCGGCGCCCCGGCCGCCACCAGGGGTGGGCGTGCACCCACCGGCTTGGTGCCGCGGGCCGTGCTCCACGTCGAGACAGCCAGGGCCGCAGCTTCACGGCGGCACGATGGCTCTGGTCTGCGGGGCGCCGAGGACCCATCTTGGACCGCACAACCCTCCTGCCCCAAGACGCCGTGAACCCTCCCACTTCACGTCCGCCGGACTCCGACGAAGGCCGCGCGTCTTCCCAAGGGTCCAACCCTCCCGCCGCCCTCGTCGCGAGCCTCGCCGACCACTACGTCATCGAGCGCGAGCTCGGTCAGGGCGGCATGGCCACGGTCTATCTCGCTCACGACGTGAAGCACGACCGCAGCGTGGCCCTCAAGGTCCTCCGACCCGAGCTGGCCGCCGTCCTGGGCGCGGACCGCTTCGTCCAGGAGATCAAGACCACCGCGAACCTTTCGCACCCGAACATCCTCCCGCTCTTCGACTCGGGGACCGCGGACGGCTTCCTGTACTACGTCATGCCATTCGTGGACGGGGAAACCCTCCGGGACAAACTGAACCGGGAGACCCAGTTCGCGGTGGACGAGGCGGTGCATATCACCGCGGAGATCGCCGAGGCGCTCGACTACGCCCACCGCCACGAGGTCATCCACCGGGACATAAAGCCGGAGAACATCCTGCTGCACGACGGCCGCCCCATGGTGGCGGACTTCGGCATCGCGCTGGCGGTGAGCGCGGCGGCGGGAGGTCGCATGACGGAGACGGGGCTCAGCCTGGGCACACCCCATTACATGAGCCCAGAGCAGGCCACCGCCGAGAAAGACATCACGGCGCGCTCCGACGTCTATTCCCTGGGGTGCATGCTCTACGAGATGCTCACCGGGGATCCTCCCCACGTGGGAGCGTCGGCGTACCAGATCATCATGAAGATCGTCACCGAGGAGCCGGCTCCGGTGACGAACCTCCGCAAATCCGTGCCGCCGTACGTGGCGGCGACGGTGGCGAAGGCCCTTTCGAAGCTCCCGGCGGATCGCTTCGCCACCGCCCACGACTTCGCCGAAGCGCTCCTGGGACGCGCGGCAGTGATCGCGCCCAACGGAACCGCCGCGCCCATGGGCACGACGGCCCACCGCGGTGTCCCGACGGCGTCGGGGACCTCGCGCCGTTCCCGTCTCAAGGACCCCGTGGTCCTCGGCCTCGGAGTGGTGGCGGTGGCGTCCGTGGCCTTCGCCGCCCTATCCCGGGGCCGTGGCGAGGCCGCCACCGTCGTGCCCCCCATCCGCTACGTCATCGCCACGACCGACAGCGCTCGACCGGTAGACAACTATCCCTGGCCCGCGGCGACGTCGCCCGACGGTGCGATCGTCGTGTACAGCGTGGGCGGGAGGGGTGCGGGGTCCCAGCTCTACGCGCTGCACACGGACCAACTGCAGGCGCATCCCATCCCCGGGACCGACGAAGGCTATCAGCCCTACTTCTCTCCCGATGGGCGGTGGCTCGCCTTCGAGGTCTCGGGGAAGGAGAAGAAGGTGCGGCTGGACGGGAGCGCCCCGGTGACCATCACCGACGCCGGGAGCGCCAACGGCGCGTGCTGGACGCCCACCAACGAGATCGTCCTGGGGGCCCAGGGGGCCTTCCGGGGCCTTTCCCACGTGAGCGCCGCCGGCGGCCAGGCCAAGGCCCTCACGGAGCCGGACACCGCGGCCGGGGTCGGCTATCACGTCTGGCCCATCGCGGCGCCGGACGGCAAGACCGTGGTGTTCACACTCTGGTACGGGAGTCTGGCCACCTCCAAGCTGGCCGTCACCGACCTCGACGATGGGAAGGTCGTGCCGCTTGGAGTCCCGGGGATCCGGCCCCTGGCCGTCCTTGACGGGGCCCTCGTGTACGTTCAGGCCGACGGCCAGGTGATGGCGGTCCCCTTCGACGCGGGTGCCAAGAAGGTGTCGGGGAGCCCGATTCCCGTGGGGGATCCCGTTGCGGTTCCCTCGTCCACCAATGGGAATTCGGGCATCTTCATCTCCGCTGGTGGGGCGCTGGTTGAGTCGCGGGGCGTCTCGAGAGCCCGCCTTGCGTGGGTCTCCCCGGACGGGAGGAGGGACATTCTTACGCCGGAAGCCCTTCCCATGGTCGACCCGCGAATCTCGCCCGACGGTGGACGCATCGCCGTTAACGTCGCCGACGGCCAGAACAGCGACGCGTGGATCTACGATCGGTCGTTGAAGACCTTCTCGCGCCTCACCACGCTGGGCACCGTCCAGTATGTCGACTGGATCAACCGCGACGAGATCCTCTTCACCGGCATCGCCCCCGACGGCTCGGGGGGTGTCTGGACCCAGGCCGCTTCCGGCGGAACGCCCCCGAAGAGACTCCTGACCTATGGGACCCAGATCCCCATGGCCTCCATGTCCCCCGACGGGAAGTGGCTCGCCATAACTACCCTCGGTTCCAGCTCGTGGGACGTCCTCAAGGTATCCCTCGATTCGTCGGGGAAGTCCGAGGACTTCCTCGCCACGAGGGCCAACGAGCGCGGCGCCGTGCTATCGCCGGACGGAAAATGGGTGGCCCTCATCTCGGACGAGTCGGGGCAGGACGAGGTGTATCTCCGCTCCTTCCCCGACCCTTCGTCGCGGATCCCCATCTCCGGGCCCGGAGGCTATGAGCCGGTCTGGTCGCGGGACGGCACCCGGCTTTTCTACCGGGCGAACGGCCTCATCATGGAGGCGCGCTTCCAACTCACGCCGACCCTCTCCCTGGTTTCCCGGGACACACTGAAATCCGCGTCGGACTTCGGGGGAACCTACTATATGGGGGCGAGCTACGACGTTTCCCGGGACATGGGCATGGTCGGGCTCATGTCTGACGCGAACGACTATCAGCTCGTCGTCTCCCCAAACTGGATCACCGAGCTTCGGCGGAAGGTGGCGGAGAACAATGTGAGCAGGTAAGGACGAAACAGGAAGGGACAGGGAAGAAGGGAAAGGAAGATGTCATGCGCGACGTGATCCGCGGTCTGCACCATCTCACGGCTACGGCCGACGACGCCCAGGAAGATCTGGACTGCTACCTGAAGGCGCTCGGCATGCGGCTGGTGAAGAAGACCGTCAACTTCGACAACCACAACGTCTACCACTTCTACTACGGCGACGAGCACGGGACGCCCGGCACGCTCATGACCACCTTCCCCTACAAAGGGTGGGGCGTGCCCGTCGGGACCCACGGTGCGGGACAGATCACGGCCACGTCCTTCTCCGTGCCGGGAGGATCGCTCGATGCCTGGGGAGAGCGCCTGCGGGACATGGGGCTCGCGGTGGTGGACGTAGGGGAGCGCTTCGGCGACGAGGTGATGACGCTCCACGACCCGTCGGGCCTCGTCCTTGAGCTCGTCGCCAACGACGACGACGGCCGGATACCGTGGACGGCGGGGGGAGTCGGGCCGGAGATGGCGGTGCGGGGGCTCCACGCGCCGATTCTCTCCGTGCGTGATTCGGAGCCCTCCGTCAGCTTCCTCACGGATATCCTGGGCTGGGAAGTCGTGGAGGAGGAGGAGGGCCGCACCCGACTGGCGGTGAACGGTGATCGACCGGGGCATCGCATCGAGATCCTCCACACCCCAGACGCGCCCCAGGCGGTGAACGGACTCGGCACGGTGCACCACGTCGCCATGGGAGTGGACGACGAGGAGACGCAGCTCGCGGTGCGTGAGGAGCTTGTGGGGCTGGGGGTAGGTGTCACGCCGGTACGGGACCGGCAGTACTTCCGATCCATCTATTTCCGCGAGCCCGGCGGCGTCCTCTACGAGGTCGCCACGATCCCTCCGGGCTTCGCCATCGACGAGGATCTCGGCTCGCTGGGGACGGATCTCAAGCTACCTCCGTGGGAGGAGCCCTACCGGTCTGAGATCGAGAAGGGCCTCGCCCACGTGGTCTATTGAGCGTGACCGCAAACCGGCCATGAAGCCCCACGAAGGGCAGCCCGTGGAGACCGCCGGCCGCCGCCTGGGCGAGGGATCGGCGGCTATGATCCTGGTCCACGGACGTGGCGCCGCGCCCCGCAACATCCTGGAGCTGGCGGACGAGCTCGCCCACCCGGCGTTCACGTACCTGGCCCCCGCGGCCGCGGGGAGCCCGTGGTACCCCAACTCGTTCATGGCGGACATCGCGTCGAACGAGCCCGGCATCTCCTCGGGGCTGGCCGTCCTCGACGGGTTGGTGAAGCGGGTGGTCGCGGCCGGCGTGCCCACCGAGCGCATCATGCTGGCCGGTTTCTCCCAGGGCGCGTGCCTCATGTCGGAGTTCGCCGTGCGCCACGCCCGCCGGTACGGTGGCATCATCGCCTTCAGCGGTGGGCTCCTCGGCCCCCGGGGCACCTCATGGCCCTACGACGGGGACTTCGCAGGCACGCCGGTCTTCCTGGGGTGCAGCGACGTGGACGGACACGTGCCGAAGGATCGGGTGGAGGAGAGCGCAAAGGTCTTCACACGCATGGGCGCCACGGTGGAGCTGCGCTTCTATCCGGGGATGGGGCACCTCATCAATGGAGACGAGTTGGCCTGCGCCCGCTCCATCGTCGAATCCGTGGGGTCGGGACAGCGGTTGGCGGACGGAGCGTGACCAAGTAGGGTAGTCCTGTCGACACTGCCAACCGCAAAGGGTCCCATGAAGAGATCGCTGGTGTACCTCGCGTGCCTTTCCCTGCTCGCTGGCGTCTTCCCGACGACGTCCGTGGCCCAGTCCCTCTACATGCCCCGGAACGTGAAGGCCGCCGTGGCGCGGGGGACCCGCACCACCACCGGCGCACCCGGCACCGCGTACTGGCAGAACCACGCGCGCTACACCATGACGGTTACGGTAATGCCGCCGGATCGCCGGGTCTCCGGCACCGAGCGCATAGCCTACTTCAACGACAGCCCCGACACGCTGCCCGGCCTGGTCCTCAAGCTCTTCCAGAACTACCACAAGGCTGGGGCGCCCCGCATGAGTGGCACTTCGGAGGATTTTCTGACCTCCGGCATGCACATCGACGCCGTGGAGGTGAACGGGAAGACGGTGGAGTGGCGGGACAATCCCCGGACCTTCACTACGGCGTCGATGCATTTGCCGGCGCCGGTCATGCCCGGCGACTCGGTGGCGCTGTCCTTCACCTGGTACTACGACGTATCCAAGCAGCCCGGGCGTGAGGGGATGATCGATCCCACCACTTACTACCTTGCCTACTTCTATCCCCGGGTGGCGGTCTACGACGACACCGACGGCTGGGACAGGATGGACCACACGGGCCACGAGTTCTACAGCGACTTCAACGACTACGACGTGTCCGTGCAGGTGCCCGCCGGCTTCCTGGTGTGGGGCACGGGTGACCTGGAGACGGCGCCGGACGTTCTCCAGCCCACGTACCTGAAGCGATACCAGACGTCTCTCACCTCCGACTCCACGGTGCGCATCGCCACCGAAGACGAGCTCGCCGCCGGCGGTGTCACCGTCGACGCGCCCCTGAACGTGTGGCGCTTCACCTCGCGGAACGTCCCCGATGTGGCTTTCGGTGTGAGCGACCACTACGACTGGGACGCCGGCAGCGTGGTGGTGGATCCTTCCACCGGGCGTCGGGCGGGGGTGCAGGCGGCGTACGCCGACGCCGCTGCCGACTTCCACCACATGGTGCGCTTCGGTCGGGACGCCCTGGCCTGGTTCTCCACGGAATGGCCGGGGGTGCCCTACCCGTACGCGAAGACCTCCATCTTCGAGGGTGGGGCGGGGATGGAGTATCCCATGATGGTCAACGACGGTTCCTATCCCGACACCGCCATGGCCCGCTTCGTGGCCGGCCACGAGATCGCCCACACGTACATGCCCTTCTACATGGGCATCGACGAGACGCGCTACGCATTCATGGACGAGGGTTGGGCCACCACCTTCGAGTACCTCATCGGCACGGCGCAGCGGGGCAAGGCGTTTGAAGATCGCTTCTTCGAGACGTTCCGGGTGAACCGGTGGATCCACGACGCCTCCGCGGCGGCGGACCTGCCCATCATCACCCCTGCCGACGAGCTCACCGGGGCGTACGGCAACAACGCCTACGGAAAGGCCGCCCTGGGCTACCTCGCCATGAAGGATCTCCTGGGGGATGCCCTCTTCAAGAAGTGCCTGCAGACGTACATGGACCGCTGGCACGGCAAGCACCCCACGCCCTGGGACTTCTTCTACACGTACGACGATGTCGCCGGGCGAAGCCTGGACTGGTTCTGGCGGAGTTGGTTCTTCGAGAACAGCTACATCGACCTGGCGGTGACGGAGGCGCGCAAGACGGCGGACGGCTACGCCGTGGAGCTGGCCGACATCGGAGGCATGCCCGCGCCGGTGGACCTTCTCCTTACGTACCAGGACGGGAGCACCCAGACGCTGCACCAGACGCCGGCCATCTGGCAGGCCGACGCCGCCAAGGCTACAGTGCCCGTGCGCACCTCACGCACGCTGAAGTCCGTGAGCCTGGAGCACGGCATCTGGATGGATGCCGACACGTCCAACGACACCTGGAAGAGCCAGTGAAGGCACCTGGGGCGGTGAAGCCCGATGTCGAGATGGTCGCCCGCTACCTGAAACTCCACGCTCGGGCTGGGGTGCCCCTGGAGAACATGAAGCTGGCGCTGGTCCTTCATGGTGGGGCGGGGAAGGGTGCCCTGAACGACGAGGCCTACCGCAAGCGGTTCGGCGTGGCCAACCCCAACACCAAGCTGATCCAGGATCTCATCGGCGTGGGGGTACAGGTCATTTTGTGCGGCCAGACCCAGACAGCCTGTGGCTTCCACCGGGAGGAGCTGGCGCCGGGGGTGCACGTGGCCCTCTCCGCCTTGACCGCGGCAGTGACCCTCGAGGACGAGGGGTACCAACTCATTCCCTGATAGACCTTGGTGTCCCGGGAAGAAAGAGGGGGGCGGCCCCGACAGCGGCCGCCCCCCTCGGAGCTTCCAGGCTTCCGGAGCCGTCAGTTACCCCGGCCACGCCCTCCTTCGTTGGTGCCGGGGACTTCCTTGGCTGCGACCTCCACCGGCTGCAGGCCCGCTGCCTCGAGCAGGCTGTTCACCTGGTCCAGGCCGGCCAGGGCGGTTTGCATCCGGTCGAGCTGCACGTCGATGAGCTTGCTGAGCAGGTCGTACACCTCATACGACTGCTGCGTGGGTCTACCCTGTGCGCTGGACACCACCCCCATGAGGGCGCCGATGCGGTTGTTGAGGCGGATGGGGTAGTTCAGCGGATCCTCACTGGCGTGACTCTTGGACTGATAGAGCGAATCCGAGACGGACTGCAGGTCGGTACGCAAGGGCGTGACGGCCGCGTTGAACTCCGACCGCTGTGCGCTGGGGATGTTCTTCGCGCGATCGTCCAGTTGATAGAAGAGGTAGCGGATGGTCTTCACGGCGTCGTTCGCCGCCGAGAACTCGTCGCGGGTCTTGATGAGCAGGTCGAACTGCGCGTCATAGTCCGCCTGCGTGACCCCTTTCACCCGCGGGTCCGGCAGCAGCTTGAAGCTCTCGGTTCCTACGACGTTGTCGTCCACCGTCAGACGTACCTGGTAGGCTCCGGGAGGCGCCATCGGTCCCGTCGTGCCGGCGGCCCAGAGCACCATGCCGTTGAACCTGTGCGCGTCGGGATACCGCATGTCCCACCCGGTGAAGGTGTTCACTCCGGCCTTGTTCTCCGGCCGGGCTGCACCGCCGAACCCGCCGAAGCGCCCTCCTCGACCTCCGCGCGCCGGCTGAGCCGCCGTATCCGTGGCCGTCGAGTAGGAGTGGATGAGCGTTCCCTTGGAGTCCAGGAAGTCCAGCTTCACGGACTTGGCCGGGGCCTTCAGCCAGTACTGTACTGCGATGCCACTGGGTGGGTTCTCCCCGGAGGGCTCCGCCGCCACGGTGGGAGATCCGCCCCGCCCCCCGCCGCGACCGAAGCCACCGCCGAATCCGCCACGCCCGCCGCCGGCGCGCACCTGATCCTCCGGCTTGAAGAGGTGGGCGTCGGACGACAGCACGTCGGGCGACAGCTGCTCCAGCGACGAGACGTTGTCCATGATGTAGAAGCCGCGCCCGTGGGTGGCGGCCACCAGATCGCCGCTCTTGAACACGAGATCGCGCACCGGCACCATGGGCAAGTTGAGCCCCAGGGACTGCCAGGAGCCACCGTCGTCCAGTGAGAAGAAGACCGAGCGCTCGGTTCCGGCCACCAGCAAGCCGCTCTTGCCGGGATCTTCCCGCAGCACCCGTACCGGCTGGTCATCGGGCATGTTGGATTGAATCTGCGTCCAGGTCTTTCCGAAGTCCGTGGTCTTCCACAGGTAGGGGTGGTTGTCGTCCAGCTTGATGCGGTTGGCCGCAACGTAGGCGACACCGTCCAGGTGCGAGCTCGGATCGATGCTGGAGATCTTCGTGAACTTGGCCAGACCCTTGGGCGTGACGTCCGTCCACGTGTCCCCGCCGTCACGCGTGAGGTAGATCTTGCCGTCATCGGACCCCGTCCACAGCTCCCCGCTCTGAATGGGGGACTCGGCGATGACGAACACGGTCGCGTAGTACTCCACCGACGTCTGGTCCTTCGTCAGCGGACCTCCCGCGTCACCCAGCGTCGCGGGATCGTCGTACGTCAGGTCCGGCGAGATCACCTTCCAGCTCTTCCCTCTGTCCGTCGACTTGAAGACCATCTGTGCCCCTGCGTAGACGGCGTCGGGCTCGTGAACGGACGTGATGATGGGGAACGTCCACTGGAACCGGTATTTGAGGTCCTTGGCCGGGTGGCCCATGGGGTTGTCGGGCCAGGGATTCACGTTCTCGGTGATTCCGGTGCGCTGGTTCCGGCGCGTCAACTCGTTTCCGTAGCTGCCGGCGTACAGGATCCACGGCTGGTCCACGCGCGCCGCGATCCAGCCGGACTCGCCCCCTCCTGCGGACTGCCAGTTGGACATGTCCAGGTTGCCCCGGTTGTCGCCGCACAACGTGCCCGAGTCCTGCTGTGCACCGCACACCTTGTACGGGTAGTCGTTGGTGGCGATGACGTGATAGAACTGGCCCGTGGCGTAGTCCTCGGCCGTCCAGGTCTGACCACCGTCCTTGGAGACCCGGGCGCCGCCGTCGTCGGTCTCGATCATGCGCTTGGGGTCGTTGGGCGCGATCCAGAGATGGTGGGAGTCGCCGTGCCCACCCCGGATGGACGAGAACGTCTTACCTCCGTCGGACGACTTCAGGAACGAGACGTTGTTGATGTAGACGGTCTGCGTATCCTGCGGGTCCCCCTGGATCTTCATGTAGTACCAGGCGCGCTGCTTGATCTCGTTCTCGTCGTTCACGAGGCGCCAGGTCGCGCCGGCGTCGCTGGACTTGTAGAGCCCGCCGTCCTTCGCTTCGATGAGGGCCCACACGATGTTTGGATTCGCGGCGGAGATCGCCAGCCCACTGTTTCCCCAGATCCCTGCAGGAAGCCCCGGGTTGTTCTTGAGCTCCGTCCAGTGCTCCCCTCCGTCGGTGGTCTTGTACAGCGTACTTCCGGGGCCGCCTGACGAGAACGTCCACGCCAGCCGATACGCTTGCCAGAAGGAGGCGTACAGGGTGTTGGGGTCACTGGGGTCCATGACGAGGTCCGCGACGCCCGTGGAGTCATTGCGGAACAGGATCTTCTTCCAGGTCTTGCCACCGTCCATGGACTTGAAGACGCCCCGCTGGGCGTTGGGACCGAAGGCGTGGCCGAAGGCGCCTACGTACACGATGTCCGGGTTCGTGGGGTGGACGACGATCTTTGCGATCTGGCGGGTATCCTTCAGGCCGACGCTCGTCCAGGTCTTGCCGGCGTCGGTGCTCTTCCAGACGCCGTCACCGTAGGACATGTTGCCACGCATGGGGTACTCGCCCCCACCCACGTAGACTACGTCGGGATTCGAGGGGGCTTGCGCGATGGCGCCGATCGTCCCTCCGAAATAGCCGTCGGTGGTGGGGAACCAGCTCTCCCCGCCATCGGTGGTCTTGAACACCCCGCCGCCGGTGGTGCCCATGTAG
>JAJDNI010000318.1 GCA_022340755.1 Gemmatimonadota bacterium
CGACCGCCCGCCCGTGGCGAGTGATCACGACCGGGTCGCCATGCTCGGCGGCCCGGACCTATTCACTGAACTTGGCCTTGACCTCGGAGACGGTTCGGTTCGACACGGGAGCGCTCCTGGATGAATAGATCAAAATGACCACAATGACTAGAACGCCCTCCGTCCGGACCAGTTCTCCAACGCCGCCGAAGACGTAGTGCTTCAAATAGTGTCCACGAATGTCCGAATGGGCCGGCTCGAAAGCCCGGCACGTTCAGGAGGGCCTTGGGCTATTGGTTCCGCGGTCAGCGAGGAGCCATGTGCTGCCGCAACCAGGCGGCGAGGGTGGGCTCGTCGAGCTCCCCGCTGGCCAGACCGAAGATCGTCGTCACGACCTCTGCTTCGGGTGCGTCGATGTGGAATCCATTCAGTCCGAGGAAGAGATACATGGCTTGGAAGGCGACGCGCTTGTTGCCATCGACGAATGCGTGGTTTCTTGCCAGCGCGAACCCATGGGCCGCAGCAAGAGCGGCTAGATCGGTGTTTGGCTCGTAGCCCAGAAGGGTGCGGGGGCGCTGAAGGGCAGACTCCAGGAGTGGACGATCACGGAGTCCGATCGCGCCACCGTGAGCTTGGATCTGGTCGGCGTGAATGGCGAGGACGTGGGCGACGGAGACCCAACGTGGCTCCTTCACTTGGCCAGCTTACGCATGGCGTTCCGATACCGCTTGGCGCCCTCGGCATAGATCTCCATGGCCTCGTCGAAGGCGGGATCGAAGGGAGTGATGAGGATGCCCTCCTCGGTCTCGATCAGATGGACGGTGTCGCCTTCGGCCAGGTGATAGCGCTCCAGAAGGGGCTTGGGGATGGTCGTACCGGCTGAGTTTCCGATGGCGCGGATGGTGGTCTGTCTTGGCATTTTCGGGGCTCCGGTGACGTTATAACTAGTGTAATAACGACCCAGAGCCCCTGCAATTTCGCTTCCCGCAGCGCGTGTTGACCCATCTAGCCATGGCTCCGCATGGCATCGGGGGTGTAGGCTTGCGAGCAGGCCTGAAGCGTGAGGGCATCGTAGTCCGGTTTTCTTGGACCCATCGGATCATGAAGAGCAAGATTGTCCGCATCGGCAATTCGCGCGGCGTGTTCATCCCGAAGCTCCTGCTGGAGCGAGCAGGGCTCGAGGACGAAGTGGAGCTACGGGTGGTGGAATCAGGTCTCATCATCGAAAAGCTGGGGGTACCTCGCGCCGGTTGGGCGGACGCGGCTGCGCCACGTCGGCGAGACGTGTTCCAATAGGAGGTACCATGGCCACCACGCATCTGGCTCCGGTTCACCCGGGCGGGGTCTTGCTCGAGGAATTCCTCGAGCCGATGGGCATCAGCCAGTATCGGCTGGCCAAGGACATCAGTGTTCCGCCGCGCCGGATCAATGTGATCGTCCATGGCATGAGGGCGGTAACGGCGGACACTGCTCTTCGCCTGGCTCGATACTTCGGCACGTCCGATCGCTTCTGGCTCAATCTCCAGACGAGCTACGACCTGGATGTCCAGCGGGACAAGCTCGGCGACCGACTGGAAGCGGAGGTCTTAACCCGCGCTGTCTAGTGAGGGTCGGATCTCACGGGGCAGGCGAGAAGGTCAGGGCGGCGGTCGGGGGGCGCCTCCCTGAGCATCCCGAAGCGCCAGGTCTTGCTAACCGTTACCACATGAGGTAACACTTGGGTGGGCAAGATCCGACGTGGCGGCTACGTGTTCCTGACGTGGAAGGGGGACCACAGCCCCCATCACGTCCACGTCTATCGTGACGGGAGACTCGTCCTGAAGTGGGACATGGAGAACAATGTCCCCATGAAGGGCAAGCCAACCAACCGAATCCTGGGCTTGATCGCTGAGCTGCGCGCTGAGGGGCTGCTGTGAAGATCGAGAGTGTCGAGGTAAACAACCGGAAGAAGTGCTTCGAGGTCAGCACCGGTGAGGCGGAGTATCCATTTCCCTATGTACTGCTGCCGGTGTCTCCAAGCGCGTCGAATAGGGTCGCGGAGGCGTTTCCCGATCCGGAGCTGGGAGAAGAGGGGTTCACGTATCGCCTTGACGACGGTACTGAGGAGACGGTGCATTTGGACGCGGTCCTGGAGTACAACGAGGACCCTTCCTACCTGAACGAGCTGCTGCTGCATCGCCTCACGGTAGAGGCGTTGAAGGCGCTGGAGACCACCGGACTCGGTAAGCGGGAACTTGCTCGGGCGTTGGGTACGTCAGCGGCTCAACTGTACCGGCTTCTGGACCCCACGAATCACAGCAAGTCCATAGGGCAGATGCTCGCACTGCTCCACGTGCTGGGGCGGAAGGTCGATGTGGTCGTTACTCCAAGAAGCATGGAGGGAAAAGGCGGGGGTCAGGGTGCGCCTCGCCGAGGCCATCGGCGGGACGCAGCGCGGAGGCGATGAGACGCGAGGTACACGGCTGCGGCCCGTCGCTTGCCTCGCGCCCGAAACTTTGGCCCCGACTTGCGCGAGCGGCCTACGAGTTGCGCACCCTGACCCCCGCCCTGCACCGCCCCCCTACTGCGCCAGCACCGGCATCCCCATCATCGGCCAGATCAGCCACACGAACACCGCCAGCACCACCATGAGCACACCGCTCGCGGGCAGGCCCGTCACGAAGAACTCCTTCGTGCTGAACTGACGGCTCCCGTAGGCGATGGCGTTGGGCGCCGCGCCCACCAGGAGCAGGAACGGCATGCCCGCCGTCACCAGCGACGCGAACAGCACGACGTCCGGAGCCACCCCCAGGTACGGCGCGATCACCAGCGCCACCGGCATCGTGATGGCGATGGCGGCGACGTTCATGATGAAGTTCGTCATCACCATCACGAACGCGGCCATCCCCAGAACGAACACCAGCCAGTTCGCCTCGGTGAACAGCCCCAGCCACTTCACCGCCATCCATTCCGCCGCTCCCGTCCGCCACAGGCAGAGCCCGATGCTCATGGCCCCGCCGAACAGGAAGACGATGTTCCAGGACGCGCTCTCCAGGTCGTCCAGCGACAGGATCTTCAGCAGGAAGAGCAGGATGATCGGCACCAGGATGATGGCGCTCTTGTCCAGCGGCTCCAGCGCCGGGATGAACGAGCGCAGGCTGAGGGTGGCCACGGTGGCCAGCACGAGGACGAGCGCCACGATCTCGTTGCGGCTCACCGGGCCCAGCGTGGCGTAGAGCCGGTTCACACGATCGCGCAGCCCCGGGATGGTCTTCCTCTCCGGCGGATACCAGAGCATGAAGAAGATCCAGAGCAGCACCACCATGACCGCGCCAACGGGGAGCATGTACCAGGTGAGCGTGAAGAAGTCGATCTGCTCGCCGGTGATGTCCTTGAAGAAGCCGATGGCCACGGCGCCCCGGGCCGCGCCCAGCAGGGTGATGATGCTGCCCGCGCCCGCCACGAAGGCCATGCCCATGAAGAGGCCCTTGCCGAAGCGCGTCGGCGTGGAGTCCTCGGTGTAGAGGGCGTAGATCGCCAGGAAGAGCGGATAGACCGTGGCCGCCACCGCCGTGTGCGCCATGATGAGCGTGAGGGCGGCGGTCATGACGAAGCAGCCCAGGTAGATCATGCTGGTCCGCTCGCCTACCACCGAGAGCATCTTGTACGCCACCCGCCGGGTGAGGCCCGTCTTGGTGAAGACCATGCCGATCATCAGAGAGCCGAAGATGAACCACACCGACGGGTCCATGAAGTCGGTGAAGGCTTCCCGGGCCGGGCGGATGAGGAAGAGCGCCTGCACCACGCCGATGGCGATGGCCGTTACGCCGATGGGGATGACCTCGGTGACCCACCAGGTCGCGGCAAGGAAGAAGAGCGCCAGGGCCGCCTTGCCCTCGCGGGTTAGCGCGAAGGCTTTCCCCTGCGGATCGATGGCCGGCCCGGGCAGGGGCGCGAAGTAGACCAGCGCGAAGAGCGCCAGCCCCAGGAAGATCAGGGCGGTGCGCTTCCAGTCGACGCGCGGCCGCGCCTCCCCGTCCCGCTCACCCTTTCCCGTGGGCGCCTGCGGGCTCCGTCGCGCCGCGTCCCCTCGAGGACGTGCGACCTCAGCTGCCTCCCCCCGCTCGTCTTCGGCCGCCACCGCTGCGGCACCGGGGGACGGATCTATCGTCATATCGTGATGACCTCGGCAATGCGTGCCTCACGAGCCGCGATGCGGGCAGGGCCTGCGGAGCGACGCTCACGCGTCGCCTTCCGCCAGCAGCTGCGCGAGCTCGTGGAACACGTCCACGGACCGAACCACCCCCAACACGCGCCCGCCCTGCACCACCGGGACGAGGCTCTGGTTGAGGGAGACCATCTCGTAGACCGCTTTCATGATGTGATCATCCGGGTCGACGGTCGCCGCCACCGGAAGCATCACCTCCCGCACGGGCCGTCCCGCCTGCTCTCGGATCGCCTTCACCGCCCGGTCGAAGGGCAGCTCCGAGAGGTTCGGATCGACGGCCACGTCGAACATCTTGTTCCTGTACTCCATGCGCTGGCTCACGAGGAAGCGGGGCTCGAGACCGCGCATGATGTCCCGTCGCCGGAGGATGCCCACCAGCTCCCCGCGGGTCCCCAGCACCAGCAGGATGCGGGGTAGCGAGCGGCGCCCATCCACCTCGATCCAGGCCTCCTCGATGATGGCCACCGCCTGGCGGAGGGTGTCGTCGGCCCGGACCGACGGATAGCGCTCCAGAGGGATCATCACTTCCCTCACGAGCCTCGAGGCCTCGGCGGGCCGTGCAACATCGGCGCTCATGTCACCACCCCTTCTTGCGGAGGATGTCCGCGACCTTTTCCTCGATGTGCTGGTCCTCCAGAGACCAACGCTTCTTGGCGGCATCCTCGATCTTGCGGACCAGCGTCGTGATGTCGGCAGGCTTCTCCAGGAGGTCCAGCGCGCCGAGCTTGATGGCCGCGGCGGCCTGGGACAGCGTGGCGCGCCCCGTCAGCAGGATGACCTGCAGGTCGGGGTTGAGCTCCAGGAGGCGCTCCAGCGTCTCGATCCCGTCCATGCCCGGCATGGCCATGTCCAGGAGGATGGCGTCGTAGCGGGTTTCCTCCGCCTTGACGATGGCAGACAGCCCCGTCAGCGCCGTGTCCACGTGGAGGCCCCGTGCCTCCAGTCGCTCCGCCAGCACCTCGACGAAGTCCTTTTCATCGTCCACCAGCAGGACCTTGTAGTCGCTCATTCCTCGGCCTCCTCGACGTCGCGCCCGTGTCCCGCTGAGCGCAGGATACGGGCCAAATCGTCGATCTTCACGGGCTTCATCAGGAACTCGAAGGCGCCCGCCTCCATCCCCTCCTCGACGCTCCCCGAGGAGCCGAGCCCGGTAAGGAGCACGACCTCCAGCTCCGGTCGCTCGCGCTTGATGCGCTTGATCACCTCGAGACCACCCAGGCCGGGCATCTTCACGTCCAGGACCACGACGTCGCAGGCCGTGGTCTCCAGGTCGGCCAGAGCTTCGGCTCCGGTGGTCACGCCCCGGGCGTCGAAGCCGCGGAGCTGCAGCCGCTCCACGAGGGCGCTCACCAGCTCTTCCTCGTCGTCCACGATCAGGACCCGAAGCGCGTCCGTTGCCACGGCTACTCCTCCGCCGGTCCCTTGGGAAGCGTGACCGTGAAGCGCGTGCCCTCGCCCACCGTGCTCTGCACGGCGATCTCACCGCCCAGCTTCTGCACGATGCCGTAGGTGATGGAGAGACCGAGCCCGGTTCCCGCGCCCTTCTTGGTGGTGAAGAACGGGTCGAAGATGTGCGCCAGATGCTCCTCGGCGATGCCCACGCCGTTGTCCTCGATCCACGCAGCCCACCTTTCGCCGTCGGCCTCCCGGACACCGATCTCGATGCGCCCGTGGTCGTCCACGGCGGCGAAAGCGTTGTTGATGATGTTGAGGAAGACCTGCTGGAGCTGGCCCCGGTCCGAGACGATGCGCGGCGGCGTCTCCGGGAAGGCGAACGTCACCTCGATGTTGCGGTACGCGGCCTCCTTCTCCAGGAAGCCCAGCACGTCGATGAGCAATGAATCGAGGTCGATGGTCTCGCGGCGCACCTCCATGTGCTTCGCGAATCCAAGGAGCCGGTGGGTGATGCTGCCGCAGCGGTCCGCGGAGCGCAGCACCGAGTCCACCAGCTCCGTGAGCTTGTCCCGCGGCGGCATCTCCCTGGACATGAGAAGCAGGTCCTTCAGCAGGCCCGCCTTCTCGTTGATGATTGAGATCGGGTTGTTGATCTCGTGGGCGACCCCGGCGCTCAGGCGTCCGAGGGCGGCCATCTTGTTCGTGTACTCCATCTTGTGATAGGCCGTCGCCCGCAACATGTCGGCTTCGCGGTAGCGGTTCACCATGTGCCGGGCGCCCACGGACACCACCGCGAGGATGAGCACCACGCTGACGCCCAGGAAGATCAGCAGGTTGCGGCGCAGGGTGATCCAGCCCGCCAGCAGCTCGCCCTGAGGGCTCACCAGCACCAGCGTGAAGGGCGAGTGCTCGATCTGGGCGTGGCTGACGATGACGTCCTCGCCGCGCCCGTCGGTGATCTCGGAGAGGGTGGCCTGACTGCCCGCCGCGAGCCTGGGCAGGGGTGCGCTGTCCAGGGCGGCGCCGTAGCGCCGGGACGGCGTCTGCAGGATGCCGTCCTGGTTCACGAGGAAGGCGTCGGCCGAGGGCTGGGTGACCAGCGAGGCGACCAGCCGGTTGATGACCTCGCTGTCGATGGTGGCGCGCAGCACGAAGAAGTGTCCGGTGTCGGTGTCGTGCTCCACGGCCACCACGAAGTGCGGCGCGTTGCGGTAGCCCATGAACACGTCCGACACGTAGGTGCCGTGCTGGGCGACCTGTCGGTACCACGGAGCGGACTCGTAGCTGCGTCCTTCCAGCTCGAAGGGCCCGGCGTAGGTGATCTGGACGCCCTTGTCGTCCAGGACGCCGAAGTCGACGAAGCCGCCGAACGCCTGCTTCATGTTCACCAGCAGGCGGCCCAGGCGGACCGGGTCCTGGAGCTCCTCGTAGGTGCATTCCCGCACCACGAGCTCCAGCGCGGAGAGGCGCTCGTCGAGGAAGGACTCCAGTCCCTGCTTGCCGCTGGTGGCGAGGCCCACCATGGGACGGCTCACCTCCGAGCGGAACGCCTGCCGGTACTGGTAGTAGTTGACGCCCGTCATGATGAGGAGCGGCACCACGGCCACCACCGACACCGCGATGAGCACCGTGAGGAACAGGCGGCGGTAGCGGCCCTGGGAGATCAGCGAATCCAGGTCCCGCTCCGGCGCTCCCGGCGAGGGAAGGTCCTCGAGGCTCACGTGCCGGTGCTCTTCGCGTGGGCGCGTCCGGCCCGGCGGATGGTCTGCATGAGCTCCGAGATGTCCACCGGCTTGTGCAGGTACTCGAAGGCTCCCAACCGGCGCGCCTCGCGCTCGTCATCCTCGGTGGGATAACCCGTGAGCATGATGACCTCGACCTCCGGGTGGCGCTTCTTCACCTCGGCGAGCACCTCCAGACCGCCCATGCCCGGCATGCGCAGGTCCAGGACCATCACGTCCGGGACGTCCTCGTCGAGCATCTCCAGCGCCTGCTCGCCGGTGAGGGCGACGTCGCTGCCCAGGTCACGCATGCCCATGCGCTCGGACATCGTGCGCACGTAGTCCTCCTCGTCGTCCACCAGGAGGACCTTGAGCGCGCCCGACGGCTTCTCGGCCGGGGGCTCGGCTCCGTCCCCGAGCTCGACCTCCTCTTCGGGACGGCGCGTCGGCCTGTCGATGGCCTCCACCGCCATCTCGGGGATCCCGGCTTCGGCCCACGCCGCCGCCTCCATGGTACGGTCGAACTTCCCCTTCGACTCGCGAAGGAGCTCGGCGGCGACCTTGAGGCCACGCTTCCAGGCGGCGGTGATGGTGTCGAGCAACTGTCCCGTGTCAGCAGGCTTCTGCAGGTACTCGAAGGCGCCCAGGGCGCGGGCTTCCTTCTCCTCCTTTTCCGAACCGTGTCCCGTCAGGATGATGACCTGGACCTGCGGGTGCTCGTTCTTCACGCGCTCGAGCACCTGCATGCCGTCGATCCCGGGCATCCTCAGGTCGAGGACCATCACGTCGGGCGCCTCGGCCTGGACCATGTCCAGCGCTTCGGCCCCGCTCGTGGCAACGCGGGAGGGGAGGTCCCGCATCTCCAGCCGCTCCGCCATGGTGCGAACGTAGTCCTCTTCGTCGTCCACGAGGAGCACTCTGATCTTGCTCATATGTCCTCAACTCAGATCCGGCCTCGCCCCGCCAAGAGGCGCAGATACGCAAAAGGCAACCGGCTCCGAGGACTATCCTTCGCTGCCGAACACCAGCAGCAACCCACCCTTCCTCTCGGTGGCTTCCAGGGCAGCACCGAGGTCCTGCACCATCTTCCGTGTCCGATCCCAGGCTTCTCCGGCCGGAGGGATGGGCACCGGGGCGTCGTTCACCACACCCCACATCTCCACCGCCGGCCGGCCCAGAGCGCCGCACCCTCGCACTTCGATGGCGGCACCCTCGGGAAGCTCCTCCATGAGTAGCTCGACACCCGCGAAGAGCGCCATCTGCACGGCCAGGGAGTTGGCGGTGAAGCCCGGCGTACCGTCCGAGGGCTCGGCCATGACGGTCTGCATCTTCTTCCGGGCGAACCGCTGGGAGAGGAACACCACGTGGCGAGCCTCCTCGCACAGGTCGACGGACTGGCGGTCGTGGTCCATCGAGTGGGCGAAGCGGTTCAGGCTGGTGATCAGCTCGGCTCCGCGGGCGACCTGCGCTTCGATGCGCTGGGTAGCCTTGAAGACGCGGTCGCCGTCCAGGGGACCACGCGTCACGGCGGCCTGCATGAGGTCGTCGATGAGGCCCGCGGATTCCTTCACGATGGCCAGCACGTTGCGAATCTCGTGCGTTGCGCTCGCCGTGATCTTGCCGATGAACGCGGCCTCTCGGCTCCCGGACTTGCTCATCCTCGTCGCACCCGATGGGGGGGTGAGCTGGACCGCCGCAGTGGGCGGTCTTCCAGGAGGGCGTCCGGCGTTCGGCAGGACGTGCTGCCGGGACCCTCAGGGTACATTTGAAAGCTGGAAAGGCGCGCGTGCGGTGTAAAGATGAGGCTGGTGAGAGTATAGGAAGTCTGCCTCGCGGGGACCCCTCGCGCACGGGTGGATCGCACATGACAAATCGCATTGACGCTGCGATTTATCATGATAAATTGAATCAATGATTCCACGCATCCTGCGACTTCCCGCTCAGCCCACTGAGAGCTTCTTCCTTTGGGGTCCACGGCAGGTGGGAAAGAGCAGTCTCCTTCGGGAGACGTATCCGAGCACTCGGCGCCTCGACCTCCTGCTGACGGAGGAATACGTGCGCTATACCCAGCGCCCGGGCCTGCTGCGGGAGGAGCTCGCGGATGCGCTTCCGGGCACGCTGACCATCGTCGACGAAGTCCAGAAGGTCCCGGCGCTCCTCGATGAGGTTCACTGGCTCATCGAGAACCGCGGACTCACTTTTGGTCTTTGTGGCTCGAGCGCGCGTAAGGTACGCCGTGGTCACGCGAATCTCCTGGGCGGGCGCGCGGTGCGGCATGAGCTCTTCGGCTTCGTCTCGGCCGAGATGGGAGACGGCTGGGAGATCGAGCGAGCCCTCAATCACGGGTGCCTGCCGCGCCACTATCTCGACCCTCGCCCTGCACGCCTTCTGCGAGCCTACGTCGACGACTACTTGAAGGAGGAGATCGCCGCGGAGGGCCTGGTCCAGAACCTGCCGGCATTCTCGGATTTCTTGCGGGGTGCCGCCCTTGCCGACACCGAGCTCGTGAGCTTCACAAACATCGCGCGGGAATGCGGCGTATCGAGCAACACGGTGAAGGCGTACTACCAGATCCTCGTCGATACTCTGGTCGGCCGGTTCGTGCCGGCGTACCGCGCACGTCCGAAGCGGCGCGTGATCCAGGCGCCGAAGTTCTACTTTGCGGACGTGGGAGTCGTGAATCATCTGGCCAGGAGAGGTCGGCTCCAGCGCGGCGGTGAACTTTTCGGAAAGGGCCTGGAGAACCTCATCCATCACGAGCTCACCGCCTACCTGGAGTACCAGGAGCGACTTGCCGACCTCACGTTCTGGCGGCTGGCCAGCGGCGTCGAAGTCGACTTCGTCATCGCGGACCTCTCTGTGGCCATCGAGGTCAAGGCCACCGGGCATCCAGGGAGTCACCATCTCAGAGGCCTCCGAGCGATCCGAGAGGATCACCCGGAGATCGACTTGCTGATTCTCGTGTGTCTGGATTCGAAACGCCGAATGACCGAGGACGGCATCGAGATCCTGCCGGTGGCCGAGTTCCTGGGGCGCCTCTGGACCGGCGAACTGCTGGGCTGAATGCAACCGGGGCCGGCGGCTGATGGCCACCGGCCCCGTGAGACCCCGCAGGTGAAACCCTACCGGACTAGTCCCGGTCGGTGCTTCAGCCCTTCGGGTTCAGCGCCTCGTCGATGCGGTGCCGCAGGTCGTCGAGGTGGGCCCGGTTCATCCCCGACATGCGAGGCATGGCTTGCTGGATCTGGGCGTCGAGCGCCTTCAGGTCCGCCCGCACCGCCGCGTAGATGTCGGACAGCTTCGGATCGAGCTGGGGCCGCTGCTGGCCGCCGAAGCCACCACGTCCGGCCGCGTTGGGGTTGGGCGGCGGCGGGTTGATCTTGCTGTCGAGCAGATCGACGTACGCACGCTGGAGCGCCCGGCGGTACACGTCGATGTTCCGTCCCCTGGCCAACTCGCTGAACATGCCGGCGCGGACGTCGGCCAGCAGCTCCAGGGGCGTGTACCCGTTCCGCGCACCCGCGTCCTGCGCGTACTCGCTCATGCGCATGAGCCGGTCGTTGCGGAGCAGGGAGTTCAGGACGCCGGCCTGCGCCGACTCGATCCGCTGCACCGAGCCGGAGGGCTCGATGCGGCGCAGGATCTGGTCGTCCAGCAGCCACGTCGGCGTCTTGAACGCGTTCTCGTTGAGGAACGCCACCGCCGCCTTCTGGCGCGCGCGGCTCACCGGGAAGAAGCGCACCCCTTCCTGATCCCCGTAGACCTCCCGGGAGTCGGCGCCGCCCACGATATTGGCGACGTGGCTGGTCTCGGTCCGCCACTGGCCCACCATGCGGCCGTACAGCATGTCCAGGTCGTCCCACCCCTCGAGGGGCTTCCGGGTAGCCGGCAGCACCCACTGCATCTCGCGCTTGAGGTTGGCGATGCCATACCCGGTGGCCTTCACCGCGTCCTGATCGCCCACGGCCTCGGTCTCGTCACCGGGATCGCTGCCCGCCTGCCCGGACGTCGAGAAGCGGAGGTAGGGGACCGTGTCCTGCACCCGAGCCCACTCGTCGAGGATCGGCCGCTCGGCCTCGCCCGTGGCCGCCTCCGGGATGGGCTTGTAGCCCCACATGGTCGCCCACTTGTCGTACGGCCCGATGCCCGGCACCAGCAGCTCCACGGGGATGTGATCCTCGGGCTGTGCCACGTAGTTGAAGCGCGAGTAGTCCATGAGCGTGGGCGTGTGCCCCCACTTCGCCAGGAACGTCGCGCTCCTCAGAGAGTCCACGGGATACAACGAGCTGGCCTTCATGTTGTGCTGGAATCCGATGGTGTGTCCCACCTCGTGCGCCAGCACGTACTCCAGCAGCCGCCCCATGAGCTCGTCTGAGAAGGGGAACTTGCGGGCCCGCGGGTCGTTCGCCGCCGCCTGCGTGAAGTACCAGCTGAGCTGCAGGCGCTGAACGTTCTGGTAGAACTGGATGTGCGCGTTCAGGATCTCGCCGGAGCGGGGGTCGCTCACGTGGGGACCCGAGGCGTTCTCCACCGTGGACGGGAGCCAGCGTACCACGGAGTAGCGCGCGTCCTCCGGCGACCAGTTCGGGTCGTCGGGGGCTTCCTTGGCGATGATGGCGTTGCTGAAGCCCGCTTCCTCGAAGGCCGGCTGCCAGTCCTCGATGGCCTTCTTCATCCACGGCACCCACTTCTTGGGGGTCGCTGGGTCGATGTAGTAGACGATGGGCTTCACCGGGTCCGAGACCGCCGCGTTGGGATCCTTCTTCTCCAGGCGATAGCGGGTGATGTAGCAGTGCTCCTTCACCTGGTCGCCCTTGTCCGTGTAGTCGGTGAAGCGCACGGAGAAGTAACCCACCCGGTTGTCACACAGGCGGGGCTTCATGGGCACGTCGGGGAGCCGGTGGAAGCTCCAGCTCATGACGATGGTGTTGGACGGGTTGTTGTTCTGGGTCGCCCCGAAGCGGGCGGGCGTCGACGCGGCCGCGGCGCCTCCCCGCGACGGAGTCTGCGCGAAGGTGAGCGTCGAGTAGACGTTCACGTTGTCGGGGAAGGGCGTGGCGCTCTCGATCCACGAACGGCCCGTGTCCACGTTGCCCGGGATCCGGCGGCCCGGCCCCAACTCCGTCGGCGGACGGGTGAACAGGTTGGTCACGTCCACCACCACGCTGCTGTCCGGTCCGTACGCCTCGACGTTGAAGTCGGCCACGATGGGCGGGACGTTGGCGGCTTCCACGGCCTTGTACTCGGGGGTGGTGGAGTCGGCCATCGCCTCGTACGAGATGGTCCGCAAGTAGACCTTGTTGTCCCGGAGGTGCCACCGGTACACGCCGTTGCTCACGGCCTGTCCACCGTAGCCGGAGCCCAGCACCGTCTTCGCGATCTCGATGACGAGCAGCTCGTCCTTGTCGAGCTGGCTGCGCGGGATCTCGAAGAGGTACTTCGAGCCGATCTGATGCACCGTGAACATGCCGGGCTTCGACTTGGCCTCGGACGTGACCACCTGGTCGTAGGGCTTGGGGCTCGGTTCGGCCTGACTGCCCCCGCCCTGACCGCCCCGGGCCTGCTGCCCTCCGCGGGCGCCGGCCGTGGCGCCGGGAGCTCCACCGGTGTTGCCACGAGCGGCGGCGCCCATGCGGCCTCCGGCCGGCGTGGGCGACGGGGATGGAGCGGGAGTCGATTTGGCGCAGGCGGTCAGTGCCACGAGGGCAGCCGCTGCGCAGAAGCTGAGCGTTCTCATAGGACCCGCCAGGGTGAGAGGAGCATCCGGTACGACCCTGCTTGGCCCGTCCGGTCGGCGGCCCGTGGGGTGGGAGGGGATGGCACGGGTGCGTCTATGGCCCGAGAACTTCCGGCCCCCCGACGGGGCTGTCAAGGACAGTCGTCGTAGACTGCGAATCCGTGCCTATTTCGGGAGCTTCCGACAGTCCCTCAGGAAGCGGCGGGTGCGCACCGGCGAGTCGATGGTCTCGAAGAACTGCGCGAAGTACTCCAGCGTCTCCCCGCGCCCGGCGTCGTCCAGGTAGGGGAAGCTCCGGTACAGCTCTTCGATGTCGGGTCTGGCGGCGCGGAACGCGTTCAGCGTGGCGTCGATGGTCTGCTCCGGCCAGCACCATCCCAGGTAGTAGCGCTGGCGCACGGTCTTGATGGGCGTCCCCGGGGCGGGGGCGGAATACGGTGTCTCGACAGCGCCGGAGAAGTCGAAGTCGTACGGCACGGGTGCGACCCGACCATCCATCAGCAACGACGTGACGTTGTGGATCTCCGCGTCGGCCCAATCGGTGTTGCCGATCATGTACTCGAAGACGGCCACCCGGGTGGAGACGTCCGGGTCCAGGATGTCCGGGCGGATGATCTTGCCTTCGGGAATGTCGACGAGCTGCCCGTGGATCCGCGCGGCCATGGCGTCGTCGCTCTCGATGAAGAACGCGAAGCGTGTGAACGGTTCGTCGCCGCCGGAGGTGTCCTCGAACGTGACGTGGGCCAGACGCACTCCGAAGGACTGGTCCGTGACCGTCTGGTAGACCCGGTAGAGCAGGTACTCCCGGAGAACGTACTGCTCGTACACTGACAGATTCGGCTTGCACGGAACCACGAGCTTGAGCTTGTCCTGCCCCTCGAAGACCGTGGCCGAATCCTGGCCCTTCTTGAAGTTGACCCGCAGCGGGGGGAACGAGCAGTTCGACGGATCCAGACGGAAGTTGCCCCGGGGCCGGAGCTGCACGTCCAGGATGACGCTGTCGCCGCCGGTGCGGTGCCGGACCAAGGTGGCGGGGCGCTCCTCGAGATCGCCCTTGCGGTCACGGCGTATGGCGGAGAAGTCCGCCTTGAGCGTCAGCGTGAGCGGCTCGTCGCTGGAGAAGAGCGGCGA
>JAJDNI010000031.1 GCA_022340755.1 Gemmatimonadota bacterium
TGCGTCGCGCCGCGCGCGGCGCACCCCAGGGTGGCGCCCGCCGCGATGACCGCGAGCAGGACGAGACGGGATCGCGTGAGACTCGGTGTTGGCACGTCGCGCATCGGACCTCCGGCGGCTCGGGGACCGTGGAGCGGACGCCAACATGTCCCCGACGAGCGAGGAGATGCAATCTGGACGCGCCTCGTCTGATCCACCGAAGGCGTCCTGCTGCCTTCGCCGGGCTCTCGCGCATTCACCCTGTTCGTCGGCGGTCACGAGTGCTACCGTGCTCCCGTGACCTCAAGGACGGATCATCTCAGCGCCCGTCCCCACCCTCCGGAGATCCCAGACATGTCGACCCTCCCACCCGCCTCCCGGGCGGGCACGGCGCATCATTTGCGTCGCCTCCTCCACGTTCCGACCCTTCTGGTTCTTCTCGGCGCCGTTGCGTGCAGCGGGTCCAGCCGGGATCGGCAGTCGACGTCCGCCATGACCGGCGGTGCGAAGACGGCGGCCATGGGCGGGCCCCGGGTCCCCCGGGAACCCACGGCGGCGGATCAGCTGCCTGCAGCCATCCTCGGAAAGGCCGGACCGTTACAGGGGATCAATGTCGAGTACGTGACGGGGGACACGCTGACGGTGGGCTACCTCGCCGTCCCCGCCGGAGAGGGCCCCTTTCCGGCTTTGATCATCATCCATGAGTGGAACGGGCTCGTGGATCGGGTTCGACAGGTTGCGGACGCCCTGGCGGCCGAAGGATACGTCGCCCTGGCAGCCGACCTCTACAGTGGTCGCACGGGATCCAGCCCCGAAGAGAATCGGGCACTCGTGGGAGAGGTCATGGCGGACCAACCCAGGATGATCGCCAACCTCGACTCGGCAGTGGCGTACCTGAAAAGGCACCCCGACGTCTCGGGTCGGATCGGCGCGATGGGGTGGTGCTTCGGCGGGGGCGTGGCTCTCTCCTTCGGCCTGGACGGCGTGAATCACGACGCCACGGCCATCTTCTACGGACAACTCCTCGACGACCCGGTGAAGCTGGCTCACATCTCCCACGAGGTCTACGGGACCTTCGCCGCCCTCGACCGGAGCATCCCTCCCTCGGTGGTGGAGAGGTTCGTGGCGGCGTTGCACGAGGCGGGCGTCCCCAACGATGTCCACGTCTACGACGATGTGAACCACGGCTTCTGGCTGCACGTGGATCAGGACCCCGAACGCCGCAGCAAGGCGGCCCTCGATGCGTGGCAGCGCCTCAAGGCGTACCTGTCGAGGACCCTGGGGGGCTGAGCGGGGCGTTGGCGTTGCGTGGCGAGGCCTGGTTGAGGTCGGGAAGGGCCGCGACCCTACACTCCCGGGATCAATGACCTCATAGGATCGCCTGTCCCAGGGCGGACGCCACCAGGCCCACGGCCAGGTTCGCGGTGTGGTTGCGGTCGTCGAGAACCGGATTGAGCTCGACGACCTCCAGGCTGAGCAGCCGACCGCTGCTCGCCGCCTTCTCGCACACCAGGTGCGCCTCGCGGTAGGTAAACCCACCCTGGACCGGCGTCCCGACTCCCGGAGCGGCGCGGGGATCCAGTGAATCCAGGTCGAAGGAGAGGTGAAAGCCCTTCGTGCCCCGGTTGGCTCGCTCCAGGGCCTCGTCCATGCAGGTCCCGATGCCACGTTCGTCCACCTCCGACATCGTGATGACTCGCACTCCCAGCTCCCCCACCAGTGCCTTTTCCCCCGGGTCCAGCTCTCGCGCCCCCAGCACGGTCACGTTCTCTGGAGCGACCAGGGAGCCCGAGCCCGCCACACCCACCAGACGTGGATGCCCCCTCCCCATGAGCACCGCGAGGCTCATTCCGTGGATGTTGCCGCTGGGGGTGGTTTCCGGCGTGTTCATGTCCGCATGGGCATCCACCCAGATGAGACCGATGGATCCTGGGGAGCCGCCGTAGTAGCGCGCAGCCGCCGCTACGGTACCGATGGACAGCGAGTGGTCGCCGCCCAGGATCAGCGGCAGGCACCCCCCCTTCAGGCCCTGCGTGACGAGCGACGCGGCGCGCTCCGCCACGGCCACGATCTCGTCGAGGAAGTGTGCCCGGGGCTCCGGACCGAAGTCAGTGGTCTCGAAGCCACCGGCGGTCACGGTTCCGACTTCGCGGACCACGTATCCGAGCCGTTCCACCGTGGGGGTAATCCCGGCGATGCGCATCGCCGAGGGCCCCATGTCCACGCCTCGGCGGCCGGCTCCGAGGTCGATGGAGACCGAGATCAGCGCGATCTCGCCTCGGGGGTTCATCGTCAACGGACGATCCTCACTCTCCCCGCCCGAGGCGACGGTGACGCTCGGCGCGGTCTTGCCTGCGGCGTTCTTTGTGCTCGAGGCGACGACGACGACGAGCGTCTCGTGCGCTCTCGCCCGGATTTCGCACGGTGATCTCGACGCCACCCATCAGGGCGAGGCCGGTGATCCGCAGGGTCGGCGCTTCCGGGTCGCTCTGCTCATAGTCCGTGACGTGGTCGAAGCCGCCCATGATGCCGATGCCGTGGCTCTCTACATGAATCCCGGGCGGCACCACGATCTCCACGCCGCCCATCATGGCGAACGCCTTCACCTCGGTGACGCCGGGCCCGAGGGCGGCTTCCCGGTAGTCCAGCTGTGTCCCACCCATGATGGAGAGAACGAGGCTCGTGCGCGCCGGCGTCCACCGACCCTTCCGCGTGGCTCCCCCCATGATCGCCACCACCGTCTCGCGAGGAGGCACACGCGTGGCTGGAGCCATGACCGGCCTGGGTCGGGGTGCCGGCGTTGGCGTGCTGCCCGCGACGGCGGGGAGATTCCCACCGGGGAGATCCCGAAGGAGCTCCTTCAGATCTTCTACCGTCTGGGCCCGGTGCGCGGCCTCGACCCGCTGCTCGAATTCCTCCACCGTCATGACGTCGTTGGCGAAATGCTCGCACAAGGCGTCCACGGTCACCTGCCGAATCTGGCTCAAAGGCTGGCGGTTCCCTTCGGGTTCACTCGCCATTGCTTCTATTCCCCCTCGTCCGCTGCGTCCGGCCTCTCGTAGGCCGTCTTCCCTCCCACGACCGTCATGTCTACGCGCGTGTCCACGATAGACTTCGGGTCCGCTTGAAAGATATCCTGGGAGAGGATCACGAGGTCCGCGAGCATTCCCGGAGCCAGGCTCCCAGCACGGTCGTCGGAGAAGCCGGCCACTGCGGCGTTGTGCGTGTAGGCGAGAAGCGTCTCCTCCAGCGGCATGCGCTGCTCGGGCATCCAACCGTCGGGGTTGCCGCCGTCGATGGTGCGCCGCGTCACCGCCGCGTCGATCCCCAGAATCGGATCCAGGGGGGCCACGGTCCAGTCGGACCCGAACGCGAGCGTAGCGCCCGCGTCCAGCAACGACCGCCATGCGTACGCGTCCTTGACGCGCTCGGGTCCGATGCGCTTTTCGGCCCAACGACCGTCATCGGCCGCATGATAGGGCTGCATGGAAGCGATCACTCGTTGCTCCGCGAAGCGTGGTATCGCCGAGGGCGTGAGATGCTGGGCGTGCTCGATGCGGAAGCGACGGTCGCGGGGACCGTTCTTCTCGGCGGCCTCCCGATAGACGTCCAGGAGCCAGTCGTTCGCGTGGTCGCCGATGGCGTGCACGATGACGTTCAGCCCGGCGGCGTCTCCCTCCTCGATCCACTCACGCAACTGAGCGGAGTCCGTGACCATCAAGCCGGACGTGGAGGGCTCGTCGGTGTAGGGCTCGTAGAACCACGCGGTGGTGGATCCCAAAGACCCGTCGACAAACCCTTTGAGGCCGCCCCACCAGAGACGGTCGTCCCCGCGGCCGTTGGCGGCGATGTAGTCACGCAGCCGCTCCCACGTCGCGATGGGGACGACGGCGTACACGCGAAGCGGGAGCTCGCCCCGGGCCTCGGCGCGCCGGTACGTCGCCAGGCCCGCCCACGTCCCCATGTCATGGATCTGCGTGACGCCGTGCTCGAGCGCGTGTCGGGCCGCCGCCTGTAGCGCTCGGTCCATCTCCTCGTCGGGGGGATCGGGAATCACCTGGTAGATGAGGTCCATGGCGTCGTCCTTGAAAACGCCTGCCGCGTCGCCCGTCTTCGGATCACGGACGATGGTGCCGCCCTCCGGCGAGGGCGTACGTTGGTTTTCGTCGATTCGGGCCGCCCTCATGGCTACGCTGTTGGCGAGCGCCATGTGGCCGTCCAGGCGGTTCACGAAGACCGGGTTGTCCGGCGTCAGGGAATCGACCCACGCTCTCCGGGGCAGCTCCCCACCCCACAACTCGTGGTCCCAGTCTCCCCCGACGATCCAGGTGCCCGGAGGAACCCTGCGGGCGAAGTCGCCGATACGCCTCGCGAACTCTCCAGGCGTGGCGGCGTCCCGCAGGCTCACCTCGGCCAGCTTGAAGCCGCCATCAATGAAATGCGTGTGGGCGTCGATGAACCCGGGGAGGAGCGCTCGCCCGTGCAGCTCGACGATCCGCGTGCCGGCCCCGATCCAACTCTGGGCATCAGCATCCGAGCCCAGGGCCATGACGCGCCCGTCCTTCACCGCCACCGCCTGCGCTCGGGGGGCACCAGCCACCCCTGTCCACACGGTTCCCCCGCGATACACCGTGTCTGCCACGTCGGCCTCCGTTCCGTGACACCCGAACGCGGCCGTCGAGACCAGTGCGAGGAACGCCAGGGTTCGCAGAGCTCCGAACGAACGCATCGTGATCCTCCAACTGCCGAAGAGGTGGACGAGACGCGACCTCGCGCACTGTCCGCTCGCGGCCCCGGCGGTGACTCCGCCGGATGGCCCGGAGCTTACCCGAGCCCGCTTGTGGTAGCAAGCGAGAAAGATCGAAGCTCCGACCCCGCTCGGGCGCCGCGTCATCCCGCCACCAGGCCCCGGGCGAAGGACTCCAGCACCCGCGCGCACGTCACGATCTCGCCCGCGTTGACCCACTCGTCCGCGGTGTGGGCCTGGGCGATGTCGCCCGGACCGTAGCAGACGGCGGGAATCCCCGCCTCGTTGAGGAACGCCGCGTCCACCCAGGCTGACATGCCCTCGACACGAGGCTCGACTCCGTGGAGGTCGCTAGCCTGCAGCAGTCCCTGCACCAGCCGGGAGTCGCCGTCCACCTCGGTACCCGGTCGGTGAAGGGTCATGTCGAGCTCCGCGTCCATCTTCGGCTCAAGGGAGGCGACCTCGTCGAGGACCCGCTGGAACTCCTCGAGCACCGTCTCCGGCGCCTCGCCGGGTAGGGTGCGGCGTTCGACGCGTAGCTGGCACTCCTCAGGATAGACGGACTCCGCAGTCCCTCCATGGATCGTCCCGGCGTGCAGGGACCCCCACCGAAGCAAGGGATGTGGCGGGCGCCGCTTCAGCTCCTCCCCGTAGCCGTCCAGCGCCGACACGAAGAGCGCCGCGTGCCGGATGGCGTCCACGCCGAGCTCCGGGCGGGAGCCGTGAGCCGCCACGCCCCGGAAGCGCGCCTCGATCCATGCGAAGCCCTTGTGGGCGGGCATGACCGCCAATCCGGTGGGCTCACACACCACCGCCAGATCCGCGCGCAGGCCGGAGCGCACCAGCGCATCCATCCCGAGGCTGGCGTGCTCCTCGTCGGCGGTGAGCACCACCACCAGATCGGGCCGTGGACCGATTTGGGCAAGACGGGCCGCGGCAGCCATGAGCGCCGCGACACCGGCCTTCATGTCGCAGCTTCCCCGCCCCCAGATACGGCCTTGCGACATGGAAGCGGCGAAGGGCTCCACGGTCATCCCCTCGACGCCTACGGTGTCCATGTGGCCGTTCAGGAGGAGCGTCGGCCCTGTTCCGGCGAGCCGCGCCACCACGTTGCAGCGCCCGGGCGCCACGTCGACCACCCGTGCGTCGAGGCCCCACGAGCTCAGCCAGCTCGCGCACGCGTCCGCGATCTCCCGCTCACCGGCTCCATCGGGGGCGAGGCCCGGGTTCACGGAGGGAATCTTCACCAGGGCTCGAGCCAGGCCGACCGGGTCTGCCGCGGCGGCTGCAGCGACGATGTCGGACGGGGCCCCCGTCTCGGCGCTCATCGCGCCACTCCCCGTGGAAGCTGCCCTGGGACGTGCCTGGGGCCTTCGGTTGGGTCCTCCGACAGCTGTTGCATCCGTGCTACACCTCAGATTTCCGAGGGTGGTCTCGATAATCAATCAAGTATTGGCCCCGAGCGGGCAGTAAGCCGATTGTACCACACTCGTAGATTGTTGGAAACAAAGAGGTTTCGACGGACCTCGCGCTGTTGCGCTCGCGGCACGTTTCGTGCTCTGTTCGGGTCCCGAGACACTTTATCCAAAGGAGGATCCTATTCGCACCTTGCTTGTCGGCCTCGTTGGAGCCGCGGCTCTCGCCGCGGGATTGGTCCTGGTCCGTCAGACCCGCAAGGAGGAGCTGGAGCATCCCAGGCTCGTGCCCCCCGGGGAGACGCAACCGGTAGTCATCTCGCCTGAGCGCATTCGGGCCCTCGGATACTGACGGAGACCTGATCCGGGCGGAACCGAAGTCACGGCGGTCATTCGCCACCGGGACCCGGGCTTCGTTTGTCCGGTCGCCTGGTTGTGATCGGTTCGTTCACTCCCACCGGCTACAACGAACCTACCGCCGTCACAACAAAGAGCGGCGGGGGGACCGGTCCCCCCGCCGCTCCGTGCATCACCCTCACCGGCCCGGGCGGAGTCCCATCGTGCGGGTGACTCTGCCCTCGCCGGGGTGGCTCTATTCGAAGTGGGTCCGATTCTTGTCGACGAAGCCCGTCCACTCGGCGGGAACATCGGTGTCGGGGAAGATGGCCTGCACAGGACACTCGGGCTCACACGCACCGCAGTCGATGCATTCGTCCGGGTGGATGTAGTACTGATCCTTCCCCTCGTAGATGCAGTCGACGGGGCATACCTCGACGCAGCTGGCGTCCTTCACGTCGATGCAGGGCTCGGTAATGATGTAGGTCATGGAGCCTCCAGAACGTCCTCATTTGGCGACGAGAAGGTGTACAGGAAAAGAGGGCACCCCGCAAGACGTCGGGCGCCCCCCGATGCGCGCCTTCACGCGCTCCCTTCCGCCGTTGCCAGACGTCTTCCGAACGCCTCGCTCCAATGGCTGAACCGCATCGCCAGCTTCGCGTGGGTGCGTTGCGCCACGGGCAGGTAGACCCGAGTCACCTCCTCGAGCAGTCGCCGTCGCCAGACCCCATCCGCCTCTCTCATGTGCGCATGACGGGCCTGATCGAGTCGCTCCGCCAAGGCGACGAGGCGCACACCTTCCGGAACGACGACCAGCGCCTCGGTGAGATCGGCTCGACCCGGCAGGGGGACCGCCGCCACGACGGCGGCAACGTCGTCACCGACCACCGCGTGGATCTGGTCAAGGCCGATCCGCAGATCTTCGTCTTCAGATTCCACGAGCGCGGCCGCGGCGAGCAGCGTGGGATCCACCACCCCCGCGTCCCGCATCAGGATCAGAACGGTATGCCCGGGATGCAGGTACGCCGGGTGACGCTGGCTGTCGAGTCTGGCTACCCGGGGGCGCATCGCCAGCGCGTGGGCGGTGTTGAGGCGGGCCGCCCCTGCCGACCCCATCCCGAAGTGCCGTGCCTCACGCACCAGGCTGGCGGCCATGGCGGCTCCCCGGTCCTCCGCACGGCCACCAGGCCCCTCGGGTCTCACCCGTCGCGCCACTCCACGTCGGCCACTCCCGCCCGATGGTTCTCCAATCGTGCGAAGGTGAACAGCGTATCCGAGAGCCGGTTGAGGTAGACCACCACCGCGTCGGCCACGGATGCACCGGCTGCGAGCGCGACCACGGCTCGCTCTGCCCGCCGGCAGACGGTGCGCGCGAGGTGCAGCGCGGCGGCACCGGGCGTGCCCCCAGGAAGGACGAACGCGCGCAGCTCCGGGAGCTCTCCGGTAGCAGCGTCGATCCAGGCCTCCATCTCGGCGATGCGCGCCTTCGGCACGTCGGGCACCCCTTTCGGAGCCGGGCGTCCTTCGTCCGGAGGGGGCGTGGCCAGCACCGCGCCGAGCGCGAAGAGGTCCCGCTGGACAACACCCAGGTGACGCTTGATATCGACGTCCCGCACGGTCTCCACGGCCCACGCCACCGCGGCGTTGAGCTCGTCCACCGTACCGTATGCCGCCACCCGCGGGTGGTCCTTGGAAACCCGGCCACCACCGAACAGGGCGGTCTCCCCGCCGTCCCCCGTGCGTGTGTAGATCTTCATGCTTTCCCCGTCAGCGGAGCTTGGTGATCTGGCGCAGCGCCTGCGCTTTCTCCAGGAGAGAGCTCCCCTTCTCCTCGGCCACCGGCGCCGAGAGCAGGTCCCGGATGTCGAGGAGCACCTCGAGCTGGATCTGGTCGCGCTGGTACTCCAGCTCCAGACTCGCCATGGCCGGCTTGTCGTCGCGGCTGCGGGCGTCCTCGAAGGCTTCCCTGTAGACGCCCTCCAGACTCTGTAGCACTCGGCTCCGGCTCCGCATGCTTCGGCCTCCTCGGAAGTGACTCCCTCTACAACGCCGCCAGCGTTCGTGAACCGGGCCCGGAAGCGTAGTACCCCCGCACCGTGTCTCGCAGTTCATCCAGCCGATTCGTGAAGAAATGGTCGGACCCGGGGATGCGGACCAGTGTGATGTGTGGCCCGAGGGGGCGAATCTCTTCGGCGACTCGGGCTCCGGGTCCGAACTCGTCCAGCTCACCCTGCACCACCAACACGGGCTTCTCGGTCTCGGCCAGGAAGGCGTAGTCGTACTCCGACTTGTCCACCGGCAGGCCCAGGCCGAAGAGGGCTACGACGCGGGCATCCAGGGCACCCACGGACAGGGCCACCCTCGATCCGAACGAGTGCCCACCGGTCACCAGTGGCAAGGTGGGGTAGCGTGCCTCGAGCCAATCCAGGGCGGCGGTCAGGTCCTGCTCCTCGCCGATCCCGTCGTCGAAGCTGCCGGTGCTGATACCCACGCCGCGAAAGTTGAATCGAAGTGCGACCAGGCCCGCATCGTTCAACGCCTGGGCGACCCGATAGACCGCCTTGGTGTGCATGGTCCCACCGTACACCGGGTGGGGGTGGCAGACCACGGCGGCCCCGCGCGGAGGCCCATCCGGCTCTTTCAGGGCGGCCTCGAGCCAGCCGTGGGACACAGGAATCTTCACGTGTCACCGCCCACCTGGTGTGGTGTGCCCGGGATGCGTTGCAACCACACGGCGATCTTCTCTTCTGTGCGGGGGTGGGACGGCCTCGCTATGTTGTTCAAGCACCGAGAGAGGGTCAAGTGAACTGGGAGGGCGAGCCCATGACCAGTGCCGACGCCGATCGCCGGCAAGAAGCGAAGGCGAACGAGCTCTACTGGGGCTCAGACTTGAGTGTCAACCAGATCGCGGAAGAGCTGGACCTCTCCAAGGGTACGCTCTACGGTCTCATCCGCCCACGCCCCACGGGACTCGCGTGTCCCGCGTGCGACGAAGAGTTGATCCACCCCAACCGCACGGCCCGGGAGCGCGCCATGGTGGCGTGCACGGTCTGTGGGTGGGAGGGCGCGGAAGAGGATGTGGACACCTTCGACAGCGCGGGTGTGGTGCTGCCGAGCGACGCGGACGAGACCGGGGCCGCGTCGTCCGCGCCGGCTCTCGACGATCGCAGCCGTACCATCATCGGCGGAGCGCTTCTCGGCGCCGCTGCGGGACTCGCGCTCGTGCTCTGGGCTCGCCGGCGCTGACGCCTTCTTCAGATCTGCCCTCCGATGCCCGTCACTGCCGGCGCCCGTGACCCCCGGAGTATCATCACTCCGGATGCCTTCGACGTGTCACCCGACCTTCTTGGTCGTCCGCTTGCCCGGCCGAGGCAGCGGCTCGCGGCCATCGTCATCGACCTGCTGGTCATCAGCCTCATCACGCTCGCCACGAGGAGCTTCGGGATGCTGTTGGGGATCGTGGCGGCCATCTTCTTCGTCCGGGCCGGCTTCAAGCGCACCCCGGTTCGGGGGAGCGCCTTCAACCGGGCCATGCGTCTGTCCGTGGGATGCTTGGGGGTCGTCATCGCGCTGGTCACGGCGGCCACGTGGGCCATCGTTCGCTCGGCGTCAGGAGGTCGAGACTCACTTCCCGCCACCCTCAGCAGCCGCGCTCGATCGTTCGCCGGCGTAGCGTCCGCCCTCGGTGGAACCGTCGCGCTGGACAACGCCGCCTCCGCCGACCAGGCCCGTGCTGCCGTGGGCGGAATCGTCACCACGCTCCGAGGGCTGAAGATGCCCGATGCCGACATCCGACAGGCCGTCCTCGAGCTGCTGCCGAAGGACAAGAGCTGGTCCTCGGACGCGGAGGCCATCGTCGACGAGGCCATGCAGGTGCCGTCGTCGGAGGCTCCGAATGAACGGAGCGCGCCGGCCGAAGCCGACTCGGGCATCGCCGACCTCTCGACGGAGGATGCCCTCTCGGCCTATGCCGACCTGAGGCGCTCCGGGGCCCACGATGCCGTCACGACCGCCCGACTCGACGCCCTGCACACGCGACTCGTTGGAGAGCTGGCTGGAGACACCTTGCAGGTGCTGGAACGTAACCTCGGGATCGAGAAGCAGGTCGTGGAGGCCCGAGAAGCGGACGTCACCCGCCTCACCGAGGAGCTCGCCCAGGAGAAGGAGGGCGGGGGCCTGATCTCTTGGCTGGGCGACGCGGCCAACGGGCTGGGCTTCGGCTTCGGGTGGGCAACGATCTACCTTACGATCGTGCTGTCGTGGTGGAAGGGACAGACGGTGGGCAAGCGCCTGATGAAGATCCGCGTGCTCCGCCTGGACGGAGAGCCCATCACCTGGTGGACCGCCTTCGAGCGCGCGGGCGGCTATGCCGCCGGCTTCGCCACCGGTTTCCTGGGATTCGCCCAGGTGATCTGGGACGCGAACCGTCAGGCCATCCACGACCGCATCGTCGGCACCGTGGTGGTGCAGGACGGAGCGCCCCGGGTTCTCGATTGGCAGGATGCCCTATGACTAGCAGCGACCTCGGCGGCGACGTTCCCATCGACGTCGCCCGGAGCGTCGAGGCCCGCTTCGAGAAGAAGCTGGTCATGAACGTGCCGGACCGGCACAACGACAAGCTCCACCGTATCATGGAGCACGTGAACGACGACGACGATCTCTACGGCTTGTGGCTCGCCGCCAACGTGAACGCCATGGAGCGGCTGGGCATGACGGACCACGGCCCGGTGCACGTGAAGATCGTCATGAACCTCGCGGTGAGGCTCCTGCGCCTTCTCGTGGACGCCGGGATCCAACCCTCGGTGGTCACCACCTACGAGATGGACGTCCACGACGCGGAGGTGGTCGTGGCGCTGGCCGCGCTCCTGCACGACGTGGGCATGTCCATCCACCGTGCCGACCACGAGGGCTTCAGCCTCTTCATCGCACAGGACAAGCTCCGCCGCATCCTTCCGACGGTGTACGAGGAGCGCCACGCGACCATCGTGCGGGCGGAGATTCTCCACGCCATCATCGCGCACCGGTCCGGTGGCGCGCCGCTTACCCTCGAGGCCGGCATCGTCCGGATCGCAGACGCGTTGGACATGGCGAAGGGCCGATCCCGGATCCCCTTCTCGGGAGGCTCGCTCTCCATCCATTCGGTCTCGGCCGCCGCCATCGAGGGGATTACCCTGGAAAAGGGAGACGAGCGGCCCATCTGCGTAACCGTGGACATGTCCAACTCCGCAGGGCTCTTCCAGCTCGACCAGCTTCTGCGCGAGAAGCTCAAGGGGAGCGGCCTCGAGCCGTATGTCGAAGTGCGGGCGAAGCTCGGCGAGGAAGAGAAGCCGCTCCTCACCGACTTCACCCTCTGAGTCCAAGGGTGGGGAGCCATCACGCCGGAGTTGTCATGATGAGGAGGATCGGCAGATACGCCGCCACGATCACCGTCCTCGCCCTCACGGCGTGCGGCGGCGGGTCACAGCCGCGGGAAGAAGCCGATAACGGGGTCCCGGACGTGCAACCTTCCAGCGCCGAATCCCCCTCCGCGTCCGATGTCTCCACCGGATCGCAGGCGTCCCCGAGCGCATCCGGGACGCAGGACCGGGGGCCGGACGTCTCGTTCCTGGGATTCGACCGCGGTAGCAAGGACGCCCCCGTGCGCGTGCTGGAGATGTCCGATTACGGGTGCGGCTACTGCCGTCAGTTCCATATGCAGACGTGGCCGGTGTTGAAGAAGGAGTTCGTGGAGACTGGCAAGGTCGAGTGGAAGTTCCTTCCCTTCGTCATCGGGATGTTCCGCAATTCCCAGCAAGCGACCACGGCGGCCGAGTGCGCGCTGGAGCAAGGTCCCGCCGCTTTCGAAGCCATGAACCATCGGCTCTGGGCCGACCAGAAGGAGTGGAAGAGCAGCTCCGACGCGGCCGGCGTCATCGCCGGTTGGGTCGACGGGCTGGGCCTGGACGCCGACCGCTACCGGAGTTGCGTCAGCTCGAACCGGCGTGAGAGTCGGATCGTCGCCGCAAACACCGTGAGTCGGCAGCTCGGGGTCCGCGGAACGCCCACCTTCTTCATCATGGGCTATGCCCCAATTCCCGGTGCGCTGCCCACCGACGTGTTCCGGCAGGTTCTCAACCAGGCGTACGAGGACGCCACGAAGAAGGCAGGTCGGTGAGCGGCCCCACCCGCTCACCGACGTGTGCCTGCCCGGCCACGATGAATGGGTCCGAAGCGCTCGACGTATCTGATTCGAACTGAGGTGCTGGCGGACGTTCCACCGTGGAGGTCACCGTGATCCGTGAAGTTCGCAAGAGTGCCGCATCCGGCTTGCTCGTTCTGGTCGTGCTCCTGGTCCTCAGCGTCATCGACATCATCGCCTTCGTCCAGGGAGCCAAGGAACACGCCGCACCGCTGCTCTTGGGGGGGTACGCCGTGGTGGCCGTCGTCCTCGCTATCGCCTGGATGGGGCTCTTCATCGTAAACCCCAACGAGGCGAAGGTCCTCCAGCTCTTCGGGAGCTACGTCGGCACCGTCCACGAGCCTGGCCTCAAGTATGCCAACCCGTTCCTCACGAAGCGGAAGGTCTCCGTGCGGGTGCGCAACTTCGAGACCGGCAAGCTCAAGGTGAACGACCAGAACTCCAACCCCATCGAGATCGCGTCGGTGGTGGTGTGGCGGGTAGTGGACACCGCCGAGGCACTCTTCGAGGTGGACGACTACGTCGAGTACGTCCACGTGCAGAGCGAGGCGGCGCTCCGGGGTCTGGCCACCAACTATCCGTACGACGCCCACAACGAGGGCGAGCTGTCTCTGTCCGCCAACGCCGCGGAGATCTCCGAGAAGCTCAAGTCCGAGATCCAGGAACGGCTGGCCAAGGCGGGTGTGGAGGTGATGGAGTCCCGCATCAGCCACATCGCCTACGCACCGGAGATCGCCAGCGCGATGCTGCAGCGGCAACAGGCGAGCGCCGTCATCGCGGCGCGCACGAAGATCGTGGAAGGCGCCGTGAGCATGGTGGAGATGGCCCTGGACGACCTGGCCAAGCGGGACATCGTCCGCCTGGACGACGGGCGCAAGGCGCAGATGGTCAGTAACCTGCTGGTCGTGCTGTGCGCGGATCGGAACCCGCAGCCCATCGTGAACACCGGGGCGGTGGACTAGGAGGAGCGCACGCGGGTCCTGCGCCGCAGGAGGCCCGTCGGCCGCCTGAGCCGCGGCCGTGCCAGGCTGGCTGACCGCGCACGGGTCATGATCACCGCCGAGAGCTGCACCTCGGTGACGGCTTCTGGCCGTGCGACCCTCGACGACCCACATTGCCCCGTTCCGCCCTCCAGGGTTCAGAGTCCGTGCGCACGAAGACCAGGAGCACCACGATGGGTCGCCGCAATACCGCCAGGATCCTCCTTGCCCTCGCCCTGAGCGCCGCCCCCGTCCTCGGGGCCGGCGCCACGCAGGCGCAGGCGCAGGAGCAGGACCAGCAGAAGAAACCCCTCCCCACCATTGAAGCGAAAACGCAGGGCATGAGGAAGATCGACGGGTTCATGCCTCTCTACTGGGACGAGAACAGCGGCAAGATGTGGATGGAGATCGGCCGCTGGAACACCGAGATGCTCTACTACCCCTCCCTCCCGGCGGGCATGGGGCAGAACGACATCGGCCTGAACCGCGGCGACCTGGGCCGGGAGCGCGTTGTGACGTTCAAGCGCGTGGGGCCCAAGGTCATCATGGAGGAGCCTAACTACAACTTCCGCGCCGTCTCGAACAGCACCATGGAGCGCAAGTCGGTTACGGACGGGTTCCCCACCTCCGTGCTGTGGGGCTTCAAGGTGGAGGCGCAGTCGGGTGACCGAGCCCTGGTGGACGCCACCGACTTCTTCACCAGCGATGAGCAGGGGGTCATCCAGACGCTGCGGCGCACGCGTCAGGGCACGTTCAAGCTGGACGCCTCCCGAAGCGTCTTCTACTTCCCGCGGACCAAGGGCTTCCCGAAGAACACGGAAGTTGAAGTCGAACTTACCTTTACCTCGGATCAGCCGGGTGCCCTGGAGCGTAGCGTGACGCCCACCGCGGACGACCTCACCCTGCGGGAGCACCACTCCTTCGTCGAGCTACCGCCGCTGGATGGGACCTACAAGCCGCGCAGAGACGACCCCCGGGCCGGGTACGGCGGCATCAGCTTCTACGACTACGCGCAGCCCATCGACAAGGATCTGGTGCAGCGCTACATCGCACGGCATCGCCTCATCAAGAAGGACCCCAACGCCGCCCAGAGCGAGCCCGTGGAGCCCATCGTCTACTATCTCGATCCCGGCACCCCGGAGCCCGTGCGCTCGGCCCTCCTGGAAGGTGGGAACTGGTGGAACCAGGCCTTCACCGCCGCGGGCTTCATCAACGCCTTCCGCATGGAGGTGCTTCCCGATTCGGCCGACCCCATGGACGCCCGCTACAACGTGGTCCAGTGGGTGCACCGCTCCACCCGCGGCTGGAGCTACGGCAACTCCCTGGTGGATCCTCGCACCGGCGAGATCCTCAAGGGGCACGTCACCCTGGGCTCACTGCGGGTCCGCCAGGACTACCTCATCGGCGAGGGGCTGCTCTCTCCGTACCTGAACGGCGACGAGGACCCCACGGCCATCTCCGACATGGCGCTGCAACGCATCCGGCAGCTCGGGGCCCACGAGATCGGCCACACCCTGGGGCTCGCCCACAACTACATCAGTAGCGCGCAGGACGCGTACGGCGTGCAGTCGGTTATGGACTACCCCCAGCCCGTGGTGACGCTCAGGAACGGCCAGATCCACCTGGGGCGGGACTCCTACGCCAACCAGATCGGAGATTGGGACAAGATCACCATCCGATACGGATACACCCAATTCCCCGCCGGCACGGACGAGCACGCGGCGCTGACCAAGATCCTCGAGGACGGCATCAAGAGCGGGATCTACTTCATCACCGACCAGGACGCCCGGCCGGTCTCCAGCGCGCACCCCAACACCCACCTGTGGGACAACGGCGCCAACCCGTCCGACGAGCTACAGCGCATGATGGACGTGCGCCGCGTCGCGCTCGACCACTTCGGCGAGAACGCCATCAAGACCGGTGCGCCCATGGCCACCATGGAAGAGGCTCTCGTGCCCCTCTTCCTGTACCACCGCTACCAGACGCAGGCGGCCACCAAGGTCGTGGGAGGTCAGTACTACACCTACGCCCTGCGGGGCGATGGACAGGAGCCCCTGCACGCGGTCCCGGCGGCCGAGCAGCAGAAGGCTCTGGACGCCATCATGCGGACCATCAGCCCCTCGGAGCTGACCATTCCGAGGAACGTGCTGGCTCAACTGCCCCCGAGGCCGTTCCTCTATCCCCCGCACCAGGAGCTGTTCAAGCGCGAGACGGGCCTGGTCTTCGACGCGGTGTCGCCCGCCACCGCCGCCGCGAGTTTCACCTTTCAGTACCTGTTCGACCCCGCTCGCAGCGCACGCATGGTGGAGCAGAAGGCGCTGGACCCGGACCTGCCAGGGTTGCAGGACGTCATCAAGCAGGTGCGCAAGGCCACGTTCGGCGCCACCACCAAAGACGCGTACGAAGCGGCCGTCGAGCGTGCCGTTCAGCGCACGTTCGTCGATCAGCTCATGTCCCTGGCGGGGGCGGCGCCAATGGGCCAGGTGCGGGCCGAGGCTCAGTACGAGCTGGAGCAGATCGCGACGTGGCTTGGACAGGCCCAGGGCTCGGCGGATGCCGCCAACAAGGCTCACTACCGCCTCCTGGCCTCCGACATCGGTCGGTTCCTGGAGCGCCCACACGCACCGGTGGCCGCGCCTGCAACGCCGGACATGCCTCCGGGCGATCCCATCGGCCAGCCGGCCATGCATTGGCTGGGAAGGGAAGGGTGGGCGCCACTGCCCGTCGCCCCGGGCACACCGCAGGTAGACCTCTCCTGCTCATGGGACAGGTGGCGGTGGTGGTAGTCGGCTGACGCCGACCCGGATGTGGGGAGCCCGAGAAGGGCGACCCTACTCACCTGGACATCGGCGGGGGGCCTTGAACCACCCCGGGCCTCCCGCCGATCCTGTCCTACCTCCGCTTCACTCCGTACCGGGGTCCGCTCAGCCCCAGATGTCGAAGAAATCCACCTGACCCTCGCTCTCCGCACCGGCGGGCGAGACGCCTGCCAGGTACGACAGGAGGAGCCGTTGGGCCTCGGCTACCCGTTCCTCGAACGGAATCGCCTGTGGGTCTTCGAGATCCGAGACGTCCAGAACGGCCAAGGCGGCCTTGAGCCCGAGTGGGACCGCGACGTTCGGGGCCGGATGGTCGATCTCCTCGACTCGGGAGAGAAGCAGGGTCTCGATCCCCCGGAGCACGTGGGCCTGGAACGCCGTGTACGCGTCCGCCCGCGTTCCGGGTGCACGGTCCAGCGCCTTCAGATACGAAGTGCGCGACCGCCCTACCTCACCCAGGAGGGTGACGGCCCCGCCAACGAGCTCCTTCAGCGCCAATCCATCCCATTCCTGCGCGGCGAGCGCCTCCTCCCAGCGCGCCGCCGCTTCGCGCCACACACGGTCCCCCAGGTATTCGAGCAGGTCGGCCTTGCCCGAGAAGCGAGCGTAGAAGGATCCCACCGACGAACCCGACCGTTCCACGATCGCCTGGACGGTGAGGGCGTCGGGACCCTCCGCCTCGAGGATGTCGAGCGCCGCACCCACGATCCGTTCCAGCGTGCGCCGAGAGCGCGACTGCTTTGGCGGATTGACGAGTCTTGCCGGATCGGGATCGGTCATGGCTCACACAAAATAAAATAGAATTCCTGTTTTATATACGGCCAGGAATGTTCTGCCGCAAGCGTTTTACGGGACGGGCCGTCACACGGCGGCGTCTGTGGCGCGCGTGGATGTCAGAAGCCGGTTGGACACGCGAACGACTCCCGCCCGGGCGAGCCTGACGCCTCTCTGACGGGGTCAAATCACGGTGATCCACCCTCCCTAACCTGCACACGCTGGAGGCCAGAACATGCCCACCGCTCTACCCATTGCCCCCCTTACGCTACTCGTCCATCCGTACCAGGGTCTCCGGCCCGTCCAGGGGGGCCTGAAACAGGTGAGGGCAGAGGGGCGCGGACCCGGTTCCGCCCTCGTCTGGCAACTCGCGGACGGCATTCACGAGCAGCACATTCCGGTGGTCAGGGACCGCCCCGGCGGTCTGGCCCTTATCGTGGTTCTGCCACCTGCTCCGAAGCTTGGAACGGAGCCCGCCATCATGCGGGTGGTCGAGGCCAGCCGGCCTCAGGCCATTCTTCCCCACCACGACATCGCTCTCGACGACCTCGCCCAGGTGTTGAGTCGACCTCCCGAAGACCTCGCGGCCGAGGTCACGGAATACGTGGCCTGGCGCGGAATCTCGCTGGACAGGGAGACCGCCCGCCTGCTCCGGAAGACGATCGCCCTCTCCGCGGATCTTCGGTCCATTTCGGCCCTGTCCCGAGGCCTGTACCTGTCGCGACGGGCGCTCGGACGCCGACTCCTGACCCGCGGGCTGCCGGTGCCGTCCCACTGGCTGCAGCTCGGCCGGCTCCTTCGTGTGACGATCCGCCTGCAGAACTCCCAGGAAAGCATCCTGTCCATCGGATACGAAGTGGGCTACGCAGACGCCTTCTCGCTCAGCAACCAGATGTACCGCCTCACGGGGTTCAGACCCAGCGAAGCCAGGGAGTACCTGGGATGGGAGTGGCTCCTCGAGGCCTGGCTTCGGACCGAGGCTGCTCAGGGTGGCCTGTCGCCGGAGTTCGCCTTCGAGCTGCTGACCGGATCAGCCGCCCCCGACGGCGGAAGGCGGAGCGGGAAGCCCCTCACGAAAGCTCCGCTTCGCAAGCCTGCGAGCCTGGGAGCCGGATGATGCGCTTGCCCGACAGGTGCGAGGGGCGGACATTGGCCCGGCCCTCCCGAAGAGTCGGCGCCCGGGGCCGTTGGGCGTTCGGCTATGCTCCGGCGTCAACTTCGAAGCCAGGTCCTCCGGGAGCCGCAATGGGATCGGTCGAGCCCTCACTGTGCCTACGGCTGTTCGGGGGCCCCTCTGTCACCACCCCTGATGGGGTCCTCGGCCTGTCGCCCCAGCAGGAGTCGCTGCTCACGCTCGTCTGGGGCCAGGAGCGGTCGGGCGTTACCCGAAGGCGCGCCATCGGCCTCCTCTGGGAAGAGGCGGACGACCCTCGCGCCCGCCAGCGTCTGCGCCAGCTCCTTCACGAGTTGCGGAAACGCCTGGGGTGCGACGCCGTTGACACGGCCGGCGACGATTTGCTCCGACCGCAACGATCGGCCATGTCGTGCGACCTTGGAGCGTTCCGCGAAGCACTCGCCCGAGGCGATCTCCGTCGCGCGCTACAGCTGCAGACGCTCGACTTTGCCGGCCGCATTCGCCGACCTCCCGGAGAGGCATTCGAGGACTGGCTGGAGGGGAAGCGCGAACGGTTTCGCCGAGAGCTCCGCGAAGCGGCGGCCCTCCGATGGGACCAGTCATATCCGACAGGGGATTGGAACGCGGCCTGCGACGCCGCCGAGGTGCTGCATGCCTTGGATCCCAGCAACGAGCAAGCCGTTCGGATGGTCATCGAGGCCCGGGCCAGGACCGGCGGGCCCGAAGGGGCGGAGGCGGCCTATCTCGACTTCCTAGAAGGGCTCGATACTGGACATCGTCCCGCGCCCGAGACCCTCGAACTCATGGAACGAGTCCGTCGCCTGGCGCGTGATACGCCGGCTCCGGGAGCAGGGGGCGCGCATCGTGAAGCACGAGTGCCGCTGATCGGCAGGGAGACCGAGCTCGGAGCGGCCAGGGACGCGCTCGATCGGGTGCGAGCTGGAGCATTCGAGTTCGTCCTTCTCAAAGGGGAAGCTGGAATCGGCAAGACCCGCCTCCTCGAAGAGATCACCCGAGAGGCGCAGCTCAAGGGATTCCGGTGCCTGCGCGCGAGTCCCGTGGAGCTAGAGCAGCGCATCCCGCTCAACCCTCTTGTTGACGCCCTCGCGGGCGCGGACGCCAAGCGTCACGTGTTGGCTCTCGACGATCCGTGGAAGGCCGTGCTGTCCGCCGTGTTGCCTTACCAGGAACCCGGTGAGGACCCTCTCCCGGTGCCACGCGTCGAGGAGAGCCGCCTCTCTCGGAGGCTCTATGAGGCCTTCTCTATTCTCTTCTCCAGAATGGCGGCTGGTGAGCCGACCCTCCTGGTCGTCGACGACATCCAGTGGGCCGACGCAACCACGGTCGCGGTGCTTCAATTCACGCAGCGCCGGTGGCGAAGCGGGGCGTTTGGTGTCATGGCCGCCATGCGGCCGGAGTCCGGCAGGGCCGATGAGGACATCGGCAAGTACCTCGACCCCGGAGGAGATCTGGCCGTCACCCCCATCGACGTGGGTGACCTCGACGCGGATGGCGCGATGCGCCTCGTGCGGGCTGTCGCCGGCGAGCCGGTCAGCGTAGAAGCCGTTCAGGGCATCATGGACCTCGGGGGCTGCAACCCCTTCTACCTCATCGAGCTCACGCGCGACTACGTGGCCGGTCGGCTGGCGCTTCCCGACACCCCGCGTGACGGAGTGACCATTCCCATCTCCCTCCGGCAGCTCGTCGACGCACGCATCGAGCACCTCTCGGAAGACGCCGTCCGCGCCGCATCGGTAATGGCGACCTGGGGGAGCCCGCTACGTCTCGTCGATCTTGCCGCGGTCACCAACGTACGGATGGAGCAGTGCGTGGGTGTGGTGGAGGAATTGGCTCGTTGGGGGTTTGTGGAGCAATCCCTGGATACCGTCCGCTTCGCCCACGCCCTGTTCCGAAGTGCCTTCTACAGTCGCCTCAACGAAGCCCGGAAGGTCTTGCTCCACGAGATGGTGGCCGAGCGTCTCGTGAGTAGGCAGCCGCCGCCTTGTGACGAGCTTGCTCTGCACTTCGCACGTGCGGCGCGCGCAGAGGGTGCCGTGCAGTTCGGTCGCCAGGCCGCCACCAACGCGATGGAGAACGGGGCTCTCGCCGAGGCAGCCTACTTCTTCCAGATCGTCGTAGAGAATGAACGTGAGGCGCGGGGCAAGGCTGAAGCCACGGCCGACCTGGCCCGCGCGCTCCAAATGAAGCACGAGATCGCCAGGGCTAATCCGTTGCTAGAGCTCGCGGCAACGCGGTTGCGCTCCGTTGGGAACGAGAATCGGGCGCTGCGGATGGACATCCACCGCGTCAAAGGTCTTGCTGAAGTCGCCGCCTCTCCGCTCCCGGACCTACTCGACCGGCTGGCGACGATCAAGACGACCGCGAGGACGGTTGAAGACTGGGAAGCCCTCGCTTTGGCCCTCGACGCGGAGCTACAGCTGCTGCACCGCGGCGGGATGGTCGAAAAGATCCGCAGCCTCTTCGCGGAGGTACGGGAGTGCGCCGCCAAGCCAGAGCCGGCGGTCGCGTCCGTGGCCAACGCATCCTTGGCGTTGAACGTGTTGTTCGGCGACAGAGAGGAAGGACTGAAGTCCGCCGAGAAGGCCGTTGCGATGGCTGAACGCACTCAAGATCCGGGAGCGCTCTTGCTGGCGTTCAACCGGCTGGTTTTGGTCCTGGCCTTCGAGGGTAGACTCTACCTCCCGGGGGCCACGGCCGTTCTGGAGAGGGCACAGCAGGTCGCGGAATCGTACGGAGATCTCCAACTCCGGTTCGATCTCGCCTGCAACGAGGGTGTATTCTACCTTGATGCTGGAGACCTCGAACCAGCTACGGATGCAATCGACCGAGCCGCCGCATTGATAGACGGGGCCGAAGCTCCACGCCTCCACTATTCTGTTGCCTGCAACAGAGGCGAGATCGAACTTGAGAGGCGCTCCTTCGCCGATGCCCGACGCTACTTTGACGCAGCTGAGGCCGCCCTGCGTCGCAGCTCGCCTGCTTGGCACGCCGCTGTGGCTTCTGCCGGAATCGGTCTTGCTGCACTCCACACCGGGGCAATCGCTGAGGCTACTCGGCGCGAGGCGGAGCTCCCACCCGATCCTCCATCGTGGTATTTCGACCCCACACTCATCCTGAGCTTCCGAGCCCGCATGCTTGAGCGGCGAAGGCAACCGGCAGAAGCTGTCGCACTGCTGCGGCGGCAAGCTGACGGGCTCGCGGTCCGTCAACCTCTTCCACTGGTGCGAACGGAGATCTTAGCGAGTCGCATCAGCCGCCGGGCCGGTCTTGTCCAAGACCAACGCGCCTCCGACCGGGCACTTGTCCTTGCTCAGCGCTTCGGTCTTGCCACACGTGCCCGGGAGCTACGCCAAGAGGCTCACTAACTCCTTCGACTGCCTCCTGACGTGATTCTATTGGGCCAAGGCGCCTTACGTGAAGTTGGTGTCGTCTGCGCTGGTGGCTCCACTATCCTTCCGCCCTTCCCCTCCATCCGGACGGCGCGCATGATATCAGCGTAATCGGTCAGGAGGTCCGTCGACAACAACACGCTAACAACCGCCGGATCGAACTGCGTGCCCGCATGCTCTCTTAGTTCCTGCATGACAATCGGTACTGTTAGCGCTGACCGGTACGGT
>JAJDNI010000027.1 GCA_022340755.1 Gemmatimonadota bacterium
TGGGTGCTGGCCCGGATGCGCGACGACCAGTTGGACAACGTGCGGGGAGAGCCGGTGATGGTGCCGCACTGGGTGCGCGGGCAGGAGTCGGCCACCCTGGTCTCTCCGCGCCCGTGGAAGCTCCACATGCTCGGTCTGGGTGGGAGCGTGGGGACGCCTCCGGAAGGGATCACGGCTCCGGTGCTCGTCGTGAAGAGCTTCGACGACCTGAGCGCGCACGCCGCCGAGGCCAAGGGGAAGATCGTGCTCTTCGACTCCCCCTTCCCGACGGACGTGCCTCCCATGGAGGGGTATGGGATCAACGTGCAGTATCGCGGCGGTGCCGCGTCTGCGGCGGCGAAGGTGGGTGCGGTGGCCGCGCTCATCCGCTCCGTGGCCACGCATTCGCAGCAGTCGCCCCACACCGGCTCGCTCCGTTACCAAGAGGACGTGCCGAAGATTCCATCCGCCGCGCTGTCCATCGAGGACGCCGAGATGCTGCACCGGATGCAGGATCGCGGAGAGCCTGTGGTCGTGACCCTGAAGATGCAGGCGCATAGGCTTCCCGACGTGCCCTCGCGCAACGTCGTCGCCGAGCTGCGTGGATCCGAAAAGCCCGACGAGGTCGTGGTGCTGGGCGGCCACATCGATTCGTGGGACGTGGGGGAGGGGGCCATGGACGACGGCGGCGGCTCCTTCGCCGCCTGGGAGGCGGTGCGGCTCATCAAGGAGCTCGGCCTCAGGCCGCGGCGCACCCTGCGCGTGGTCATGTGGGTCAACGAGGAGAACGGACTCCGCGGCGGGCGGGCATACCGCGACCAGCACGACGCCGAGCTGCCGAAGACGGTGGCGGCCATGGAGTCGGACAACGGCGTGTTCACGCCGAGCGGCTTTCGCTTTCAGGGCTCCGCGGCCGGGTTGGCCATGGCCAAACAGATCGGTTCGCTCCTGGACAGGATCGGGGCAGGGGAGGTGACCCTCGGAGACGGCGAGGCGGACGTGGGGCCGATCATCGGCGAGGGGGTGCCGGGCTTCGCGCTGAACGTCGACGACTCGACGTACTTCTGGTACCACCACTCCGACGCGGACATGATGACCGTGATCGACCTGGACCAGTTCCGGCACTGCATCGCGACGATGGCCGTGATGGCGTATGTGTTGGCGGACAACCCGACGGCCTTGCCGCGCTGACGAGACGCGGATGTAGCGCAGGTCGGCTTCCGGCCCTCACCCTGAGGGGGTGCGGCCCGACCGGCGTGAGGACCTCATCCGTCGCCGTTCATTCCGCCTGGAGCGAGCGGATGGGATCCACGGCCGCGGCGCGCCGTGCCGGCACCAGCCCGGCGACGAGGGCCGAGGCCAGGAGCACGAGAGCCGCCAAGGTGATGCTCACCGGGTCCGTGGCGCCGACGCCGAAGAGGAGGCTACGCGCGAGACCCGCCAAGGCGTACGAGGCCACCAGGCCAACCCCCAGGCCCAGGGCCACCGTCCAGAAGATCCTGCGGAGCACCAGGCCCCCGATGTCCTCCCGACGCGCTCCCAGTGCCATGCGGACCCCGATCTCCCGAGCGCGTTGGGTCACTGCGAGGCTCGTGACGCTGAAGATCCCCACCGCGGCCAGGATCAGCCCCAGGATCGCCAGCGCCGAGAACATCTGGGCGTTCATGCGTTGGACGTAGGTGTGACCCCGCACCACGTCGGTGTACGCCACCAGGTTCACGATGGCCATGTGGGGCTCGACGGTCCGGAGCCACCGGTATAGGCGAGGGACCGCCGCCTCGGGATCGATGTTCACCGATACGGTGATGCCGCGTCCCGACGCGTAGCTCTGCTGGCGGTTCGTGAGATACACCACCGGCTCCGGTTGGGCGAGGTAGCTCCGGATCCGGGCGTCGTTCACCACGCCGACGACCTCGTACGCACGGGAGGAGCCGTTGGGGGAAGGTTGCCGGATCTGCCGGCCGAGCCCCTCGCCGCCGGGGAAGAAGCGGCGCACGGCCGCTTCGTTCAGGATGGCCACGTCGGGCGCTCCCAGACTGTCCGAGGCGGCGAAGTCCCGGCCCCGGAGCACGTGCATGCCCAGGGTCCGGAAGTATCCCGGAATCCCGACCGATACCACCGTGCTCACCGGGTCGATCACGTCGTCGGACTGGAAGTCCAGCGAGCCGTGGCCGGAAAGGGGTGCCTGGTCGGAGATGGTGGCCGACCGCACCCACGGCTCGTCCGTGAGGCGCTCCGCCAGCGTCCGGAACCACAGGTCACGCTCCGACTCGGTGACGGACGTGCTGCTGGTCGAGATGTAGCCGCCGATCAGGGGGCGGTAGTCGAAGCCGGGGTCGATCTCCCCCACCTTGGAGAGGGTGCGCAGCGTGAGCCCCGCCACCACCAGGAGCACGACGGACAGCGCCACCTGTGCGGAGACCATGAGGTCGCGTGTGCTCGGCAGCCGCCAGCCGCCCAGGCGGGCCGGCGGGCCTTCACCGTCGGCCGAGCCGGTCTTGAGCGTCGCCGCCACGTCGCGCCGGGAGGCCGAAAGGGCGGGAAAGAGGCCGGCGAGAAGGGCGGTCACCACCGATATCCCGAGGGCAAAGCCGACGACCCGAGCGTCCACGGTCATCTGCCGCGCCGCGTTCTCTCCCCACACGCTGGGCCGGGCGAAGTACGAGCCCAGGCGCAGGGCCATCGGGGCGGCCAGGGCCATCGCCACCGCACCCGCCGCCGCCGCCAGGACCAGGCTCTCCAGCAGCACCTGCCGCAGCAGCCGGCCGCGGGGAGCGCCCAGAGCGGCCCGGAGGGCCATCTCCCGGCGACGGCCGGTGGACACTGCGAGGAGAAGGTTCCCCACGTTGGCGCACACCAGCAGGAGGAAGCCCGCCGCCGCCGCCAGCATCATGCGGACCGTGTCGGACTCCTGGACCCGCGTGGCAGGATCGATCCAGGTCGCCGGCGCCAGCGAGGGGCGACGTGGACGTGCGGCCTCCCGGGGAACGATCTCGTCGAGGCCCGCCGCGATGCGGCCCAGCTCGGCGGTCGCCCGATCCCGGTCGACCCCGTCCCGGAGCCTTCCCAGGATCCGGACGAGCGGAGCATCCCGTCGCTCGGACGCGGCGGCCCACGACGTGTACCGCGTGGCGAACGGCGCGAAGGGGAGCCAGGCGTCGGGTTGGATGTCGGACAGGGATCCCCGGAACGACGGGGCGGCCACCCCGACCACGGTGTACGGCCGAGCGTTGAAGAGGACGACGCTCCCGACCACAGACGGGTCTCCGTGCCATTGTCGCTGCCACCACGCATGGGAGATCACCGCGGCGGGGTCCGCGCCGGGGAGGTCGTCGGCGGGCGTCAGGCCCCGCCCCAGGCTCATCTCGACGTCCAGGGTCGGGAAGTAGCTTCCCGAGACCGCCTCGAGGAACGCGACCTCGGTGGATTCCTCGTGCCAGACGCTGGCGGCGTACCCGTTGGAGACTGCGGCCATGGACGAGAAGCTCCCGGTAGCCTCCTTCGCGTAGTCCAGGTAGTCGAGGTACGAGAAGATCCCGTACGGGTTCTCGTCGGAGCCGTCGAAGAGCTGGACCAGACCCCTGGCGTTCACACCCGGGAAGGGCTGATAGAACCCGTTGGAGTAGGTGAACACCGCGAGGCTCGCGGCGAGCCCCAGGGCCAGGATGAGCGTCGCGAGGATCGAATGGAGGGGTCGCCGCAGAAGCGCGCGCACCGCGTCCCGGAGCTCGTCGAACCACCCGCCCACGGCCTTCATCCGCACACCTCCCTGAAGAGCCTCGTCACGTTGGCGCCCCGCACGTTCTCCGTGCCCTCCATCGGCTGCCGCGTTAGCTTGAACTCCCATGAGACCGTTGGAACTCTACTGGCTGAAGGTAGCCCTCACCGTGGGCCTCGTGGCCCTCGTGCTCCTCGTCCTGGTCATGGCCGGCATGGCCAAGGAGCTCAGTCATCTCTACGACGCCATCGAGAAGGTCTTGAGCTAGACGTGGCCCTCATTCGTCCCTGAGTGCCGGAACACTCGGAGAATCGCCCGGCGCCTCCGAGCAGGGTGGACTTCAGACGGCCAGGCGACCTCTCAGGAGGGCCTCGGCCTCCGTGACGATCCGTCGGATCACCTCGGCCGCTGGGACCACGTCGTTCACGAGCGGTGTGCACTGGCCGGCCGTGAGGCACATCTCCTCGAAATCCCCGTCGGTCTCGGGCGTCGGGAGGATCGCCGAGAACTTCGGCATCGTGTACGTCTCGGGCCCCAGTTTCGTCGTGCCGATCGACACGGGCGGCTCCGGCTGCGGTGGGGTCTCGGTGTCTCGCCCGCGGTACTCGTCGACGATCCGGTTGCGCAGACAGTTGATCGGCTGACTCGGCCACTCCGGGCCGAAGATCGACGTCAGGACGATGTCCTCGTCGCCCCCGGCGAGAATGCGCCGCTGGTACTCCGGGTGGATCGTCGCTTCCGGGGTCGCGAGGAAGCGCGTCCCGACGACGACGCCCTCGGCGCCGAGCGCCAGCGCCGCGACGAGTCCCCGGCCGTCGGCCACGCCGCCCGCCGCGATCACCGGCACGTCTCCGCAGGCATCGACGACGGCAGGCACGAGCGCGAAGGTGCCGATCTTTCCCTTCGTGTGTCCGCCCGCGGCCGAGGACTGCGCGATGATCGCGTCGACGCCCGCCGCCACGGCCGCGCGCGCGTCGGCGACGGTCGCGACCTTCATAGCAACCTTCACGCCCTTGTCCTTCAGACGCTCCACGAACGTGTCCGCCGGGTGGGTCCAGAAGAACTCGACGAAGGGCACGGCCTCGTCGAGGCACACGTCGATGTGTTCGTCGGTGGCGAACTGGGTGATGAAGTTCACGGCGAACGGGCGCGACGTCAGCCGTCGGGTGGCCTGGATCATGGCGCGAAGGCCCTCGGGCGGCAGGATGCCGTTGGCGAGCGAGCCGAGCCCGCCTCCGTCCGATACGGCCGCGACGAGCGGTGGAAGGGACACGAAGGCCATCGCGCCCGACAGGATGGGGTGTTCGATGCCGTACAGATCGGTGATGCGCGTCTTCACGGGACTCCTCCGCCGATAGCTTGTCGGGCAGGCGTCGGGGTGATCTATGACCTGCCCGCATGCATGACAAGGGCCCCCACGGGGCGGGCCTCGAGCTCGGGGTCACCGGGGCTGGCAAGGCTGAGCGACAGGCGACCGACGGATCGCCTCGCCGCTCCGCCCTTGCAGCCCCCTTGTCCGATCCGTACCGTGCCCCGCTTACGGAGC
>JAJDNI010000036.1 GCA_022340755.1 Gemmatimonadota bacterium
TTCTTCCTCATCCCCCGTGAAGGCGAGCCGCAGGCCCTCATCCACGCCATCGAGGGCTCGGCCTGGAGGCATTGGCCCTGGGGCAAGCGCATGTATTCGGGGTGGCGGCAGATGGAGGAGGAGCTGGCATCTCTCCTGGAAGGGAAGGGCCGCCTCGCCATGGAGGTGTCGCCGGGGGCCGCGGTGCCCACGCTCGACTACCTGCCGGCGGGAATGGCCGAAGTCATCCTGCGATCGGGCGTGGAAGCGGCCTCGTCGGGCGACCTGGTGTCTCGATTCTACTCGGTCTGGACTGCCCAGCAGCTCGCCGACCACAAGGAAGCCTCCGAGATCCTCCCGGTGGTGGCTCGGAAGGCCTATGAGCGGGCCGCGGCAGCTATCCGGGCCGGGAAGCCGACCAACGAAGGCGCGGTCTCCGACTGGATCCGGTCGGAGCTCACCGCACATGGGCTTACCTCGGAGGCCGACTGCATCGTCGCCGTGGGAAGAACGGCGTCCGACCCCCACTACGCGCCTCCGGGGGCCGGCGAGACCATCAACAAGGGTGACCTGCTGCTCATCGACCTGTGGGCCGGCAAGAAAGGCTCGGTGCCGGCGGACCAGACCTGGATGGGGATGATGGGCTCCTCGGTGGACGCGCGCACCCAGGAGCTCTGGGAGGCGGTGCGCGACGCGCGCGACGCCGCCGTTGCCTTCCTGCGCGAACGGTTCGACGCCGGCGAGCCCGTGAAGGGATACGAGGTCGACGACGTCTCGCGTGGTGTGATCGCCGAACGCGGATACGCCGAGTACTTCGTGCACCGCACCGGCCATTCCATCGATACCGTGCTCCACGGAAGCGGTCCGAACCTGGATAACCTGGAAACCCGGGACGACCGCCTCCTGATTCCAGGCGTGGGATTCTCGGTGGAGCCGGGGATCTACCTGGAGGGCGACATCGGCGTCCGCAGCGAGATCAACGTCTACTGGAGCGATGAGGGTCCTCTGGTGACGCCGGCCGAGATCCAGCACGAGATCTTCTTCTTCCTGGACGATTGAGCCGACTGTCGCGTTCCGAACGCGTGGAGGTGGCGCTCCCACTTCCCATCTACCGCACGTTCACGTACACGACGAGCGTTCCACCCCCGGCTGCGGGAACGCGCGTGCTGGTGCCGTTTCGAAGGGACGAGCGGATCGGGTGGGTCGTGGGCGCCGGCGAGCAGGGCGACATCCGCGGGCTCAAGCCGATCATCGACGTGCTGGACGAGAAGCCCACGGTGCCGGGCCACATCCTCGGACTCTGTCGCTGGATGGCCGACTACTACATCGCTCCGCTGGGCATCGCCCTGCGCGCGGCGATGCCGGCGGTACTGTCCGACGTGTCCCGGGACTACGTGGCTCTCGACGGAAGCCTGCCTGCGGATCTCCGTTCCCGCGAGCGACGGCTCTTCGATGCCTTGGAGCGGGAGCGGGCGCCTCGGCGCGTGGTTACGCTCCGACGGGAGCTGGGCATGGGCTCCATCTGGCCAGAGATCCGATCTCTGCGGGATCGCGGGCTCCTCACACACACCACCGTTCCCCCCACCGAGCCCGCCGTGAAGACGCGACGCGTCGTCCGCATCGCGCGGGCGCTGGAGGACCTGGGAGAGCGCGAGTCGGCGTTCGGACGGGCGCACAGGCAACGAGAGGCGTTCGAGCTCCTCGAAGCGTCGGGCGGCGACATGGAGCTGGCACGCCTCACCGGGGAGGCCGGCTTCAGCCGGGGAGTCCTTTCCGGCTTGGAGACGAAGGGGCTGGTGGCCGTCGTGGACGAGGAGGTCATGCGCGACCCCTTCGCCGACGTTCCGACGGCCAAGCCCCCGGGCCTCACGCCGACGGCCGCACAGCAGGCGGCGCTCGGAGCCCTGGTGGCGGCGCTGGACGAGAGGCGCCCGGCTCCATTCCTCCTGCACGGCGTGACCGGGTCCGGCAAGACGCTGGTGTACATCGAGCTCCTTCGTGCCGCTCTGGCGCGCGGGCGTACCGCCCTCGTGTTGGTGCCCGAGATCGCCCTCACGCCCCAGACCGTGTCACGCTTCAGGGCCCACTTCGGCGATGAGATCGCCGTGCTCCACTCGGGGCTGTCCGGCGGGGAGCGCTACGACGCGTGGCGACAGCTACGAGCGGGCGCGCGCCGAGTGGCGGTGGGCGCTCGATCCGCACTATTCGCCCCTCTCGAGAACCTTGGCGTCGTGGTGGTCGACGAGGAGCATGACGGCTCGTACAAGCAGTCGGAGGCCCCTCGATACCACGCCCGGGACCTGGCCGTGGTGCGTGCCTACGCACAGGGGGCCGTGTGCGTCCTGGGGAGCGCCACGCCGTCCCTGGAGAGCTGGCACAACGCCGCCAACGGGAAGTTCCGACTCCTTCGCCTGCCGGACCGCGTGGGCGGTGCGAGCCTTCCCAGCGTCCGTGTCATAGACCTGAGGACGGTGCGGGGGGGCGAGACAGATCGGGACCGACGGGGCAGAACCGTGCTCAGCGAGCCCCTGGTGAACGCCGTGGATGGGCGTTTGCGCCGTGGCGAGCAGGTTATTCTGCTCCTCAACCGACGGGGATACTCCGCCTTCGTGCAGTGTCGAGAGTGCGGGGAGGTGGAGCGCTGCGAGAACTGCTCGATCTCGCTGACGTACCATCGCGTCACGCAGAGACTGGTCTGTCACCACTGCCGGTACGAGGAAGCAGCGCCCACCCGCTGCGGTCGATGCGGCTCGAGGGATCTGTCATTCCGGGGCCTGGGCACCGAGCAGGTGGAGCGGATCGCAGCGGAGACGTTTCCGGGCGCGCGCATCGCGCGGATGGACGTGGATACGACTTCCGGCAAGTGGGCGCATCAGCGCATCCTGTCGCGCGTGGAACGGGGCGAGGTGGACATCCTGCTGGGCACCCAGATGATCGCCAAGGGCCTCGACTTCCCCCGCGTCACTCTGGTGGGGGTGGTGAACGCCGACGTCGGCATCCATCTGCCCGACTTCCGGGCAAGCGAGCGCACGTTCCAGCTTCTCAGCCAGGTCGCCGGGCGAGCGGGCCGAGGTGCTCTGGGTGGAGAGGTCCTCATCCAGACGTCCCTACCCGAGCACTACGCGGTGCGAGCCGCGGTGAGCCATGACTTCGAGGGCTTTGCGAAGCGGGAGCTCGAGGAGCGCGAAGCGCCTCGATATCCCCCACACGTGCGGATGCTCAACGTGGTGGTGAGCAGCACCGACCAGCGGCTGGCGGCGGAGACCGCGGAGTACGCCATCTCTTTCACGCGTCGTCTCGCCGCGCGAGGCGTGAGGTCCGGGGGAGAGATGGTGGAGCTGGTAGGGCCGGCTCCCGCACCCATCGAGCGTCTCCACGGGCGCTGGAGATGGCACTTCTTCATGAGAGCACGGTCGCCGTCGGCGCTGGGCGGAGTGGCGAGGGGACTGGCCGAGGGCTATTCGCTTCCGTCCGGCGACGTGCGCCTGGCGCTGGACCGGGACCCGGTGGCCCTTCTGTGACGGAAGGCGAAAGCTCTCGTCACGGTCCGACCGGCAACCGCCCAGGATTCCCGGGGAGGATTGCCGCTCGCCTCGCTGTCGGTGTATGTTCGGGGCGACACGACAGCCACGGGTCGGGCCGGAGCGCGCGGTCCGCACACACGGGAAGGACGACAGGAGGAGAGGGTGGTCTGCCTGGCGCTGAACGCCTCGTACGAGCCGCTCACCATGGTACCTCCCAGGCGGGCGGTGCGCCTGGTTCTGGACGGGAAGGCGGAGATTCTGGAGGTGGATGGGAACCGTCAGTTCCGGTCCGAGAAGCGTGTGCTCCCGTGTCCCAGCGTGATCCGCCTCGTGCGCTTCGTCCACGTCCCGTACCGCTTCCGGCGCCAGGTCACCAACACGTTCCTGTTCGCTCGGGACGACTACTCCTGTCAGTACTGCGGCAAGCACCGCAGCGAGTTGCGCGGTCGCGAGTTCCTCACGCGGGACCACATCCTTCCCACTTCCAGGGGCGGCACGAACAACTGGGACAACGTCGTGACCAGCTGCTCTCCGTGCAACAACAGGAAGGGCAACAGAACGCCCGAAGAGGCGGGGCTCAGCCTCCTGACGATTCCCCGAGAGCCGAACTACGTGCACCTCGTGTGGGCCGTGCGGCGGGTCACGCCCATCCAGGCCAAATACGTGCGGCTCTTCTACGGTGAGGACGCCCTGGAGGCTCTAACCGCGCATCGCTAGGGAACGCGGTGGCCTGCGCCGCTCCTCAGTCCTCCAGGTACGCGTACGGCCGCTCGTAGAACTGACCGTAGCCGCGTATCGTCCCGTTGGCCGTATACTCCTTCCAGCAGATCACCCAGCCGCGCACCTCGTCCTGGATGACCTCGTACGAGAACCCCGAGCCCTGCGCCCGTTCGGCCAGGAATCGCTGAAGGTGGGTGGGCAGGTTCGGCACGCCCTCCACCACCACGGTTTCGTGATGCTCCAGAATGACGGACCGTATGCGGGATTGGCTGAGCTTGAGAGCCCTAAGCGCCTCCTCCACCGACCCCAGGATGGTCGTGAGGTCCGGTGCTTCTCCGGTGCGCACCTTGATGTCCTTCACCAGGGTATCCACCTGCGCCGATGTCAGCTCCTCGCGCATTCTCTGGAGCTGGGTGCGCAGGCGCTCGTGAAGGCGAAGAAGCTGCGAATACTCCCGGTTCGCCCGAAGCTCGGTGGTTTCGAAGTCGGCCATCTCTGCTGTTGTTCTGGAAGAAGCTCCCATGCCTCAAAGATGTGACGAGAATCCATAAAGAGGCAGCTTCACACGTCACTGGGCAACTCCCGTGCCCTGCTGGCGCGAGGGCACTCGTGGCGGACGAGGTCCCGCGGTGACTCGGCGCCCTCGGTCCTCAAGCGGACTTCTGAGGTGCCCTCCTATGGCTGGGAATCGATGGTGGCACCGGGGTGGGGTCCGATCGTCACCCGACAGTCCACCGCAAGCACACCCGAGGGGAAGGCGAGGCAGGGGTTGATGTCCAGCTCCGCGACATCCGGATGGTCCAGCACCATCTGGGAGATTCGCTGGATGGTCTCGACGAGGGCAGCCCGATCCACGCTGCTTTCGCCGCGGAACTCCTCCAGCAGCCTCGCGCCGCGGATGGAGGTCAGCATCTCCATTGCGTCCACCTCGGCGACCGGTGCCAGACGGAAGGCGACATCCTTCAGCGCCTCCACGTAGATACCTCCCAGGCCGAACATCAGAATGGGGCCGAAGGCCGGATCTGTGGACATGCCGATGACGGTCTCGCGTCCCCCGGACGCGTAACGCTGAACGAGAATGCCCTCGAGGTCCACGCCCGCCTCGCCCAGCTTCCGGATGAGGTCACCGAAGGCGCCGTCCAACTCCTCCTGCGATCGGATGTCCACCCGGACGGCTCCGACATCGGTCTTGTGGACCACGCCGGGCGCCACGGCCTTCATGACCACGGGATAGCCACACTCCCGCGCCGCGTCGCGCGCCTCGTCGAGGGTCGTGGTCAGGCGGTGTCCGACCACCGGGATACCGTAGACTTCGAGGAGGCGGAGGGCCTCGTGCTCCTTCAGAGACGAGCGGCCATCCGCCCGCGCGCCGTCCAGGATGGCCTTGGCGGCTTCCCGGTCCACGTCGAAGTGCGCCGGCTCCTGAACCGGTCTCTCCAACCATCTGCGGTAGTGGACCATGGCGGAGAGCGCACGGGCCGCAGACTCGGGGAAGGTATAGGCCGGCACGCCGGCGTCGCGGAGCTCCGCCCGGCCCTCCGGAAGACCGTGGCGGCCCATGAGGACGGCGAGAATCGGCTTGTCGGCCGGCTTGCGGCTCCTGTACACGCCCACGATGGAAGAGGCGACGTCCACCTGGCGGACACCCAGCGGGGGGACGAAGGCGGCGATGGCCGCATCCACGTTCGGATCGGCCAGCACGGCCTCCAGCGCCAGGCGGTACGACTCAGAAGTAGCCGATGCGATCATGTCCACCGGATTGCGTACCGACGCCTCCGCCGGGAACACCTCCCGCAGGCGAGTCTGCGTGTCGAGCGAAAGCTCCACGATCTCCAGGCCCTGAGACTCACAGGCATCCGCGATCATGATGCCCGGCCCGCCTGCATTGGTGACGATGGCCACCCGATTCCCGGCGGGAATAGGTTGATCCTCCAGGGCCATCGCGATATCGAACAGCTCCTGTACGGAGTCGGCTCGCAGCACGCCGCACTGGGCGAGCAGGGCGTCGATGGCGACGTCGACGCCCGCGAGCGCTCCGGTATGCGAGGCCGCCGCCCGGGCCCCGGCCTTCGTGCGACCGGACTTCACCACGACGATGGGCTTCGTGCGCGTCATCGTCCGTGCGAGCGTGGTGAATCTCTGAGGGTTGCCGAAATTCTCGAGGTACATGAGCATGACCCGAGTGCCCTCGTCCTGGCCCCAGTACTCCACCAAGTCGTTGCCGCTCAGGTCGAGCTTGTTGCCCACGGAGACGAAGTGGTGGATGCCGATGCCGTACTCCGCCGCGTAGTCGAGAATCGTGACGCCCATGGCGCCGGATTGGCTCATGAAGCTCGTGCACCCGGGCGGCGGCATCGAAGGCGCGAACGTGGCGTTCATGGAGAACGCCGGGTCCGTGTTGAGGATGCCCATGCAGTTCGGGCCGACCACCCGCATGCCCCAGGAGCGTGCGACCTCGGCGAGGCGCGCCTCCCTGGCGACACCCTCGCCCCCGACCTCCTTGAAGCCCGCGGAGATCACCACCAGGGCCTTCACGCCCTTCTTTCCACACTCGTCCACGACGTCGAGAACGAGCTCCTTGGGCACGACGATCACGGCGAGCTCCACGGTTCCGGGTATGTCGGAGACCGACGGGTAGCTGGGGATCGAATGGACGGCGGACGCCATGGGGTTGACCGGGTAGACGACTCCGGTGTACCCGTGGCGCAGGAGATTGTCCACGATCTGGTAGCCGATGGTGTCCGGTCGGCGACTGGCACCGACGACCGCGATGGATCGCGGCTGGAAGAAGGCGTCTAGGGACGATGTCATGGAAAGCGCTCCGAAGCGCCGTCATTTCGGGAATCAAGGGCGATGACGAACCACTCTAGCCCCACGGCAAGCTCATTTGAAGAGGGCCGTCCAGAAGACGCGCGGGTGATCCGGATCGTTCGATTCCGCGCCAGCCATCACTATCGGAATGCGGCCTGGTCCGACGAGGAGAATCTCTTCGTCTTCGGGCTCCAGACGCGGCCCCACGAACACGACTGGACCATAGAGGCGCACGTCGTAGGGCCCATCGACCCGGATACGGGATGGGCCGTAGATCTCACCGCCCTGGACGATGCGCTGGCGTCGGTGACCCACCGGTGGGACGGGGGAGACCTGAATCAGCTCGTGCCCGAGGCCCCGGGAGGGTCGACCTTGCCTTCCACCGAATTTCTCGCCCGATGGCTCTTCCGGGCCCTGGCGCCCCGGGTTCCCGCGCCGGCGAGGCTGGAACGGGTCCGGGTCGCCGAAAGTCCCGAGCTGGCGGCGGAGTATCCGGCCTGGAGACCTTGAGGCGAAGTGCCGACGGAGCCCATGTTGGGAGGTGTCAGCCATCAATCGCCAGGAGCGTCATGAGCGAAGGTCGGCGGGAGAAGCGATCGGGGTCGAGGCCCCGGCCGGCCCGGGCGGGCGGCCCGGCCGTACCGGCGGCGGAGTCCGCGACGCCGCAGGAAGCGAAAGCCACTCCCGCGCCCGCGCGGGCCCTGCTGGAGACCCAGGCTCCGGAAGTCTCGCCGCCCGCCGCACCGGAAACGACCCTACGTGACCCGGACGGAGGATCGTGGATCGTCAGCGTCCGGGGACGGAGCGTGAGTGGCTCCTCTTCGGGCCGTGCGTCCCTCCTCCTCCTGGCCTTCGAACCTGCCGACGACGCCGAGGCCGAGCTGGAGTGCCTCGTCGTAGCGGAGCGTCTGCAGGACCTCACCCAGGAGCAGCTCGCCGAGGCCCTGGAACGGGCTCGGCGACCGCCGGCGCCGGGGTCCCGCAAGGAGATCTTCCCCGAAGTCGGGGGAAGGAATCGCCTTCGGAATGGTTGAGCCACCCTTCCACACGACTTCCCGGGACGTCGCTTCGGGCGGTCGACCCCTGAAGGTGACTCGGTGCGTGTCCAGTTGACACGATACCGCGTCGCTGGGACACGCCTCCGGCTGCGCCCGCTCAGCGCGCCGAGCCTCGTCAACCTGTTGTGGTCTCTGCAGTTGAGCCTCGTGGCGTGCACCGGGACATGACGGCACGGATCATGCCCGCGACCCATTGGCGTGGTGTGATTGATGGCGCCGATGCCGTTTCTCGAATAGCGAGGCGCAGCGATGAAGACGGGTAGGGAGGACGGAACGCGCGAGCCGCGGGCAGATGGACGGCTTCGCGGGATCGTCATCATCCGCGGGGAGGATCCGGCACCCCAGAGACCCAGGATCTCGGCGTTCATCTGGGGCGGGAAGGTCCGTCCGGCGCCGACTCTTCCATATGGGCGCTGGAAGGGAGCCTGAGGCGTTTCCGTTGGAGATAGATCCTGGTCCCCCGGGTGGTCCGCCACCCGGGGGACCTTGTCGTTTGCAGAGCCATCCTTCCCTAACGTTCCAGGTCCGTGGGTCGTCTCCCGAGGGGAGGAGGACGAGGCGCATCCTAGCGAGCGAACGTGTGCGCTGGAACGGAGTATCGTTAGCTTGCAGGCTTGATTTTCGGCGGATGGTCCCCGGGAAGGGCCCGGGCTCCGACGAACCTCAACACGGTGCCTCAGTCCGGTGTCATCAATGGCGGAAACGCAGAACGACGGTGAGCTGGTCCACCGAGCGCGGCGGGGAGATGAATCCGCCTTCGGCGTTTTGGTGGAGCGGTACCAGCGAGCGGCGTACGCAGTCGCGTACTCCGTGACCGGACGCCATGAGGACGCGCAGGACGCGGCACAGGAATCGTTCCTCGTGGCGCTGCGGAGATTGGAGGAGTGCAGGAGCCCGGAGCGGTTCGCGGGGTGGTTGATGACCATCGTCCGCAATCGGGCCCGGAATCTGGTGAGGCGTGAATCGCTGAGGGAGATGGAGCAGGTGCCCATGGGGGCGAGCTCCAGCACGCCGACACCCGACCGGGTGACAGAGACGAGGGAGCTCAGAGCTTCGCTCAGGAAGGCTCTGGCCGAGCTCCCCGAGATGCAGAGGGAAATCGTGCTGCTGCACGATCTGGAAGGATGGAAGCATCGCGAGATCGCGGACCGACTGGGACTGCCGGCAGGCACCGTGCGGTCGCATCTGCATTTCGCGAGGAAGGCTCTCAGGGAGGTGCTGTCCGCCTCTCCCCAGGATGCCGATAGACGGAGCGGGAAATGAGTCAGCTAGAGAAGGGGCTTGAAGGGGCCACGGACGAGCTCGGGCGGGACATTGAGGTCGCGGAGCTTCTGGGGAGCTTGAGCCCGTCCGTCGAGGATCCGACCTACTGGATGCGGTTCAAGGCGCAGGTGCTGCGTGCAGCGTCCACCGAGCTGGCACGGCGACGCATGATGGCCGACGTGACCGTGGCCGACGTGCTCACTTCCTGGGCCCGCGCGATCGTGCCGACTGCGGTCTTGGCTGCGGCCCTGGCGGGAATGATCCTGCTGCGCGCGCACACGGTTCCGATTGCGGCGCCGGCTCGAGTGGAGGAGCTGCTGGTGGCGGGGATGGAGGGTGAGACGATTCCCACCACCCTGTCGCGAACCGAGGCGGAAACGCAGATCGCATTCGCGGCCGAGAGGTTCTGATGGAGAAGGGCGCTCGAACGCGCGTACTCACCGCAGTGGTCCTCATCGCTGTTCTCGGCGCCGGCGTCGTGCTGGGCATGGCGCTTCATGGGGAGGCGCCTCCGGCCGCGGCGGCCGTGTCGAGCTCGTCGCAGGACGCGGATTCCGCCGGACGACCCCGGAGACAGCCCCTGTACATGCAGGTCGCCCCCACGGACGCGCAGAAGGCGAAGCTCGATTCGTTGCTCCACCAGAACCGCGAAGCGATGCGGGCCATCACGGATGAGCTGCACAAGCAGTTCGCGCCCCGCTACGACACGCTCAACAGGGAATACCGAGCCAGGTACGATGCGAGGGTCGACTCGCTCTTCACCCAGACCATAGCGGCCATGAGGAAGGTCCTGACGCGCGAGCAGGCGGCGAAATGGGACTCGCTGCGTGCCAGGGCCGACTCGGCGAGGGCCGAGGACCGCCGGCGGGGTGATCGGAGATCGGGAGAGCGAGGTGCGGGGGACAGAGGCGCTGGCGACCGGGGCTCCAGGGATCGGGATTAGCCCATGTCGATGGCATCGCGGAAGTACTCCTTCCGCCGGTCCGAAAGTCCGGCGGTTGCCCCCTCCCTGCGGCCTCGCAACCCGGACGGAACCGAAGGGTGGAGAGCTTCGTTCGCCAACGTAACGGCGTCCTGGAGTGTCAGGGAGAACGCAAGACGAGCACACATGCTGGCCCGGGTTCGACCCGGCGCCATTCTGCGGAGGGATTCGTGAACGACGTCATCATCCGGACGGAAGGGTTGAAGAAGGACTACGTCCTGGGGGCGGAGACCGTCCATGCCGTGCGCGGTGTGGACCTGGAGATCCGGCGGGGCGAGTTCGTGGCGGTGATGGGGCCGTCCGGAAGCGGCAAGTCCACGTTCATGAACATGGTGGGCTGTCTGGACACGCCGACCGCCGGCAGGTACTGGCTCAACGGTCAGCTCGTGAGCGAGCTCACCGACGACGAGCTGGCTCGGGTGCGGAACAAGGCCATCGGGTTCGTCTTCCAGACGTTCAACCTCCTTCCTCGCGCCAGTGCCCTGCACAACGTGGAATTGCCGCTGATCTACGCGGGAGTGGGCGCGAAGGAGCGCAGGCGGCGGGCGGAAGAGAAGCTCCAGCTCGTCGGGTTGGGCGATCGCATGGAGCACAAGCCGCCGGAGATGTCCGGCGGGCAGCGCCAGCGAGTGGCGGTGGCGCGGGCGCTGGTGAACGAGCCGGCGCTCCTGCTAGCGGACGAGCCCACGGGCAACCTGGACTCGACGACGAGCGGGGAGATCATGGACCAGCTGGCTGCTCTGAACGGGGAAGGGCAGACCATCCTATTGGTTACGCACGAGCACGACATCGCGGAGTACGCCAAGCGGCAGGTCCACCTGCGAGACGGCGTGGTCGAAAAGGACTTCTTGAATCAGCATGCAGGAGCACCGGCATGAACGCGAAGATCATGAAGTGGGGCGCGGGAGCCTTGCTCCTGCTGGGAATGGCGGCGTGCAAGAGTGGAGAGGCCGCCGAGGAGACGGGGAGGTTCACCACGGCCGTGGTGAAGCGGGACAACCTGGTCATCTCCGCCGAGGCGACAGGCACCATCGAGCCCATCCGGCAGGTGGACGTGAAGTCCAAGGCGTCGGGGGAGATCCTGAAGCTCTACGTGGACGTGGGTGATTCGGTCAGCGCCGGTCAGCTGCTGGCTGAAGTCGACCCCCGCGACGTGAGGAATGCCTTCGACCAGGCCCAGGCCGACCTGACGGTGGCCAAGAAGCGCCAGGAGATCTCCGAGGCTCAGCTCGGCCGCTCCAAGGACCTGTACGCCGCGGGTGTCATCACGGAGTCCGACTATGAGAGCGCCGAGTTGGACTACGCCAACGCCCAGTCGACCCTCGTGAAGTCGCAGACGAACTACCAGCTGGCGCAGCTCCGACTGAGCGACGCCACTATTACCGCTCCCATGCGCGGGACGATCCTGGCCAAGACCGTCGAGGAGGGGCAGGTCATCCAGTCGGCGTCGTCCAACGTGTCCGGCGGCACGACGCTGTTCACGATGGCGAACCTCGACGAGATGCAGGTCCGCACTCTGGTGGACGAGACCGACGTGGGCCAGCTGCGCAAGGGGCTGGAGGCGACGGTCAAGGTGGAGGCCTACCCGGACCGGACGTTCCGCGGTGAGGTGCAGAAGATCGAGCCCCAGGCGGTGAACCAGCAGAACGTGACGATGTTCAACGTCATCGTGAATCTCAATAATCATGAGGGGCTTCTGAAGCCTGGAATGAACGCCGAGGTCACCATCATCGTGAACCAGGCTCCCAACGTGCTCATGGTTCCCAATGGCGCCATCGTGCAGCCGCGCGAAGTCGGGCCGGCCGCATTGGCACTGGGGCTGGACATCGACAAGCTCGATCTCACACAGTTCGGTGCCTTCACTGTCCGCCGAAACGGCGGTGATTCTGCCTCCGGTGCTCGGGGAACATCCGGCAGGTCCGGTAGCTTGCGCGGCGCAGGCGGGCAGGCGGGCGCTGAGGCCGGCGACCCGGCGGACCCGCAGCAACCGGCCGGCGGGACAAGCCGCGGCGCTGCTTCCCAGCGCACGGGTGGTCAGCGCGCGGGAGCCCAGGGCCAGGCCCGCATGGGCGGGGCGCGCAGCGCGGAGTTCGACTCCCTCAGGGCGAAGGTGGCCCGGGGCGAGATCACGCAGGACTCCATGCGCGTGCTGGCGGCTGCGATGCGGCAGGGCCAGGACTCCACCGCCGCCGACACGAGGTCTGCCGTGGTGTTCGTCGTGAAGAACGGTGTGCCGGCGCCGCGGCTCATCCGAGTGGGGATCAACGACTGGGACAACACCGAGGTGATATCCGGCCTCGAGGAGAACGACACCCTCGCGGTGGTGAGCGCCGCGCAGCTGCAGGCGCAGCAGCAGGAGTTCTTGGATCGTATTCGCTCGCGGTCCGGCGGAATGTTCGGTGGTGGCATGATGGGCGGCGGCGGTAGGCCTCGCGGCCGCTGAGGGGAGGCCAGAATGCTCATCTACGAGATCATCATGGTGGCCATGACGGCCATCCGGGCGAACGTGCTTCGGGCCGTCCTGACCACCTTGGGCATCATCATCGGCGTGGCTGCGGTCATCTCCGTGGTCGCGATGGGTGACGGCGCCCAACGCCGGGTCCAACAGCAGATCCAGCGCATGGGAACCAATGTCCTCACCATCCGGCCCGGGACGGGCTCGTTCGGTGGCGTCCGCAACTTCAGCCAGCGCCTCTACGTGGAGGACGCCGAGGCACTGAAGAACGAGAGCAACGGGGTGCTTACGGTGGCTCCGGAGGCGAGCTCCGGACAGCAGGTGACCTACTCCCGCTACAACGCCCACTTCGAGATCCTGGGTACGTGGCCCGAGTACTTCCAGGTCTACGACCACCATCTCCTCGTTGGCCGCTACTTCACCGAGGGCGAGCTGCAGGGGCGTCGGCGTGTGGCGGTGCTCGGTCACAACGTCATGCAGGACCTGGGCGAGATCCCGCCCGAGACCATGGTCGGTCAGACCATCCAGATCCGGGGCCTCCCCTTCGAGGTCGTCGGGGTTCTGGAGGAGAAGGGCGAGGCGGCGTTCATGCGGCCGGACGAGGAGATCTTCATTCCTCTCTCGACGGCCCAGTACCGCGTGTTCGGCGGCAGGTCGAGGTTGAGCAGCATCTACGTCGCCACTCCGTCGCCCAAAGAGCTGGATCAGGCGTACGTGGAGATCGACCGGATCATGCGCCACCGACACAAGATCCGCCCGGGAGAAGACGCGGATTTCAACATCAGGAACTCGGCGGACCTGCTCTCCACCTTCAACGAGACCAACCGGACCTTCACGCTTCTGCTCGGCGGGATTGCCGGGGTCAGCCTACTGGTCGGGGGCATCGGCATCATGAACATCATGCTGGTGAGCGTGACCGAGCGGACCCGCGAGATCGGCGTCCGGAAGGCGCTGGGCGCAACCCGGGGGAACATCCTGTTCCAGTTCATGGTCGAGTCCCTCTCCCTCTGCATTCTGGGCGGTCTCCTGGGGGTGGCCGCCGGCTTCGGAGCGGCAAGTCTGATCACGCACTTGACGACCACCCAGACGTTCGTAGCGCCGGCGGCCGTGATCACCGCGCTGGCGTTCTCGGCCGGTGTCGGGCTCTTTTTCGGAATCTGGCCCGCCCGTCGGGCGGCGAGCCTGGACCCGATCGTGGCTCTCCGATACGAGTGACGGGAGAATTCCGCGGCTGCCCGCACGGGTCGCGGAAGGGACGAATGAAAGAGGGCCGGCACCCGCGGGTGCCGGCCCTCGCCTCTTCCCGGATGGACTCGCCTCAGCGCGGCAGCTGCACTTCCAGGGTCCGTCCTTTGCGAACCAGGGTGACGCGCCAGGGCTCGGCGCCGCCCCTTGAGAGCCCCATGCGCAGCTCCTGGATGTTCCGGATCACCTGCCCGTCGATGGTCGTCAAGACGTCACCGGGCTGAATTCCGGCCTGGGCCGCCGGGGTGCCTTCGGGCACGTCCACCACCAGGACGCCCCCGTCCACGTGGAAGTATTCCGCGAGCTCCGGACGCAGGTTTACGACCTCGGCTCCAGCCGCCCTGTTCTGTCCGAGCAGGTACGGCGCCAGCGGTCGGAACGACGCCACGGCCTGCTCCGCGGTGGAGCCGCCGACCACGTACCCTTGCTGTCCCTGCGCCTCCTCTTTGGCGACACGCTCCATCGAGGCCCTCAGATCGGCTGCCTGCCGCCCTGCCTCGTCCAGAGACCGGTTCACGCGCTGAAGCTCCGCGTCGTTCGCCACGGCCTGCTGTTGTCCCGGAGGGGACTTCGCGGCGAGCTGGCGGAGACGCTCGCTCCGCTGAGCGCGCAGCCCGCGAATCTCCTGGTTGAGGCGCTCCATCGCGGCCCGCAGAGAGTCGGTCCGGACCCCGCGGAAGACATAGAACGAGAACGGCGGGCGCACCTCCGAAAGAATCGGGACGATGACCCCGCTGCGCCCCGGATTGCCGAGCGTGCCCACGGGGTCGCCACCCACGCTGCGGAGCCGCACCGTCGCGGGGGCCCGCGTCCCAGGCACGTCATCCGTCCCAGGTACGGTGATGACCCCCAGGAGGCCGTCTCCTCCCTGGATCAAGCGAAGCCTCAGTGAGTCCATGGCGCGGAACATGACGTCGGCCATCGAGTCGCTGCCCAGAGAGATACTCAAGCGGGGGGTCGACGCGATCGCCAGGGGACGTGCCACCGCCGTCAGCTGCACCTCCTTGCGATGCCCGTTCCGCACGAGGACCACCTTGACCGGATCACCCGCTCGAAGCGTCATCATGACGTTGCCGAACTGATCCTGCGCGCCGTGGCCGTTGATGCTCAGGAGCAGGTCCCCTGCCTGCACGCCAGCTTTCGCCGCGGGGCTCCCGTCGCTCACGTCGGTGATCCGGGCGGTGCCACTTTCCGGCCCGGTCAACTCGACGTATACGGACATGCCGATCCATCCCCTGCCGGACGTGACGACGCCTGTTGTCTGGGCTCCGGCCCGCGGTGCCGTGAGGCCGAGGGCCAGCGCGCCCAGCGCGAGCCCCAACCTGAAGGAGGGACGGGCAATGCTCATCATCAGAACCAGTTGTCCTTCCTTGAGATGCGGCTGGCCACCGCCTGACTCTCCGCGAGGGTGGAGGCGAGCATGCCGTTCAGGAACGGGTCCGCAGGGGCCTGACGCACCGCTGCCTGACTCGCCGCCACCAGATACTGGAGGGCGGCGTACCGGCTCGCCGGGTCCCCCGCATCGGCATCGTCTCCGTCCTTCGCCAGAATCTCACGGTACCGTGTCAGGGCGCTGATGTATTGACTCTCCGCGGCGCGCATCGCGTCCGCGGCGTCCTGAACCGTCGCGTTCTCAGCCAGTTGCGCCCTCTGTCCCTGCACGGGACCGGGAAGGCCGTGCGCGGTCACGCCGGCGCCCACGGCCGCGCCACCCAGGAAGAGGGCGACGCCGGCCGCGGTACGCATCCAACCGGGCGTCCGGGCGAGGCCCAGGCGCGTGAAGAGCCCGGGGTCCTGGATGAGCCCCTCGGATCGCAGCCGAGCCTCCAGAACGTCCCAATCGCCCACTGGCGGGAGCAGCTCCGGGAGCGCTCGTAGCGCTTCCGTCTGCGCCTTCAGGGCCTGCAACTCACGGGAGCAGGTACCACACTCGGCGAGGTGCTCGGCCTCCTCTGCGAGAGGAGCCTCGTCCACGATCCGCGCCAGGGTCTCAGCGCTCAGATGCCCCATGCTTCTTCTCCGATATCCTGCGCGGCGCCACTCAGCGCTCTGAGCAACTCACGCATCTTGCCTCGTGCCTTGAACAACTGTGACTTCGACGTTCCCGCGGTGACGCCCAGGACGTCACCGATCTCCTCGTGCGTGTAACCCTCCACGTCGTGGAGGAGAAGCACACGACGCATCCCCTCCGGGAGGTCCTGCAGAGCCCTTTCCAACCGACGCTGCAGGAGGGCATCACCCCTCGCCGGCACCACCGGAACGTCTTCGGGGGCGGGAGCCTCCCGCTTCCGACGCGTCTCGGACTTGCGCAGGGCCTGCAGCGCCGAGTTCACGGCGATCCGATGAAGCCACGTTGAGAACCGGGCGTCACCTCGGAACGTGGGCAGCGCGCGGATGGCCCGGATCCACGCTTCCTGGGCGTAGTCCTGGGCGAGCTCGTCGTCACCCGCGATGCGGCGTACCACCGCATACACCCTGGGGGAGTACCGGTCGTACAGCGTGCGGATGGCGCGGGCATCCCCGTCGGCTGCTTGCCGGATGACCTGGCTCTCCGTCATGCCTTTCGGTTGTCTTGGGCCCGTGTCATCTGATTCTGATTCTTGGATGTCGGGTCAGGCCGTCACGGTTGCCCGCAATCGGCCTTCATTGCCTGGTGGCTCGTAGATACCGATTCTGCTGCACTCATGATCCGATCATCGCAAGCATACGACCAGGACGGACCCGCGCGCGACATCCCCGGGCCGCGCGAGGCGGTCCTGTTCGTCGCCGGGGTGGCCATGGTGTTCTTCGTCGGCGGCCTCACTCTGGAGATACATCTGGGGGAGCCCGGCCTGCTGGCAGCCGAGTGGCTTCTCCTCCTGGCGCCGGCCCTGCTTTTCGTGCGGATCGGGCGCTTCGACGTGCGGCGCACCCTCTCGGTGGCAGCTCCACCTTCAGGGGGGTGGGCAGCGGCGATCCTGATGGTGGCGGGGGCGTTGCCCCTGGGCTGGGGGATGGGTTGGCTCCAGAGTCGGGTTCTTCCCGTTCCCCACGAGACGATGCAGGGCCTCGAGCAGTTGGTGACCGCGGACACGCCACAACGCCTGGCCTGGTTGCTCTTCCTGCTGGCGCTCACCCCGGCCGTGTGTGAGGAGATGGTCTTCCGGGGAGTACTGCTCGGCGGCACCCGGTCCCTCGACACCTGGCGGATCCTGCTGCTGAACGGGGTCGTCTTCGGGGCTTTTCACCTGTCGCTCGAGACCGTCGTCCGGTTCCTTCCGACGGCCTGGCTCGGTATCGTCATCACGTGGACCGTGCTGAGGACCGGCTCCATCTGGACGGGTGTCCTCATGCACTTCCTCAACAACGGAGCCATCGTGCTACTGGCCTCCGTCCCCGCGCTTCGGCAGATGATCGGGGGCCCCGACGCGCCCCCGCCGCTCTGGCTGGTCCCCGCGGCGGCGTTGTCGCTGGCAGTGGGATTGCGCGTGCTGTCCGGGATGCCGGACGCGACGGTGGTCGAGGCACCTACAGAGAGCGAAAGACGATGACGGAAGGGAACCGGCTCCCAGGAGCCACCCACCTCGAGTGCACCGCCACCGGCGAGCACCTCGAGAGCGAGCAGCTCATAGGCCTGTCGCCCGCGGGCAAGCCCCTCTTCGCCCGTTACGACCTCGAGGCCTTGAGAGGGCGTTTCACCCCACAAGCCGTGGCGCCACGCCGTGCCGACCTCTGGCGATACGAGGAAGTGCTACCGGTACGTGACCGGGCGTGCCAGGTGGCGCTCGGGGAGGGGTGGACGCCTATGCTCGACGCACCCCGCACCGCCGCCCGCCTCGGCGTGCGGCGCCTGTGGGTGAAAGACGAGGGCCAAAACCCTACCGGCTCGTTCAAGGCGAGGGGGCTGGGCCTCGCTGTGTCACGGGCTCTCGAGCTCGGGGCCAAGGAGCTCGCGCTCCCGTCGGCCGGCAACGCGGGTAGCGCCGCGGCGGCCTATGCCGCCGCAGCGGGGCTGCCAGTGCACGTGGTCGTGCCCAGCGACACCCCGGCGCCCATCCTCGAGGAGATCGCGGCCCTGGGCGCGGACCTCCAGTTGCTCGATGGCCTCATCACGGACTGCGGCAAGGTTGTGCGCAGGGGCGTGGAGGAGAACGGGTGGTTCGACCTTTCCACCCTGAAGGAGCCGTATCGGGTCGAGGGCAAGAAGACCATGGGGTACGAGCTCTTCGAGCAGCTCGGCGGGCGCCTTCCGGACGCGATCGTCTATCCTACGGGTGGCGGAACCGGCCTCATCGGCATGTGGAAGGCCTTCGACGAGATGGAGCGTCTTGGCTGGATCGGCGCCGAGCGGCCCAAGATGTTCACGGTACAGGCCCAGGGATGCGCCCCCATGGTCCGGGCCTGGGAGCGCGGTGACGACCACGCGGACATGTGGGAGAACGCCGCAACGTACGCTGCGGGGCTGAGAGTCCCCGGAGCCGTCGGGGACTTCCTGATCCTGCGTGCGCTCCGCGAGTCGGGTGGTGGCGCCGTCGCCGTCGCCGATCATCTCATGGGGGAGTGGGTACACAAGCTCGGAGCCGATACCGGGGTCTTCGCAGCGCCGGAAGGGGGTGCGACGGTGGCAGCGGTGCCGCTCCTGATGGAGAAGGGTCTCATATCCCACGAGGACGAGGTCGTGCTCTTCAACACGGGAAGCGGCCTCAAGTACGTGGGAATGACACCCGTGGACTGATCGGCTGGAGAGGCTTCCCGTGTACGACTTCACCGTTGCCTTCCTGTCCGCCCTCCTGGTTGGCCTCGCCGTGACCTCCGGCGTGCTCCTGCGCCGGCGGCTTCACCGTCAGCGAGCCGCGGCCGAGCCGCGGGTCGACGACGATGCCGTCCAGTCGATCCTGCGCGAGGGCGTGCTGGAGACCGAGGAGGAGGAGCCTCTGGACCTCGGGGAGATCGAGGAGGAGGAGAGACGCTTCTGGTCGGAAAGCTGGGACGAGCCGGAGGAGATGTGAGACTCAGGCGAGGCGCTTCTTCGGAGCGCGGACTACCGGCTCCATCGGTAGTAGACCCCCGGCAGGGGCACCAGCCGTCGGTTCAACGGCAGGTCGTCCTCGGGGTCGGTGCGCCGCACCCAGAGCGCCCGATTCACGTTCACCACGCCGCCGATGTAGTGACGGTCTTCCACGCGCCAGTCCAGACCCACCGGGGCCTGGAGGACCACGGCCGCGCCCGTGCGCTCGCTGGGTGGGCGAGCGAGGACCACCCACAGCCCTCCCCCCACGAAGGGGTGGAGGTAGCTGGCGCCGAAGTACTCTCTGAGGGTGAAGGCAGCGCTCAGGTCGCGGAACGACCAGGTGCCGACGGAGAGGTCGACGCTGTGCTGGTCGTGGAAGTACTCCACGCTGATGCCCACGGTGCTGATGCCACCGAAGGTGACGCCCACCCGGACGCCGTCTCCGGTTCCGGTACCCTGAGCGGAGCCGGACGTGGGGGCGACGAGCGCGACAAGACAGGCCGCCAGGCAGGTGGCGGCTCGGGCATGCCACTTGATTCGTGGCGCAGGGGGGCGATGGGCGCGGCACATGGGCGCCGGAGTATAGGCACAGGGCGCGGTGCGTTCAAAGGGGGGACCGGTCAATTCCGGGCCCCTGGCCGGGTGCGCCTGTTGGGGGTAGGGGTCGCCCTTGTGATGGCGGCGTGCTCGCCGCCGGACCGGCCCCCGGCTCTCGCCGATCCACTTCCGCGGGCAGTCGGCGAGCTTCTGCACCCCGACACCGTGCGCAGCGAGCGTGTGGGAGCCGGAGTGTGGTATCGGTACCTGTGGTCATCGAAGGGGCCGTGGGCGGTGTACGCCGTCGAGGCCGATGCCACCCGCTGCGACCTGACGCTTCGCGTGCTTCAAGCCGAGCCGCGCGAGAGTGGAGGCCGTGGTCACGAGCGCGTTACGTCCATGGTGGCACGAAGCAATGGAAGAGTGCTGGCCGCCGTGAACGCCGACTTCTTCACTCCGGAGGGCGGCGCGCTCGGGACGGAGGTGGTGGATGGGAGGGTCACCTCCGCGAGGGAACGTCCCGCCCTGGCCTGGCGTCGGGGGCAGAACCCATGGATGGGCATAGTCGACGTGGAGGACGATTCTCTCCACGCCGGTTGGACCCTCGCCCTACACGATCCCGACGGCGCGGACAGCGCCACCGAGATCGTCGGCGGATACCCCGAGCTCCTCGACTCCGGCCGACGCGTCGGCGACCTGGAGGTGACCGAGAGGCCTTCGTTCGCGGCGGCTCGGAACCCCCGCACCGCGGTCGGATTCGATGCCTCGAGCCGTCGGCTCTGGCTCCTCGTGGTGGACGGGCGTCAGGCGCCGTACTCCGTGGGGATGACGTTGCCGGAGCTTGCGGACCTCCTCCAGGCCTTCGGCGCCACCGACGCCATCAACCTGGACGGGGGCGGATCCTCGGTCATCGTGGTAGGTGGCCGCGCGCTCAACCACCCGTCCGACGCCACGGGCGAACGCGCGGTCGTGAATGCTTTGGCGCTGGTCCGGGACTTCGCGGGGTGTCGGCGGTCGGCCAGGTGACGTAGGGACCAAAGTCCGGCACGCTCGCAACGGGCGATCGCGCTACCTCCTACCACCGACAGTATCCGGGGGGATGGTGAGAGTCGTGACGACGACGGGGCTCCCGCGGGGAATGTCCACCGTCGCTTCGGCGGATCGCTCGGCGGACTCGGCCGCCACGCGGACCTGTGTGCCGACGGGGACGTCGCAGAAGAGGAAGATGCCCCGGGCGTCCAGCGTCGTCTCGATCCATCCATTGGGCCCCGACACCCTGGCCCACGTGGGACGCTGACCGGGTCCACCCATCGGCGCGGCACGGGGGTTCAGGCGGAAGTGGGCGGGAGACGGATCCGTCATGGTTGGTGCGCCGAGGGACAGCGTGACCTTGGCGTCTCCCGCGGGTCCGGCATCGTCCCGCACTCGCCCGAAGAGGATGGCGGTGCCGTCGGGCCTCTTGCCTCCACACGCCCCGGAGAGCAGCTCCTGCACCCCCGGCACGCGCACATCCCGCCGCAGGGTCACCGTGTCCCCCTCCGCGAGCCTGAGAACCTCCGGGGCGTCGCTGACCCTCAAACCCAGGGTGTCCAGGTAGGGCACCCCGAAGTCGAGCCTCAACAGACCTTCCGGCAGGTCGCCCAGGAGGAAGTCTCCGGAGACGTCGCTCACCGCACGGGCGTCCAGCCCCCTCGGGGTGACCGTCGCGCCGGACAGGGGAGCGCCCAGCGAATCCACGACGTGTCCCTTCACCGCGGCCTTGATTGCCTCCTGGACGACGGCGCCGCTGTCATCCGTCACCCTCCACACGACCCCGCCCTCCTCCTGGTATCCCGTGCGCAAATACCGGTGCTCGCGTGACCTCTGGAAGAGCGGCATGCGGATATGCCATTCCCGCACGATCCACGTGCCCGCGGGAAGGTGGCCGAAGCGGACTTCGCCCCCGGCGTCGCCCGCCGCCGGACCCCGGCCGAGGTTCGTATAGCGGTACTCCAGTCGCGTGAGGATGGCGGTTGTGGCGTCCATCCAGAGGACGCCCCGGATCTCCGGTAGCTTTCGTCCCTTCACGGGCTCGAAAGCCAGGCCGACGAGGCCGTCCTCGCCCTTCTCGAGCTTCATGCAATGCGTATCGAGGAAAGAGTCGGAGAGCAGCACCTCGGCATCGGGAGCGAAGTAGCTCAGCTTTCCGCCGACCAGCTCCTGCACGTAGCCGCTGTCGGCCAGCTCCTCGGCCGCCCTGCTCACGTACGCTTGCCGTCCCGGGTTGATGGAGAAGTTCCTGTACTCTTCCAGTGTCCTCCGACCGTCCCGGTCCAGGTAACGCACGAAGTGCAGGAGCTGGTACCGATACCGGTCCGTCTCCAGGGTCCACGCCGCCGCCTCCAGCGCCTTGCGGGCTTCCTCCCAGACGATGGCGGTGGCGCGCCCCACCTCGGGTCTCACCTCACATCGCTTCGCGCCGGAGACGTCGAGGCCCGCGAGCTCCACCGGGTGGATGGGCACCAGGATGCGACGGAAGGTGCCCGCGCCGGGCACGTCGAAGGGATCCGTCGTGACGCTCGTGTAGCCGATGCGATCGACGCGGACGCGGTAGGCGCCGGGCTGTGGCAGCTTCGTCACAAAGCGGCCCGCGGCGTCCGTGAGGATACGCGCCGCTACGTGACCCTCACCGTCCATGACCACCACCATCGCGCCCTCGATGGGTCTTCCAGCGGTTTCCTCCAGCACGACGCCCCGCACGACCTGGCCGGTAGCGGGAAGGGTGCGCATGAGCGCGAGGACGAGGACGAATGCAGCGCGTCGCATCCACTCATGATAGTGGCCCCGCCGGGGATGCGCCGCCGCCCCGAATCGTTCTAACTTCCCAGCCATGACCAGAGATCATCCCATGGAAGGGTTGCCGGCCTCGACGTTCGCGGGGCGGAGAGCGGCGACACTCGCCGTGCTGGGCAGCGGCGTCATGGTGCTGCCCGCTGCCCCGGTTCGCATGCGATCCCGCGACACGGAGCACAACTACCGTCCCGACAGCGAGCTCTTCTACCTGACCGGAGCCACGGAGCCCGGAACAGTGGCGGTGCTGATGGGCGGCTCGGAGCCGAGGTTCGTGCTCTTCGTGCACGAGCGGGATCCCGACGCGGAGCTGTGGACGGGCAGGCGCCTCGGTCCGGAGGAGTCTACGGTGCGATTCGGTGCCGACGAGGCCTATCCCCTGAGCGAGCTCGAGAGCAGGCTGCCCACGCTGCTGGGGGAGGGAGATCGCGTCCATTTCCGGCTCGGCAGAAAGGACGAGGTTGAGGACATGGTGCTGGCGGCTCTGGCCCGCGCACGGGCGCGTGGGGGGCGCCGCGGCACGGGGCCTCGGGCTCTGGTGGACCCCGGGGAGATCCTGGACGACATGCGGCTGCGGAAGGACGACGCGGAGGTCGAGCGGCTGCGGCGGGCCGCGGCGGTCACCGTGGCGGGTCACGAGGAAGGACTTCGGGCCGTCCGTCCCGGGGCCGGCGAGTGGGCCGTACAGGCAGCCATCGAAGCGGCGTTCCTCCAGAACGGAGCCACGGGCCCCGGATACGGCACGATCGTGGGGTCGGGGCCCAACGCGTGCGTGCTGCACTACGTGGACAACCGCCGGATGATCGAGGAAGGGGACCTTGTGCTCATCGACGCCGGAGCCGAGGTGGCGCTGTACAACGGCGACATTACCCGGACGCTTCCGGCTTCCGGCCGCTTCGACGACGCCCAGCGATCGGTCTACGACGTGGTGGAACGGGCGCGGGCCGCGGCCATGGCCGCCGTTCGCCCGGGGGCGACCATCGGGGCGGTACACGACAGTGCCGTGGCGGTTTTGGTGGAGGGCCTCGTCGCCCTCGGCGTGCTCGAAGGCGACGTCGGAGACCTGGTCGCCTCCGAGGCCTACAAGCCTTACTACCCCCACCAGACCTCCCATTGGCTCGGGCTGGACGTCCACGATCCCGCCGACTATGCGTGGGGGGGCGCATCCCGGATGCTGGAAGCAGGTATGGTCTTCACCATCGAGCCCGGGCTCTACTTCCGGCCCGGGATCGGGGGAAGGGCGGAGCGCCTCGAGGGGATCGGCGTGCGCGTCGAGGACGACGTGCTGGTGACCGCCTCAGGGTGCGAGAGCCTCACGGCCGCGTTCCCCACGGCGATCGACGAGATCGAAGCGCTGGTGGGCGGTCGCGGATGACGTCGACACCCGCCGGAACAGCAGTCCCGATCCTCCTCGAACACGTGCGGGGGCCGAAGCCGTTCGTGTCCGTCGAGCTCCGACCTCCTCGCGCCGACCTGGATGCCGCCTCCGGCATGGGGGCGTGGATCGACCTCCACCACGCGCTGGGTCGTCTGGCTCGAGGCGACACGTTCGTCTTCCTCACCGACAACGCGGTGGGCGCCGCGGAGGAGGAGAACCTGGCGCATGTCGGCGCGAACGTCGGCGATGAAGTGGACCTTCGAAGGATCGTTCCCATCCTCACCTGCAAGCACACCCTGGACTATTGCCTCCTCTTCGGAGCGCGGGCGATCTCACAGGGGTTCGAGGCCCTGACCGTGCTGGGAGGCGATCCCTCGGTGGGGCCGCCGCGGTGCGTGCCCCACGGACGGGATCTCCGCGAGATGCTTGCGAAGCGGTCTCCGGACCTCGCCCTCGGAGGGTGGGTCAATCCCCACAAGGACGCCGCCACCCAGGTCGGGTACCTGGCGGCCCAGGATGCCCACGTGGACTTCGCGCTCACCCAGATCGTCTCCCACCACGACATCCCCCGCGTGGGGAAGCTGCTGGAGGCGCTGCACCGGAGCGGCAGGCCGGTCCCCGTCGTGTTCGGCGTGTTCCTCTACCGCAGCGCGAACCCCGCCACGCTGGAGACTCTGGGGCGCTTCTTTCCCGTGCCCACCGGGGCGATCACGCGGGACTTCGAGTCCGGAGCCGAGCCCGAAGACGTCTGCGCGCGGACCATCCGGGAGCTGCGGGCGGCCGGGGCGGACAAGGTGTACGTGAGCAACCTCGGGAATCGCAACCCGCTGGCTCGCCTGAGGCGCGTGCTGGAGCGCGTATAGCGCGAGGGGCGCCGCTTCTCAGGCCGTCGCCCTGACGCCTCCCTCGCGGAGGACCCGGAGTGCGACGTCCACGCGCCCCCAGGGCGCGCTGATGTGGAATCCGTGCACCATCGGCCGCACGGCCTCGATCATCTCCAGCGCGATGGCGACGCCCTCTTCGAGGGCCGCCTCGGTACCGGACTCCTGAGCCTTGCGCATGCGCGCGACGATTCCCGGCGGCACCGCCACCCCCGGCACCTCGTTGGCGAGGAACTCCGCGTTCCGCAGATCCAGAAGTGGCCAGACCCCTGCGACGACGGGAATGTCCCGACCGTCCACGTGCTCGAGAAAGCGCTCCAGCGAGGCGGGGTCGAACACCGGTTGCGTCACGGCGAAGTCGGCGCCGGCCTCCACCTTGTACCGGAAGCGGCGCACCTCACGTGCCTGATCCACCGCCTCGTGATTGGCCGCAACGCCGATGACGAACTCCGTGGGCGCGCCGATAGAGCCGCCACCCGGGTCCAGGCCGCGGTTGAGGCCATGCACGACGTTGGTGAGGCCGATGGAGTCGATGTCGAAGACCGCCGTCGTGTCGGGATACGGCCCCGCCGCCGGAGGGTCGCCACTGACCAGCAGGACGTTCCGCAGGCCCGCCGCCGCGGCACCCAGGAGATCCGATATCATGCCCAGCATGTTCCGGTCGCGGCACGTGTAGTGCACGACGGTCTCGATGCCCACCTCGCGCTCCACGATGAGCGCCGCGGAGACCGCGCCCATCCGACTCTGGGCCCGGGGCGAATCCACGATGTTGACGGCGTCCACCCCCGCCACCTTCAGCTCCCGCGCGGGGCCGACGATCCGATTCCGATCCCATCCATGGGGCGGCAGGATCTCCACCGACGCGACGGTCTCGCCCCGTGACAGCTTCCTTCCCCAAGCCGAGCGTCTACCCAACGGCACAGGCTCGACGGAAGGGGTGTCGGGAAGCTCCACCACCGTCACCGTGGCGTGGCGCGGTTGGAGTGACGTGACCGTGTCCCTGAGCCGTTTCACGTGCTCGGGCGTCGTGCCGCAGCACCCTCCGACGAACTTCACGCCCACGTCGATCATGCGACGGGCATACTGCGCCATGTATTCGGGGCTGGCCAGATAGATCTTGCGATCGCCGACCGTGCGGGGGAGCCCGGCGTTGGGTTGGGCGGAGAGGGGCAGGGCGGACGTCTCGGCCATCTCCTCGAGGGCGTCGAGCATCACTGCCGGTCCCACGGAGCAGTTCAGGCCCACCACATCCGCTCCGGCGTCGGAGAGCGTCCTGACGATCTGGCGCGGCTCGCTGCCGTACGAGGTCTTGCCGTCCTGTCCCACGGTAGCCTGGGCCACCATGGGCAGGTCGCAGGCAGCGCGCACCGCCCGAAGGGCGCACACGAGCTCATTGACGTCGGAGAAGGTCTCCAGCACGAAGCCGTCCACCTCTGCCTCGAGGAGCCCCGCTACCTGACGTCCGAACAGCGCCTCCGCCTCGTCCAGGCCCGTGGGCCCCCAGGGCTCGATGCGGATCCCCAGGGGACCGATGGCTCCCGCCACCATGGCTTTGCCCCGGACGGCCTCGCGAGCCAGAAGCGCGGCCGCTCGGTTGATCTCCTCGGTGCGCTCCTCGAGCCCGAAGGACGAGAGCTTCACGGGGTTAGCGCCGAACGTGTTGGTCTCCACGACCTCCGCGCCGGCCGCCACGTACTCCTCGTGGATCTGGCGTACCAGCTCCGGCCGGGAGAGGCTCAGCTCGTCGTAGCACACGTTGACGAACACGCCTCGGGAATACAGGAGCGTACCCATGGCGCCGTCGAATACGTGCACCCGCCCGTCCTCCAGCAGCTTCCTCATCTCCGGGACTCCTTCTTCGCCGCCCGTTCCGGGCTCGGCGTCGTACCCACCTCGTAGCCGAGGATAGGGGCGAGCCACCGCTCCACCTCGGCCACTTCCATGCCCTTGCGCTCGGCGTAGTCCTTCACCTGGTCCGGACCGATGCGCCCGACACCGAAGTAGTGGGCCGCGGGGTGCGCGATGTACCAGCCGCTCACCGATGCCGGCGGGTCCATGGCGCAGCTCTCCGTGAGGCGAACGCCCGTGTTCGCTTCGACGTCCAGGACCGCGAACAGAGTGTGCTTCTCCTCGTGATCGGGACAGGCAGGGTAGCCCGGCGCCGGCCGGATGCCGCGATAGCCTTCGGCGATGAGAGCGGCGTTGTCCAGCGACTCGTCCGCCGCGTATCCCCAGAGCTCTCGCCGTACCTTGGCATGAGCGTACTCTGCCAGCGCTTCGGCGAGCCGGTCGGCCACCGCCTTGGCCATGATGGCGGAATAGTCGTCGTGCTCGTCCTTGAAGGCATCCACGAGGTGGTCGAGCCCCCTGCCGGCGGTTACCGCGAAGGCACCCATCCAGTCCGCTACGCCCGATCCCTTCGGCGCGACGAAGTCCGACAGACAGAGATTCGCGCGGCCTCCCTTCGCGAACTGCTGCCGGAGGCCGTGCACCACTGCCGTGACTTCCGAGCGGGCATCGTCGGCGTACAGCTCCACGTCGTCGCCGACGGCGTTGGCGGGGAAGATCCCCACCACGGCCCTGGGGTGGAGCGCTCCCTCGGCCTCGATGCGGTCGAGCACCTCTCCGGCGTCCGCCAACAGCGTGCCGGCTTGCTCGCCGACCTCCGGATCCTCGAGGATCCCGGGATGGACGCCTTCGAGCTCCCACGTACGGAAGAAGGGCGTCCAGTCGATCCACCTTCGAAGCTCCGCCACCGGCACGTCAAATACGTGGATCCCGGGCGCGGCGGGGCGAGGCGCGGGGTATGCGGTCCAATCGGTCCGGAACGCCCGCCGTCTCGCCTCGTCGAGGGACAGCGTGTCGGCGCGGTCGCGTCGCTCGGCTCGCCTGCGGCGTACCTCGGCGTAGTCCGCCCTGACCTCGGTGACGAAAGCGTCGCGGGTCTTCGGATCGAGCAGTCGACCGAGGACTCCCACCGCGCGGGATGCGTCCAACACGTGGACCGTCGGGCCGTGGTAGCGCTCCTCGATCCGCAGCGCGGTGTGGGCCCGCGAGGTCGTGGCGCCGCCGATGAGCAGAGGCACGTCGAAGCCGAGGCGCTCCATCTCCTTCGCCACGTGCACCATCTGGTCCAGCGACGGGGTGATGAGTCCCGAGAGTCCCACGACGTCCGCGCCCTCCTCCCGCGCGGCCTCGAGGATGCGCTCGGCGGGGACCATCACGCCGAGGTCCAGCACCTCGTATCCGTTACACTGCAGCACCACGCCCACGATGTTCTTGCCGATGTCGTGGACATCACCCTTGACGGTAGCCAGGAGCACCTTGCCCTTGTTGGAGGAGGCCGCCTGCTCCGCTTCCAGAAAGGGCACCAGGTAGGCGACGGCCTTCTTCATCACCCGAGCGCTCTTCACCACCTGCGGGAGGAACATGCGCCCGCTCCCGAAGAGGTCGCCCACGACGTTCATTCCGTCCATGAGTGGTCCCTCGATGACCCCCAGGGCCCGCCCCATCTCCTGGCGTGCGACCTCGACGTCCTCCTCCACCCAGGCGTCGATGCCCTGGACGAGGGCATGAACCAGACGCTCGCTGACGGGAAGGCTCCGCCACGCAGTGTCCACTTCCGCTCGCCGCTCGGCCGTTCCGGCGCGCTCGGAGGCCATCCGGGTGAGGGCTTCGGTGGCGCCGGGGCTACGGGCGAACAGAACGTCCTCCACAGCGGTGCGCAGGTCTTCGGGGATCTCATCGTAGACGGGGAGCGCGCCGGCGTTGACGATTCCCATGTCCAGGCCGCCATCGATGGCGTGGTACAGGAACGCCGCATGCATGGCCTCCCGAACCTCGGGACTGCCGCGGAAGGAGAAGGAGACGTTGCTGATGCCCCCGCTTGTGAGCGTGCCCGCGCAGGCTTCCTTGATGCGCCGCACCGCCTCGATGAACCACGCGGCATAATGATCATGTTCGGGGATGCCCGTGGCGACAGCGAAGACGTTTGGATCGAAGACGATGTCCTCCGGGGGGAATCCCTCCTCCTCCACGAGGATCCGGTACGCGCGCCGGCAGACCGCGACGCGTCGCTCGACGGTGTCGGCCTGTCCCTCCTCGTCGAACGCCATAACGATGGCAGCCGCCCCGTAGCGCCGCAGGAGGCGGGCCCGTTCGCGGAAGGTCTGTTCCCCATCCTTGAGGCTGATGGAGTTCACCACCCCCTTTCCCTGCAGGGTCTTCAGACCGGCCTCGATGACGGCCCAGTCGGATGAGTCCACCATGACCGGCACACGGGCGATGTCGGGCTCGGCGGCCACCAGATTCAGGAACCTGGTCATGGCGGCTGCGGACTCCAGCAGCCCCTCGTCCATGTTCACGTCGAGGACCTGGGCGCCACCCTGCACCTGTTGGAGCGCGACGCTCAACGCTTCTTGGTAGTCCCCCGCGAGAACAAGACGGGCGAAGCGCCGGGAGCCGGCCACGTTCGTTCGCTCTCCCACGTTCACGAAGAGCGAATCCGGGCCGATGTTCAGGGGCTCCAGGCCCGACAGGCGTGTGCGCCGATCGAGCTCGCGCGGCACCCGCGGCTCGAGACCGGCCACCGCCTCCGCCATGGCGCGCACGTGCTCCGGCCGGGTGCCGCAGCAGCCGCCCACGATGTTCAGGAAGCCCGCCTCTGCGAACTCGCGCACGGCCCGGGCCATGTGCTCGGGCGTGTCGTCGTATCCCCCCATGTCGTTGGGGAGACCGGCGTTGGGGTAGCAGCTCACGGGCACGTCGGCCACGTCGGAAAGCTCTTCCAGGAAGGGTCGCAGCTGGTCCACCCCGAGGGCGCAGTTGAGGCCCACGCTCAGCAGCCCGTTTGTGCGTACCGGCCCCGTCTGGACCCCATGGCGTACCGAGTTCCAGAAGGCCTCGGGGGTCTGTCCCGACAGCGTGCGGCCGCTCTGGTCCGTGATGGTTCCCGACACCATGACGGGCACGTCCTCCTCGAGCTCGGCCAGCACTCCGGAGATGGCGAACAGCGCCGCTTTGGCGTTCAGGGTGTCGAAGACCGTCTCCACCATGAGCAGGTCCGCGCCGCCCTCCAAAAGCCCACGGGCCTGCTCCGCATACGCGCGCGCCAGCTCGTCGAAGGTCACGGAACGGGCTCCCGGATCGGACACGATCGGTGAGATGGAGCAGGACCGTGTCGTGGGCCCAAGGGAGCCGATCACCCAGCGGGGGCGATCGGGGTTTCGGGCCTCCGCTGCGTCGGCTTCGGCGCGCGCCACCCGCGCCGCCTCACGGTTCATCTCGCGGACGACCCCTTCCAGGTCGTAGTCGGCCATGGAGATCCGGGTGGCGTTGAAGGTGTTGGTCTCGATGAGGTCGGCCCCGGCCTCGAGGTACTCGCGATGGATCTCTGCGATGACGTCCGGCCGTGTCAGGCTGAGCAGATCATTGGCTCCCTGGAGCGCACGGGGGTGGTCCGCGAAGCGTGCCCCACGGAAGTCGTCCTCACCCAGGCCGTATCCCTGGATCATGGTGCCCATGGCACCGTCCATCAGGAGGATGCGCGTGCGCAGCTGCGCCCGGAGGAGGGCGGTGCGCTCGGCACGCGTCATGGTGCCCGATGTCGACCTGGCTGGGGTCATCACTACCTCTCCGGAAAGCCGAAAGCCCCTTCGCGCGGCAGCGGAGCGATGGGGCGTGGGCTTTTTAGCTCGTTCGCCTATGGAGCCCGGAAGCTCCTTCGGCGGGGCCGCAATACGCCGCAAATCGCCCCGATTCAGTTGTCATTCCATTGTAGCACCGCCCACGACCCTGGCCAAGCGCAGCGTCGCGGGTGGGAGGATCGGCCCGGTTCCCTCAGCGGCTCAACCAGTAGCTCGCCTTGATCATGAACACGTTGCGCGGATGCACGTCGAAGAGTGTGCGCACGTTGCCGCTGAAGTCGAACGCTCCGTCCTCGATGAAGTCGTTCCTGCCCTGAGACCACACCACGAACAGGGTGGAGCCGGGGCGATACTCCCAGCGTAGCACCGTGTTCGAGCGGAACTGCTTGAAGTTGAAGTCCGGCTTGTCGAATGACTCCTCCGTGCCATTTCCGTCGACATCCGTGTAGATGACTCCATTCGCTTCACGGGTGGTCAGCACCTCGAACCGATCGACATACCGTACCGCGCGAGGGTCGGCCACCCGCTTGAAGTCGCTGAAGCGGCCGGCGCTGACGAAGGGCTCCGCATACACCTGCAGGGAAAGCGTCGGGGAAAAGGCGTAGTCCACGCGGGCGACGAGTCCCACCGTGGTCTGGTCGATGCGGCCGAACACGTAGTCGGTGCGCGTACCCGTGAAGTCGTCCACCCATTGGCGGTCGTCGACATTCCGGCTGAAGGATGCGCCTGCGCGGACGGAGGCCCTTCCCGAGGTGCGGAGGGTCACCCCGGGCGAGACGCCGAGGGACCACGAGTCGCTCTCGGAGCGGACGTTGCCCCAGGTGCTCACGTTCACCGAGACCGTGTTCTGGCTGTTGGTGCTCAAGCCCGTCCAGAAGTTCGTGCTGGGCTCGACCTTGAAGAGGGGTCCGCCTCGCAGCGTGCGCCCGGAATAGACGCTCGCATCCCGGTTCACGCCGACGTTGGCGCTCCAGAAGTTCTTGAACTGCGCAGACCCGTTGACGTTGCCGCCGAACCCGGCCCGGTCACCGTCGTAGTTCCAGCTCGTCCATCCGTTCGTGTTGAGATTCCAGCTCTGGAACGGCCCCTCCGGCGTCGTCTGCCGGTATCCCACCCACAGCCAGTTGGTGAACGAGTCGGCGTCCCTCAGGTAGCCGATGTCGTTGACCTCGAACCCCGGCGAGCGGGTGTGCAGCCCGGTGGAGAAGCGCCAGTGACCTCCACCGATCTTCCCGATGGACAGATACGCCGAGCCCCCGGAGAGGCTCGTCCGCGTCGGATCGAAGCTGAAGCTCTTCGCGTCGGGACGCTGGTAGTAGTGCGCCGCCGACTTCTGCGTTGCGGCGATGGCACCCTCCGATCCACGTACGTACGAGCCCAGGAAGTACCCGTCGATGGAGTACTTCTCGTCGGCGAACCGGTGGCGGAAGTCCAGGCCGCCGGTCCAGGCGCCGGTGCGCAGGTCGAGCTGGTCGGCCACGGCGCTGTTCCGGTTCACCGTCGTGGCGATCACGCCGAGGGCCGAGCGCCCCTGACGGAAGTCCTTCTGGACCCTGAGAACGCCATAGTTGGTGAAGGGCTCCACGGCCTCACGCAGCCGGGGCCCGTCGGCGGGGGCCACCCGGGCCGTCTCCTCAGCCGTGAGCGCCTGGAGCGCGCCGATGGACCAGCCACCCGCGGTCTTCCCCGAGAGCTTCCAGGCCCCCAGGATCGTCGTCTGTTCCGGTGCGTCGACGTACCCCCCCTGGTCATCCGCCGACCCCTGGGGCGCCCTGCCGATGCGTCTGGAATAGAAGAGCGACTCGTTGGCGTTGTCGCCGTCCCCGAGTGCGATGCCGAACCTGTAGATGCTCGCTCCCTCGAGGAAGAAGGGCCGGCGCTCCGGCAGGAAGGTCTCGAATGCGGTGAGGTTCACCTGCGCCGGATCGGCCTCCACCTGCCCGAAGTCCGGATTGAGCGTGAGGTCGAGGGTCAGGTTGCTGGTGACGCCGTACTTGACGTCCGCACCGACCGCACCGGCGGTGGCGTCGGGCCGATAGAACGGATTCTCAGCGTCGCCCGGAGCCCGCTCGAGCCGAGCGAGGGTGTAGGGGATGACCTCGAGATGATTCGGAACTCGCAGGTTCGTGAGCCCCCGGAGCTCCCCCGACTTCGAGACCACGGCCGCGTCCTGACGCGACAGGGGAGCCCAGACGACGGTCTCGTGCTTGCGGGCAATCATGCGGAAAAAGTTGATCCCCCACGTCTGCACGGGGCGGTCCTTGAATCTCAGCTGCGAATAGGGGATGCGGAACTCGGCCGTCCACCCCTCCGCGTCGCGGCTCGTCGCCGCGTCCCACACCGCGTCCCACCCCGAGTCCTCGTTGGTGTCGTCGAAGCGGTAGATGTCGGTCTTCACCCCCACGGGATTGACCTGGAAGTGAAAGGCCGTGCGGCGATCGTGGTAGGAGTCGATGATGACGCCGACCTGGTCCGAGTAGGAGTCCTGGTCACGCCTCGTGAGGCGTCCGACGATCTGGTCGGGATGGGAGTCATAGGCGCGGATCGCCACGTAGATCGCGTCGGTGCCGTAGAGGACGCGCGCCTCGGTGCGCTCGGTGGCCGGGTCTCCGTCTCCGGGCTCGTACTGGACGAAGTGCGTCGCCACGGGGGCCCGCTCCCACGCGGCCTCCACAGCGCGGCCGTCGAGCCGCAACTCGGCGTCGGCGACCCGCTCGGCCACCAGGACCGGTGGTCCGGCCGCGGCGCGACACCCGGAGACCACCTTCGTGGTGTCCACCGGCAGCCAGTTTGCCGATCCGGTGTTTACCTGAATTCCCTGTGCCCCCAACCCTCCACTCGTGGCCAAAACCGCCACAGCGGCAAACGCGCACACCGTTTTCGACATCGCTCGACGTCCCCCGTCCCCTCCGGCTACCCGTCTGAAACTCCCCGCCGGTCGTCGATCCCGTTGGACAGGGCCACTTCACCGACCGTTGCGATGCGGCTGTCGGAGCGGCCGACGATCGCGGGGATCATCAAGCCCTACGTCAATGCCCCTAGAGGGGTTTCCGTGGCCGCTGGACATCCTCCGGGAGTGCCCGCATCGGTCTTGGACGTCCGCTACGCGAACGCGACATTGTCTGCTGGCGATCGGTGTTCCCGGCCTTCGGTGACGAGGAGACGGCGTGTTCGACGAAACGCAGGGCCGTCCGCGGGTGGGGGCGGCGTTCTACAAGGCCCACGGGTTGGGCAACGACTATCTCGTCTTCGAGGAGGGCGACGCCTGGAGGGCGAGCCCGGAGGCGGTCACCCGAGTGTGTGATCGCTGGAGGGGACCCGGTGGGGACGGGATCGTCCTCCTCCTCTCTGGAGGGCCCCCCTTCCGGCTCCGCATGTTCAACCCCGACGGCTCGGAGTTCGAGCGCAGTGGCAACGGCTTGCGCATCCTGGCCTCGTACCTCGCGCGTCGCGCGCGTGTAGGGACCCAACCCTTTACGGTAGAGGTGGGTGGGGACCAGGTGCGCATGACCGTGCACAGCTCGACACCGCCCCTCTACGACGTCTCCGCGGATATGGGCGCGGCGCAGGTGGGGCCGGACGCGGTGGCACTCGACCCGGCGGCGCTGGACGCTGCGGGGCGCCTCGAGCTGGAGAGCGGCGAACGGGTCGGCATCGTGCCGGTCCGGGTGGGCAACCCCCATGTGGTGGTCTTCACCGACGACGCTACCGAGGAGCGACTCCTGCGCTGGGGCCCGTCCCTCGCCACGCACCCCGCGCTTGCGCGGGGCTCCAACGTGCAGGTCGCCTCCGTCGTGGGGCCGCGGGCGTGCAAAGCGCTCATCTGGGAGCGGGGCGTAGGACACACCTCGGCGTCCGGGACGTCGTCGTGCGCTGTCGCCGTCGCGGCGGTGACGGAGGGCCTGCTGGAGCCCGGGGAGATCATCATCCACCTCGAGGGTGGGGACCTCGGTGTGACGGTTGCTCCCGGGCTGGACGTCGTGCTCCGCGGGCCGGTGGAAGAGGTGTGCGAGGGCGTCCTGACCGAGGGCTTCCTAACGACGCTACGGCTTGGTTAGGCGTTTAAGCTGCGCAGAAGGGGCGCGACGCTCCGCCCTTACGTCCGGACGCGCACCAGGAGCACCGCGGCGGCGGTCGCGAACAGGACGTTGGAGACCCACGCCGCCATCAACGGCGAGATGGTGCCCGCGGCGCCCATGGCCGCCGCCACCTTGAAGAGGAGCAGGTAGAGGATCGTGGTGCCAAGGGAGATGCCCACCCCGTACGCCGTCCCACCCCGCCGGCTGCTGGTCGCCAGGGGAACGCCGAAGAGAATGACCACCAGCGTCGCCACGGGGATGGAGAGCTTCTGCTCCTGTTTGACCCGCAGGCGCCCGGCGTTGCCTCCCGACCTCTCGACGACGTGCGCCAGGTGGGTGAGCTCCGCGTAGGTCATCTCGTCGGGCTGTCGAGGCGCTTCGAGAAGCTCGTCGGGGCGCTCGGTGAAGCCTGGGACCCACAGGCGCGCGAACTGGAACACGCTCTCGGTGCTGTCCGAGTACAGGCGGCGCGCGTATCCGCTGATGAAGGTCCAGCCCGAGATCGAATCCCGGAGGGCGTCATTGGCCTTGATGTAGAGCGCCGCGGACGTGTCCGTGGGAGGAAGCTCGACGGTGACGTTCCTCATGCGGCCGTCGGCCGCCATGAGGTGACCCACCTGCCAGGTGGTGCCGTCGTCGGCCTCGTATACGAAGTCGCTCCGGAAGGACGTGCGGATATCCTCGGCCTTCAGGATCTGGGACGCGATGCGCTTTCCCCGGGGCACCACGTCGGTGAGGCCCAGGGCCACTCCGGTGAGAAGCACCCCCATCACCAGGATCGGGCGTACCACACGGTGGAACGAGATGCCGCCGGCTTTGGCCGCAACGAGCTCCCGGTGGGTGGTCATGCCGTAGACGGTGAACACCGCCGCCACCAGCGCCGCGATGGGGAACGACCACTGGATGAACATCGGCAGCTGATACACGTACGCCTTGGCCACCTCCATCCGGGTGAGTCCCCGATCGAGGTAGCCGGCGAGGTTCTCCGTGATGTCCCCGAGGATGAAGAGGGGAGGCGCCGCTGCCAGGAAGACCACGAATAGCTTGATGAACGTCCAGGCGACGAGCCGATCCAGGATCCGAATCATCGCGTCTCCCAGGCCTCGGTCGTGCCCCTGCCACCGCGCAGGCGCCGGAAGATGCCCGCGACCCCGTCCCGGACATGCAACCAGAGGTCCTCCCACCCTCCACCACGCACTGTCGACCCGGCGCGGCCCATGCGCATCGCCAGGGTGAGTCCGATGATGAAGAACACCACGTCGGAGATCCACATGCTCACCACCGGGCTGGCCACACGACGATCCGCGAGGCTCTCACCGCCGATGAGGCCCATCCAATAGATGGCGAAGATCGTGGAGGAGGCAGCCACCACCATGCCCACCCCGCCCCGTGGGAACCGCAGAGCCAACGGTGGCCCGAGCAGCGTAAACACGAGGCAGGCGAAGGCGATCGCCCACTTCTTGTGGAGCTCCGTGCGGAACCGGTCGGCGGCCTCCTCCAGCGAATCCACCCGGGTGACCCGGGTGCGGGCGGAGGAGATCACCCCCTGCGACAGCGGGTCACGGGCCAAGAGCGACATCGTGCCGTGGGTCGTGGCAACTCGGGTGGGCTCCCATTCGTTGAGCGTGTCGTTGGCTTGGGGAAGTCCCAGGGCGCTTCGCACGGCATCCAGGGCCCGGGCACGGCTCTCGTCGCGCACGGAGGCCTCTTCCGCCTCCTTCTCTCGCGCGTTCTGCCGAAGGGTGGCGAAGTCCATCTCGCGGTCGCCCCGGTCACTGCCTCCCATGCGGCGCTCGAGCTCGTCCCCGACCCCGCGCATGGGAATGATCTCCTTCCCGAAGTAGAGGCGCTGAAAGCCGCCCTCGGGGTCGTTCTGTAGCTCCATCACCTGGCCATCGTACAAGGTGAGGAACAGGTCGGTTCGATTGGCGTTGAACGCCATGGCGCCCCGGGCGGCGTAGGTGGTGCGCTCCCGATTGGGGTCGTTGCGGTCGTAGATGGCGACGTCCTCGAGGGTGTTGGCCTTGGGATCGATGCGTGTCGCGGTGAGGAAGTAGCTGTCCCGGTCGCCGTTCGTCTTGATCTCGTTCACCACGCCTTCACGCAGCTCGAACGTCGGGCTCTTGCGACCGATGTCTACCAGGAGGTTCTTTAACCGGTGGTTCGCTTCCGGTAGGACGGCGTCGTTGAAGTACAGCATGACACCGGTGGTCAGCAGGCCCATGACCAGGAGAGGTACCAGCACACGGCCGGGACGAATTCCGCCGGCCGCCAGCGCCGTGATCTCGTTGTGCTCGGTGAGCTCGCTGAAGGCGTACAGGACGGCCACCAGTACCGCCATGGGGAGGGACAACGCGATGGTGTGCGGCAGGGACAGGAGCATAAACTGCCCCAGGACCGACCAGGGCAGCCCCTTTCCCACGAGGCTCTCCATCCGCAGCGCCACTGCGTTGAGGAAGAGAAGACCGGTGATGGCTGACAACGCGAAAAGGAACGGACCCGTGTGGGCCCGTATCAGATATCGGTCGAGCACTCCTATCCGCATGGTGGACTTCCCAGGCAACGAAGGTGCGAAAAGGCGGCCGGCAGCGCGCCAAGGTTACCCACGGGCCGGGTTGCGCTCAAGGCGCAGAGCGCGGCCGTCGGGTGCGCGTCAGCCTGTGCGTACACCGAGCGGACCCCGTCGGTTCGAGCGCTAGACGTGGTGCGACCCCCCGTCCTGGTCCTGGCGCTGGCTGCGGGCGCCTCCCTGGTTCCGGGAGGCGCGTCCATGCTCGCCGCGCCCCGGCAGCCCGGAAAGGCAGGGTACCCCATAGTGTACCCGGGTCGCGCCGCGCAGCTGGGGGGCGCGTTCCCGTCGGACACCATCCTCCGTCCCGACCTGGCCCGTCCTCCGGCGACCGTACGGGCCGGCCTCGCGGCGGCTCCGGGCCATCCCCATCTGCGCTTGGGGTTGAGGGACATCCCCATCGGCACGGGTGGCATCTTCTCGCTTCGCCTTCCGCTCACGTTCCCGGGCCAGAACTTGCGGGAGCGCTTCGAGAGCATGCTGGCGCCCTACGTGAGCTCCGACTCGCTCTTCGCCGACGTGCTGCGCCACCGCGTCGCGAACTGGGGGGTCTTCCGCGCGGACTCCGTACTCTTCCTGCCCCCGGCGCCGGTCCCGGCTGCGACCCCGACCGGTGCCGACACCACCCCCGGTGCGCTCCCGCGGTTCGTCACCGACTACGCGAATCTCGCAATGCGCGTGCGGGCCCGCACGGAGCTCGGAGGAGACTGGAACCGGTTCCGCCCCTGCGATCCGCAGTTCCGGGAGAGCTGCAGCCCCACGCTGATCCCACAGCTCAGCCCCGATATGCGCTTCGGTGTCCAGGTGGCCGGTACCATCCTGGACCGGGTGAGGGTGGACGTGGACTTCGATCAGAGCAGAGAGTTCGACGCCGCCAACCGCATCAACATCTTCTACGAGGGTGCCGAGGACGACATCCTGCGCCGCCTGGAAGTCGGTGACGTGACCTTCAACCTCCCTCGGTCCCGCTTCCTGACCGAGGGCATCCCGGCGGGCAACTTCGGGTTCCAGGCGGAGGGGCAGCTCGGGCCCCTCGACTTCCAGACGGTGTGGGCGCAGCAGAGGGGAGACCTCAACAGCCGGGAGTTCCGCCTCACCGGGATCGGAGATCAGCGCGCCTTCGTCCAGGAGGACACGCTGGTCCTGGACGATGCCAACTACGTGAAGGGTCAGTTCTTCTTTCTCATCGACCCCCACCAGATCGACCGCTATCCCGCCGTCAACGTCCTCGATCTGGACGCGGCGTCGGCTCCCGCGTCCGTGGAGCCGGGCTCCGACCCCATCCAGCTCTACCAATTCGACGACGAGCCGGCACAGCGCCAGCAGGTACAGGGCTTCATTCAGGCCGACGCCATCGCCGACGGACCGGGTGGAGAGATCAAGGAATCGGGCTGGTTCCGATACCTGCAGCCGGGGGTCGACTACTTCGTGCACCCGTCGGGCCTGTGGATCGTGCTGCGCACTCCGCTGCGCACCGACCAGATGCTTGCCGTGACGTACATCACGGCGTCCGGCGACACGGTGGGGGACTACAACCCCGAGCGCATCAACAACTTCGGCGGCCGCCCCAAGCTGCGACTCCTGAAGGCCTCCGGGGCGAATCACCAGCCGGGCATGCCCACCTGGGATTTCGAGATGCACCAGGTCTACCGGGTGTCCGGCTCGAGGGACGTCGAGCCGGGATCGGTGGACCTCACCGTCTCTCTGGGGGAGCGGTCCGCCGGGCGTACGTTCAAGCGCGCCCCCAATGGGGACGACATCACGTTCCTGCGGCTCTTCGGCCTGGATGAGGAGTCGCCCACGGATGTGCTCGATGCGGCGGCGGTCTACACCCCGGGCGACGGGTTCTTCGGGGACCAGCAGAGCGTCCAGGGCACGTTCGTGATCTTCCCGACGTTGCACCCCTTCGCGGAGCCCCCGCCGCTGCCTTCCCTCGGCCTCACCGCGGAGGAGACCGCCGGCATCCTGGGCGGCGACGCGAACCACCGCATCTACGATGAGGTGGATCCATTCGAGCGCAACAACGCCGGGCTCTTCCGTCTCACCATGTCGTATCGTATCCGCTCCCAGGGGGTGATCTCCTCGTTCTCGCTGGGGGCCCTCGGCATCCGGGAGGGGAGCGAGCGCATCCGGCTGGGCGATCGCCTCTTGGTGCGAGGGGTGGACTACGAGATCGACTACGACGTGGGTCAGGTGCGCCTCCTCGAGGCCAATCAACTCTTCGCGTCGAACCCTGACGCGCCCATCCGGGCATCGTGGGAGCAGCGCGCTCTCTTCCAGGTTTCCCCGACTCAGGTGTTCGGTCTTCACACCCACGCCGCCCTGGGAAGCTACGGCGGCATCGACGTGCTGGGCCTCTACCAGTCGGAGCGCTCGGTGGTGACGCGGCCGCAGCTCGGCACCGAGCCCGGGGCTGCCCTTACCGGGGGCATCAGCGGCAACCTGTCCACTCCCATGGAGTGGCTGGACCGGTTCCTCGACGCGGTTCCCGGGTTGCGCTTCGCCGGCAACTCGACGCTGTCGGTGAACGGCGAGATGGCCGTCTCGCTGCCCAATCCCAACACGCGGGGCACGGCGTTCATCGACGATTTCGACGCCGCCGCCCAACTGCCGATCTCCCTTCTGTCCTCGGCCTGGGATCTGGGGAGCGCACCGGCGTCCACCCAGGGAGCGACGGACATCCTGCCCCTCGCGCTCGACGCCACCGACGCGACGTCCCTGGTATGGCAGCACTCGTGGGTCGTGGAGACGGCGTTCGGAGACAGCGTGGGGGTCCAGGAAGGCTACTACCCCCGCGAGGACATCGATCACCAGATCCGGGTGGCGGGCTCCGAGGTGCGGGAGCCGGGCATGCTGCTCACGTTCGGCGGCCTGGGGCGGGAGCAGGTCACGAGGCCGTCCTGGAGATCGGTGACCAGCCCGCTGTCCACGACGGGCCTGGATCTGACCAAGACCGACTACCTGGAGTTCTATGCCGCGGGGGGTGAAGCCCTTACGCTGGTGGTGGACCTGGGTAGCGTCAGCGAAGACGCCTTCTTCGTGGACTCGGTAGGGAACACCAGCGGCACCAGGGCAGACACGGGGGACCGGTGGGGACTGGGCACGTTGGACCAGGAAGCCGATCCGAGCCTGGGCCAGATCTGGAGCACCGAGCGGGACCGGCGGGGTGTCTGGGTGGAGACGTGCATGGCTGAGCCCGGCCGCATCTACCGGCAGGGCGACCCTCGCGCGGACTGCACACGCGGTAACGGCCGGCGTGACTCCGAGGACCTGAACGAGAACGGCAACCTGGATACGGAGGAGCGCCACCTCCGCTACGTGGTTCGCCTGGACGGGACCTCCCCGTACCTCGCGCGGGACACAGCCGAGACCCACACGCCCTTCCGCCTCTACCGGATTCCCATCCGAGGCCCGGACGCGGTGGACGTGGGCGGGACCATCACCGACGCCGACCTGCGCGCGGTCAAGGACCTGCGCCTCACGGTGACCGGGCAACGCAGGGGCCAGATCCGCTTGGCGCGGATGCGGTTGGTGGGCTCCCGGTGGATCCGGCGGGCGGCGGAGGGCGTGCTCACCGGGATCGTCGGCGACACCCTGGCGGGGGAGGGCCGGGTGGAGGTCGGTACCGCGTCCCGGGTAACCGAGGGAGACGCGTACACCTCACCCCCCGGCGTGCTGGAGCAACTCGCGAACCCCACGACGGCGTTCGCCGGACAGGGCATCGAGTTCAACGAGAAGTCCATGGCCCTGACGTTCGGGGATGTCCCCGGCGGCGGCCGCGCGGAGGTCTATCAGCGATTCCCGCAGCGCCCGCGGAACTTCCTCCAGTACCGTCAGGCCAGGCTCTGGGTGGTCCCGAGGAGCGGTGACTTCGGTCCCGACAGGCCGCACTACTTCTTCTTCAAGGCGGGTACCGACGCCGACAACTTCTACCTCTACCGCACCAGGCTGAACCCCCCGGCGAGCCCTGCGGGAGTGACGCCCGGGGATTGGCTTCCGGAGGTGGTCGTCGACTTCCAGGAATGGCTCGACCTGCGCGAGCGGGCCGAGGAAGAGCTGCTGCTGCACCCGCCGGGACCCGGCGACCCACCGGTGATGGTCTGGTCCCAGGACTCCACGTACGCGGTGGTGCTGAAGGACCGCGGGAGGGCTCCGGACCTCGCCCACGTGCGGGAGCTTTCCGTCGGAGTCTGGAACGAGGGATCGGCCCCCTTCTCCGGCGAGATCTGGGTGGACGAGCTCCGCCTGGGCCGGCCCCTCCGGGATGCGGGCATGGCCACCTCCTTCGAGGCTACCCTTGACGCAGCGGGGGTCGTGACGAGCCACCTCTCCGTCACGGACCGTGGTGCCCTCTTTCGGCAGCTCCGCGACGAGCCCACGTACCAGACCGACCGGTCCCTGAACTTCACGTCGACGCTCCGATTGGACCGCTTCGCCCCTTCGACGTGGGGCGTCGAGATGCCGGTGACGGTCTCCCTGGACCGCACCAGCCAGGATCCCGTCTTCCTCTCGGGGTCGGACCTGAGGGCGAACCAGATCCGCGGGCTGCGACCGACCAACGCCAGCCAGACCCGGGTCGGCGTGGCGTTCCGAAAGCGCACGCCCGCCGCCGATCCCCTGCTGGGTCTCGTTGTGAACGGCCTGGACGCGCGCGTCGCGTACACGAAGGCGCATGGGTCCACGATCACCACCGAGAACGAGTCCCGGGGTCTGACTGCCAGTGTGGGGTGGGAACGGCAACCCGCCGAACGCGACTTCGCCCTGATTCCCGGCTTCGCGCAAGGAGCGGTCCGCAGCCTGCTTCCTGGGTTCCTGGAGGATCCACTCCTCGGCAGCCGGGTGCGGTGGACCCCCGAGCGCCTCTCCTTGGGCACGGCCTACGTGCGTCAGGACAACCGGATCCTCCGCTTCGAGCGGATCATCCAGGTACCCGAAGACTCTCTCGCCATACCCACGCTCGCGCCGCGAGAGACCGTGGAGACAGCGGCCGACGTGCGATTCAGACCGCTGTCTCCCATGGTGGCGGACTTCACGATGCAGACCGTTCGAGACCTGCTGAAGCCGGACGAAGCGGTCTCGGACGTTCGCGTTCAGGACCTCATCCGGGCCGAGCGGGCACGCCTGGCCGGCGTCGATCTCGGTTGGGAGACGAACCGATCGCTGAGGACCCGCCTCGGGTTCCGGCCCAGGATCCTCTCGTGGCTGCGTTCCGACCTAGACATGACGACGGTCTATCAGTCCGACCGGAACGCCAACTATCTGCTGGGGGACCGCTCCTCCCCCGACAGCGTGCTGCAGCTGACCCGGAACGCCCGAGGACAGCGGAACTGGCAGGCGACCCTGGCGCTGGACCCTGGACTGCTCGCCACGTCGTGGGTTGGCCCGGCCAAGCCCAGCGAGCCGGCCAACATCACACAGTTCCGCAACATGGTGGGCTCCCTCAAGCCCTTGACCGCCACGTACCAGAGTGGACTGGTCTCGCGCTTCGAGCGGGAGCCCGTAACGCCGGGAACCGGATACCAGTTCGGCTGGGGTAGCACCGACGCGTTCCGCGTCATGGACGGAGACACCGCCGCCACCATGACGGACCAGCAAACCTGGACCCTGGGGTCCGGTGTGCGTCTGGCAGGAGGGGCCGGCTTCGACGTGGGGTACCAGCGGACCCACGGTGCCACCCTCGACACGCGCAGCGACCGCACGCTCCGCCAGAGTCGGTGGCCGGACGTGCGGGTCGCGCTGCCGGTGCTGCGGCTGCCGACCTTCACGGGCATGAAGGAGGTCACGGCATCGTCGGGGTACGTGAGGACCTCCCGGAAGACGCTCTACGGGGGCCTGGGGCCTCAGCGCCGCGACCAGGTGGATCGAGCGGTCCCGGTGAACCTGTCGGTGACCTGGCTCGGGGCCATGGTCACCTCCTACCAGGGTTCCTGGCAGGACGGTCAAGCCACCGATCCCACGGGCAATACCGAGCACCTGCAGGTGGTCCACCGAATCTCCATGACCTCCCGCTTCACCCCTCCGGGCTCCTTCGGGAAGCGCCTCGACCAGCCGGTCCGGCTCAACGTCCTGGGCTCCTACACCGCCGAGAGGGATTGCCGAAGCACGGTGGCGCAGATCGAATGCGTGCCGTTCCTGGACCAGCTCCGGCGTAGCTTGAACCTGTCGCTGGACACCACGGTGGGTGGCTTCGACGTCGGGCTGCAGATGAGCTACGACGACCGTCAGTCGTACGTGGGGCAGCAGACGGGCTCGACGCAGTTCCAGATCGGGATCTTCGGCCAACTCCAGTTTTCGGCCGGCGTGCTACCGACTCCCGGGGGATAGCGGAGCTCCATCCCCGGGGCACGCCGCGTCGCGTGGGCATCGGCTCGCGAGCGGGCGCGTGGCTGAGTTGTCCCCTCGCCCTGGGCTCGTTCGAACATTCCCGTGCCCCGCACCCGGCGTCAGGCTGGAACCCATGCACGACGCAGAGATCCGGGCGCTTCGCCTCGCCATCGTGGTGCTGGTCGGGCTCAGCGCCGCTCGCTGGGTATGGAGCACCGCGCGGAGCCCCGCCGAGATCTCGGGCGCGGACCTACTGCCCAACCTTCTGGCCACCAGCGACTCCGATCTCGCCGACACGAAGGAGCGGGAACGCCCCCTGGCCGAGGGCGAGCGACTCGACCCCAACCGCGCCACCGCACAGCAGTTGGACCGCCTGCCGGGTATCGGCCCGAGCACGGCGAACGCCATCGTCAGGGACAGGGAGGAAAACGGGCCGTTCCCAGCGCCGGAGGCGCTCACCAGGGTGCGGGGGGTCGGTCCGGCCACGCTGCGGCGCATGCTGCCCAACCTTCACGTCGAGCCGCACTCTGCTCTTCCGGTGACACCGGCTGGCCCCCGAACGGCGGGCGCCGTATCCAGGCGGCCGGGAAGCGGGTCGGTGCAGGTGGAGAAGGCCCCTGTCGACGTGAACCGCGCCGACGAAGCGGCCCTCCAGACCCTTCCCGGCGTCGGGCCGGCGTTGGCCCGGCGCATCGTGGAGGCCAGAAGCGAACGGCCCTTCTCATCCCTGGAGGAGCTCGCCCGCGTGAGAGGCATCGGACCCGCCACCGTGGCTCGACTCAAGGGTCTCGCAACCGTCTACCGATGAGGGGCCAGAATGGGCGTCGGACCCGTCCGGAAGGAATGGCTGACACGCCGTGGACGGTATTCCTCTCTTGTATCGGCCGGGAGCCCTTCCCTATTGTTGAGATTAGCACACGATCACCGCCCGCCATTTGTTTACCACCAGGAACGGAGCCGATGTCAGCCAAGGTTGCCCAGGAGGTCCGCCTAGGGGATCTCTTCGTCCGTGAAGGGCTGATCACGGACCGACAGCTCCAGGAAGCCTTGGCGGAAGCGAGAGCCAGCGGCAGCCGCATCGGGTACTCCCTGGTGAAGCTGGGCTTCGTCGCCGAGGAGGACCTCACGCGGATGCTGGCGAGGCAGTACCGCGTGCCCGCGGTGGACCTCGACAAGGTCACCGTGGAAGAGAAGCTCCTCCGGCTCATCCCCGCCGACGTGGCCAACAAGCATCTCGTCGTTCCCCTGCGCAGGGTGGGGCGCATGCTGACGGTGGCCATGACCAACCCCACCGACTTCAGCGCCATCGACGACCTGAAGTTCATCACCAAGCTGGACATCGAGCCGGTGATCGTGGGGGAGTACACCCTCCGCAAGCACCTCGAGAACTACTACGGGGCGGAGGTCGACGCCCACATCAGCACCATCCTCGAGGAGTTCGGCGAGGAGAACGTGGAGGTCCTCGAGGAGGCCGACGAGGACGTCTCCATCTCGACGCTCCAGGCCGAGGTGGACTCGGCTCCGGTGGTGAAGTTCATCAACGGCCTGCTTACGGACGCCGTGCTCAAGGGTGTGTCCGACATCCACATCGAGCCCTTCGAGAAGGAGCTCCGGATCCGCTACCGGATCGACGGCGCCCTCCAGGAGGTCATGAAGCCGCCCATGAAGATGAAGGCGGCCATCACCTCGCGCGTGAAGATCCTGGCAGACCTGAACATCGCCGAGCGGCGGGTGCCGCAGGATGGGCGCATCAAGCTCAAGCTGAAGAACCGGGTGGTGGATTTCCGCGTGTCCACCCTGCCCGTGATCTTCGGCGAGAAGATCGTGATGCGTATCCTGGACAAGGCCAACCTGACCTTCGACCTCACGAAGTTCGGGTTCGAGCCCAAGGCCGAGCGCGACTTCATGTGGGCCATCCAGCGGCCCTACGGCATGGTGCTGGTGACCGGCCCCACGGGCTCGGGGAAGACGACTACGCTGTATTCCGCGCTGTCGCAGGTGAACGCCATCGAGACCAACATCATGACGGCCGAGGACCCCGTCGAGTACAACATCTACGGGATCAACCAGGTGCTGGTCCGGAACGAGATCGGGATGACCTTCGCCGCGGCGCTCAGGGCGTTCCTCAGGCAGGATCCCAACATCATCATGGTCGGTGAGATCCGTGACCTGGAGACAGGCGGCATCGCCATCAAGGCGGCGCTCACCGGACACCTGGTGATGTCCACGCTCCACACGAACGACACGCCGTCCACCATCACGCGCATGATCGACATGGGGCTCGAGCCCTTCAACGTGGCATCGGCCTTGAACCTGCTCTCGGCTCAGCGCCTCGCCCGGCGCATCTGTCCGAACTGCGTCGTGGAGACGACCTACCCGGAGGAGTTCCTGAGGTCCGCGAAGGTCCCCCTGGACTGGGCGTCGAACCAGACCTTCCTCAAGGGGGAGGGGTGTGATGCTTGCGGCGGATCGGGCTACAAGGGACGTTGCGGGTTCTATGAGGTCATGATCATGAGTACCGCGCTGCGCAAGGCCATCATGCAGGAGGCCAGCACGGACGAGCTCCGGGATCTCGCGCGAGCGGAAGGGATGCTCACGCTTCGTGAGGATGGCCTGAAGAAGGTCGAGCGCGGCATGACGACGCTCGACGAAGTCGTGAAGGAGACGACGGTCGCCGACTGATGCAGCCCCTGACCACCCTGTTTCGAGGAACTCCGAGATGAACCAGCCGGCTCAGACCGGTCAGCCGCAGCCGCAGGAGCTCAGCCTGCGCATCCTCCTTCAGGAGATGATCCAGCGAGGCGCCTCCGACCTGCACATCACCGTGGGCAACCCCGCGAAGCTCCGCGTCGACGGAGACTTGGTAGACTCCAGGACCGGTCAGGTGCTGACGCCCAAGGACACCCTGTCCCTGGCGTACTCGATCCTCACCGAGAACCAGAAGAAGCGGTTCGAGACGGAGGACGAGCTGGATTTCTCCTTCGGGGTGCAGAACCTGTCGCGATTTCGGGGCAACGTGTTCAAGCAGCGGGGCTGCGTGGCCATGGCCATCCGGCAGATCCCCTACGAGATCATCAGCATCGAGAAGCTCGGGCTGCCGCCCATCGTCAACAAGCTGGCGGAAAGACCGCGGGGACTGGTTCTCGTGACCGGGCCGACGGGATCGGGAAAATCAACGACCCTCGCGGCGATGGTGGACAAGGTGAACCGCGACCGGAAGGGGCACATCATCACCATCGAGGACCCCATCGAGTTCATCCACCGCCACCAGAACTGCATGATCAACCAGCGGGAGGTGGGGGCGGACACCAAGACGTTCAACGCCGCGCTGAAGTACGCGCTGCGCCAGGACCCCGACGTCATCCTCATCGGCGAGATGCGGGATCTGGAGACCATCGCGGCGGCGCTAACCATCGCCGAGACCGGGCACTTGGTGTTCGCGACCTTGCACACGAACTCCGCCGCCGAATCCATCAACCGCATGATCGACGCGTTCCCGGCGCACCAGCAGGGGCAGATCCGGGCCCAGCTGGCCTTCGTGCTCGAGGGCGTGATCACACAGACGCTCCTGCCCCGGGCGAAGGGGAAGGGCCGCGTCGCCGCCGCGGAGATCATGGTGTGCACTCCGGCGATCCGCGCCGTCATCCGAGACGAGAAGATCCACCAGATCTACTCGCTCATGCAGGCCGGCAAGAAGCACGGCATGCAGACTATGAACGACGCCCTGCAGATGCTGTACATGAAGGGCGAGGTCACGCTCGAAGAGGCGCTCAAGCGCTCCGGCGATCCCACCGAGCTGCTTCGTGCCGTGGGTGAGCCGGCACCCTCCTCCATGCAGGGCTGACGCCGAGGTAAGGGAACATGCCCACGTTTGCGTATTCCGCGAGGCCCGCCACGGGCGGGGACATCCAGTCGGGCGAGATCGAGCTCGCCAACAAGGACGACGTCCTCGCCTATCTGCACAGGCAGAAGATGATTCCCGTCTCGGTGCGGGAGAAATCGAAATCACTCAACTTCTCCATCGGCACCGGGGTGAAGACGCGCGACGTCGTCATCTTCACCCGTCAGTTCGCCACCATGATCAACTCGGGGCTGCCGCTGGTACAGAGCCTCGACATCCTCGCGGAGCAGACCGAGAACCAGTTCCTGCGCAAGACCATCCAGGAAGTGCTGTACGACGTCGAGTCGGGACACACCCTGGCCGACGCCATGGGGCGTCACCCGAAGATCTTCACCGAATTGTACGTGAACATGGTGGCAGCGGGTGAGGCCGGCGGTATCCTGGACACGATCCTTCTGCGTCTGGCCGCGTTCCTGGAGAAGAACGACGCGCTGCTGCGGAAGATCAAAGGCGCGATGATCTACCCGGCGGTGATCCTCTCCGTGGCCGCTTCGGCCATCGTGATTCTGCTGATCTTCGTGATCCCGACGTTCCAGAACATGTTCGCTTCGGCGGGCGTCCCGCTCCCGCTGCCGACCCGCATCGTCATCGAGATGTCGGCCATCCTGAAGGGCTACTGGTGGGCGGTGGGCGGCGTGCTCTTCGGGATCGTCATCGCGATCCGGGCCTTCTACAAGACCGACAACGGACGGCTGGTGATGGACAGGATGCTGCTCGGGATGCCGATCCTGGGCGACCTCCAGCGGAAGTCGGCGGTGTCCCGCTTCACGCGTACGCTCGGTACGCTGGTCTCCTCGGGCGTGTCGATCCTCGAGGGGCTGGAGATCACCGCCAAGACCTCCGGCAACCGGGTGATCCACGACGCGGTCATGGGGTCCCGGGCGTCCATCGCGGGCGGTGAGACGATCGCCGGGCCCCTCAAGGAGTCGGGAGTATTCCCGCCCATGGTGGTCCAGATGATCAACGTGGGTGAGCAGACCGGTGGTCTGGACGACATGCTCAGCAAGATCGCCGACTTCTACGACGAGGAGGTCGACGCGGCCGTGGAGGCGCTGCTGTCCGCCATGGAGCCCATTATGATCGTGGTGCTGGGCGTGGTGGTGGGTGGCATGATCGTGGCGATGTACCTGCCGATCTTCGACATGATCAACACGGTGAAGTAGGGCTGCTTCGGTTCGTGGGCCCCCGGATCGGGGCGCGCCCCTCGGGGCCGCTCGCGAACCGGGGGCCTTTCGTTGGCGACGACAGCTCGGGCAAGGAAGCGCCCCCGCGTCACCGCCCCAGCCAGTACGTGGCCTTCAGCTGGAACACATTCGTGGGCCGATTCCCCAGGATCGCCGAGCGAGCACCGGCGAGGTCGAAGCTGCCCGCCGGATCGTAGCCCGAGCGCTGCTGCGTCCACACGAGGTACAGAGTGGAGCCGGCGCTGTACTCCCAGCGAAGCACCGCCGTGCCGCGTAGCGATGTGGTGGTGAAGTTCGGGTTGTCGATGGTGAACGGTTCCGCCGCGCCCGAGCCGTCGGGATCGATACGGTAGGTGTTGGCCTGAGTGTCGTACGCCACCGTGCCGACATCCTTGCCGAAGTCGAGCTTCTCGATGCTCCGCGGCCGGGCGAACTCGCGGAACGACGTGTAGTCGCCGCTGGCGATGAAGGGCTGGGCGTACAGCTGCAGGGTCAGGTTCGGCGTGAAGGTCCAGTAGACGCGCGTGTCCAGGGACACCGTCTTCGTCTTCACGAAGCCGAAGACGTAGCGGGTCCCATAGAAAGCCGTTGCCGTGGGATCGTCGATGGCCGTGACGTACTGAGCAGCATCCTCATCGCGCGAATAGCGCGGTGAGAGTTGGATGAAGACGCTCTCCGCGGGCTTGACCGCCACGCCCGGCTGAATCGTGAGCATGTGCGTCGGCGCTTTCACCCCGTGCGCGACCTCCACGGTGAAGTCGAAGACGGCGCGGCGGCGGGCGTCCGTCGAGACCTGAAAGTGCCCAAAGTCATATCCGGCCCGCTTGACCACCGGACCACCTCGCGTGAGGCGGTCGTCGTACGAGGGGACGTTGTAGATCCAGAACAGCCGCAGGTTCCAGTAGTTGAGGAACTCCATGCCGTAGTAGGTCTGCACCAGGCTCCAGGTCCGGTCGCCGTCGTAGTTGTACTGTGTGGCTCCGCCGAAGCTGGTGAAGATGCTCCGGTACCAACTCGTCGGGATGGTCCAGCTCCCGCCGATGTTGCCGTTGAACCACTTGTAGTCGGCGCGGTTCTGATAGGCGAGGTCGTTGACCTCGAATCCGGGGCTGCGAATGTTCGTCATCGCTTCCCACAGCAGCTTGCCGCCATCCTTGCCCACGCGCGTGTACAGGCCGTAGCCGCGTAGCGAGGTCGCCGTCGGGTCGTAACGCGTGGTGAACACCCCGTCACCGGTGACGCTCCGGTCGGGGCGTTGGTAGTAGTGCGCGCTGGATTGTTGGGTGCCGGCGATGGCTTCCGGAGAGCCCGAGACGTTGGAGAACAGGATGCCGCCCATCCACGAGTAGTCGCGGTGGTGCCAATATTGGCGCCAGTCCAGGCCAACCGCCTCGGCGTGGCTGTGCAGGCGGTCGCTCACGACGCTGTCGGTCATGTTCCGCATGGCCGACGTCAGGATGCCGCCGATCCAACTGTTGCCGCTGT
>JAJDNI010000037.1 GCA_022340755.1 Gemmatimonadota bacterium
AGTACAGGGGGAAGGTGGTCGCATCGTCCAACTCCCTCATCGTGGATTACGATCGGTACGAGGAGTGGCACGACTGGAAGCGGGTCTCCGACGCGGGATACATCCGCAACCACACGCCTGAGGGGGACACGCTCTACGGCATCGAGATCATGGTGGACCCGGAGTATCGCGGGATGCACCTGGCCCGCCGCCTCTACGATGCCCGCAAGGACGTGTGTCGACGTCTGAACCTGGCCCGCATCGTCGTGGGGGGACGCATCCCGGGCTTCGGGAGTCAGCCGCCGGAGATGACCGCCCGCGAGTACGTGGAGAAGGTCATTGAGCGGGGACTCTACGATCCGGTGCTGACCACGCAGGTGGCCAACGGCTTTGTCCTGAACGAGCTCATTCCCGACTACTTACCCTCCGACGAGGCGTCTCGAGGATACGCCACGCACCTGGAGTGGACCAATCTGGACTACGTCCGCGAGCCCCAGCGCCGCTGGCTCCGCGTCTCACTGGCACGGCTGTGCGCAGTCCAGTACCAGATGCGCCCCATCGCTTCGTGGGACGACTTCTGTACCCAGTGCTCCTACTTCATGGATGCGGCGGCCGACGCTCGAGCCGATTTCGTCCTCTTCCCCGAGTTGATCACCACGCAACTCCTGGGGCTCCAGAAGGAGCGGCGCCCCGCCGACGCCGTGCGTGCCCTCGCAGCGCGGACACCGGATTACCTGGATCTCTTCACCCGGGGAGCCGTGAAGTACAACATCAACGTCATCGGCGGCTCCCAGTTCACGCTGGAGGACGACCGGCTCTACAACGTCGCGTACCTCTTCCGCCGCGACGGCACCATCGAGCGGCAGACCAAGCTCCACGTCACACCCGGGGAGCAGAGGTGGTGGGGCCTGGAGGGAGGCGACCGGCTGGAGGTCTTCGACACGGACCGCGGCAAGGTCGCCATCCTGGTCGGCTACGACGTTCAGTTCCCCGAGCTGGCCCGCATCGCGGCCGGCCGCGGCGCCCAGATCCTGTTCGTGCCTTTCGCCACGGACCATCGCGCGGACTACCTCCGCATCCGCTACCCGGCTCTGACCCGCTCCCTGGAGAACGACGTCTTCGTGGTGGCCGCCGGGTGCACCGGAAACCTGCCCTTCGTGGACAACGCCGACGTGCACTACGCCCAGTCGGGGATCTACACCCCGCTGGACTTCTCCTTCGCGCGTGACGGCATTGCCGCCGAGTGCACGCCCAACATCGAGACGCTCGTCATGGCGGACGTCGACATGGACCTTCTCCGGCGCCATCGGTATTCGGGAACGGTCCAACCGTGGAACGACCGCCGGGACGACCTGTTCGGCGTCGTGTGGGACGGGGCGGGGGGGGAGAGCGAGCGGGTTTGAGCCGAGAGCACGCTCAGCCTCCCGCCCGTGCCTCCTCCACCCGCCGAAGCATCTCGTCGGTCGCCTTCGCGGTGTTTTCCATTTGCGACTTCACGAAGTACATGGAGTTGATCTCCTGATCCATCAACGCCTCGAACGCCGGAGACCGGAACGCCTGGAGGGCTCGGCGCACGCCGAAGGCGCGGACATCCGCGGAGGTCTTCTGCTCGCGCAGCTCAGCGGGGTAGTACTTGTGGACGAACAGTGGGTAGTCGGCGATCCGGGCCGGCATCCGCGCGGAGGCGATATCGAGGTTCATGTAGTGCTCCACCAACGCTACGCGGAGCTCCGACGAGCGGAGAAGGGACAGGTTGCCGGTGGCGAGGAGCTCGTCGTAGGTGGCGCGACGGGTGAGCATGAACGGGTTCTTCGTGCCCAGGAGGCCACCCAGGCCCACCGCGTCCATCAACGCGAGCGTGTCGCCTTGTAGCGGGGCGCCCCGCACCACCGGCGCGATGACGCTCAGGGCCGAGTCCTTCCGCACGAGGAGCGGCGCGGTCTGGGAGCGGAGCACGGTAGAGTGCGGGTCGACGAGGGGCAAGCGTGCAGAGTCGACTTCGTTCACCGTTGCCGCACGGGACGCGCCGGAGGGCGACCGGTCAGACCGGTTGAGCCTCGGCGGGAGCCTCCGGTGCGGCGATCCTCCCCTGGGTCCGGGCCAGCCACAACGAGAGACCCGCCCAGACCACCGCCATGGGGATCACCAGTGCCGTGAGGGTGAGTACTCCTCCGCCCAGCTTCCCCAGGAATCCCTCGGTCCAGGCTCCCGTCACGTCACCGGTCCGGTACACGAAGGTGTCGATGACCCCCTTCGCCTTGTACTTGTCCTCGCGGCTGATGACGGTGAAGAGGGTCTCCCGGGCAGGGCGGGTGATACCGCGCTGCATGGCCTTGAACGCCGCCTCCAGGAGGATCATCGACGTGAACGTCCCGGTGAGCGCGAGCCCGATGAAGCCCAGGGACACGGTCACCGGGAGCAGGACCATGGCCACGCCCACCCCCAGACGCTTCATGATGTGGCCCGTGATGAAGAGCTGGAGCATGAACGTGGCGAACTGGGTCCAGAAGTCGAGTTGCGCGAAAAGCCCGGTCTGCTGGTCCACGACGTCGGTCATGGCCGATACCAGCTTGAGCCGCGTGAAGTAGATGAACGTGGCCATGATGGCCATGATCAGCACGAAGAGGCAGATGCCCAGGAGGTAGGGAGATCGCATCAGTGACACGAACCCCTCCCACGCGCTGCCGCCGATCACTTCCCGGTCCGCCGGCACCGTCGGCTCCAAGGGGTCGGAGGGCTCGACGGAATCCGGGATCTCGACTCGACCTGCGGGCTGGAGACGCGCCACCGCCGCCGCGGCTACCACCGCCAGGACCAGGAAGCCCACGGCCACGAGGATCAGGTTGGCGGTGCCCACCCTCTCGACGTACGTCCACGCGAGCCAGGGCCCGAACATGGCCCCCAGGGTTCCGCCCAGGGCCACCACGCCGAAGAGGCGCTTGGACTGCTCCAGCGAGAACCGGTCCACCATGACGGCCCAGAACACCATCGTGCTGAACAGGTTGAACACGCTGAACCAGACGTAGAACACCCGCCCCGAGATCTCACCGGTGCGCTCCGGAGAGAAGACCAGGAGCCACCAGAACACCAGGAGGCTCGCCGCGAAGAAGAGGTACGTCGCCGCGATGAACGCCATCCTGCGGTAGTTGGCGACGAGGAACCCGAAGACCGGGTTCACCGCCAGCGTGACCACCGCCGTGCCCACGAACAGCCAGCGGACCGTGTCGAGCCCGCTCCTCATCCCCAACGCCTCCCGGGCCGGCCGGACCACCATCAGGGCCGAAAGGACGCAGAAGAAGAAGGCCACCGACGCGATGAGCGCCGGGATCTCGTTCCGGCGGACGTTGGCGAGGCGCTGGAGAGGGGAGCTCATGGCGCAGCAGGGTGCGCTTTTTCCTGGAGCCCGGCAAGTAGACGGTCCCGTAGCCCATGGTGTGGAGGCCGGGTATCTTGGCGGGTATGGCTCGTTCGGCCGCCACCCGCGGCCGGCGCCCCGCTCCCTCGCCCGGAGGTTCCCATGGTCCCCGATCGCCGCTCCTTCATCAAGGCCGTGTCCGTCGCCGGGGGCGCCGCCGGCCTCGGCGTGTGGCCCGCCGGCGCAGCCGCCCGGACTCCCGAGAGTGCGGAGCCCTGGTCCCCGCGGCCGGTGGCCAAAGCGCCCGTGTCCCTCAACATGTTGATCCTCGGCGGGACGGGCTTCACGGGGCCCGAGCAGGTGGAGTACGCACTGGCCCGTGGCCACCGCGTGACGCTGTTCAATCGCAACCAGACGCGGCCCGGCCTCTTCAAGGGGCGGGTGGCCGAAGAGCTCATCGGCGATCTCAACAACGACACCAGCGCGCTCGCAGGCAAGAAGTTCGACGTCGTGTTGGACAACCCGACAACGTTTCCCGCCTGGGTGCGTAACGCGGCTCGACAGCTGGCCGGCAACGTCAAGCACTACATGTTCATCTCCACCACGTCCACCTACGCCGACAACAGCATCATCGGGCTGAACGAGAGCAGCCCGGTGCGTCCCATGCCCGCCGGCCTCGACCCCTACACCCTCGATCGCCAGGACGCGTCGCGGTACTACGGCCCCCTCAAGGTTCGTGCGGAAGAGGAGGTGCGCCGGACCTACCCCGACATGTGGACCATCATCCGGCCCTGCCTCATCGTGGGACCCCTGGACCGGACGGACCGGTTCACCTGGTGGGTGGCGCGCATCGACCATGGCGGTGAGGTCCTCGCGCCGAACACCCCTGACGACCCCAGCCAGTTCATCGACTCCCGGGACCTGGCGGAGTGGATGGTGCGCATGGCCGAGGCACGTACGCTGGGTCTCTTCAACGCCGTCGGACCGGGCCACCCCCGGACCATGGCGGAGATGCTCTATGGCGTGAAGGCGGTAACCACGGCCGGCGCCCAGTTCACGTGGGTGCCGTGGGGGTTCCTGCAGGAGCAGAATGTGCGGCCCTGGCGCCACATGACCTGCTGGCAGCCGCCCTCCGGACGCACCGCAGGCTACGAGCGGCGCAGCGGGGCCAAGGCCATCGGCCAAGGACTCACCTTCCGACCCCTGGCGGTGACGGCGAAGGACACCCTTGACTGGCACAGGACGCGCCCTGAGGCCGAGCGGATGGCCACGCTCCGTGGCGAGATCAACGGCATCGGGCTGGAGCGCGAAGCCGAGGTGCTCGCGGCATGGCGGGAGCGTAAGGGCTATTAGCTTGCGCTTCCTGGAACTTCCATCGGAGTGACGGTGGCCGACTATCTCGTCGCGGTGAAGAGTGCGCTGTCCGGCCGCTACGCCATCGAGCGGGAGCTCGGACAGGGGGGGATGGCCACGGTCTATCTCGCCACGGATCTGCGCCACGCCCGGAGCGTCGCCGTCAAGGTGCTCCGGCCCGAGCTCGGCCCCGTGCTGGGATCGGATCGCTTCCTGCGCGAGGTCCGGGTCGTTGCCCAGTTGAACCACCCGCACATCCTGCCCCTGTACGATTCCGGGGAGGCAGACGGCCTTCTCTACTACGTGATGCCGCATGTCGCAGGGGGCTCCCTTCGAGCGCTCCTCGATCGTTCCGGGCCGCTGCCGGTGCCCGAAGCCCTGGACATCGCGCGCCAGGTCGCCGCGGCCCTCGAGCACGCGCATGCCCGGGGGATCGTCCATCGGGACATCAAGCCGGAGAACATCCTCCTCCACGAGGGGGAGGCGATGGTGGCAGACTTCGGGATCGCCCTGGCCCCCGACGCACCGGGTGCCGAGCGGCTCACCGGCACGGGCCTGGCCCTCGGATCCGCTCAGTACATGAGTCCCGAGCAGGCCGTGGGCGAGCGCACGGTGGACGCGCGCAGCGACGTGTACAGCCTGGGAGCCGTGCTGTACGAGATGCTGGCCGGTGAGCCCCCGTACACGGCCCGCACCGCCCAGGGCCTGCTTGCAAAGCGCCTCACCGAGCCGGTCCCCCCGATTCGACGCGCTCGGCCGATGGTTCCCGCCGCGGTCGAGACCGCCCTCGGCATCGCCCTCGCAAGCGTGGCTGCGGACCGCTTTCCGTCCGCCGCGGCGTTCTCCCAGGCGCTCGACGAACGAACCCCGCAGCCGCCGCACCCACGAGCGGTCGCCGTTCTTCCGTTCGTCAACCTGAGTCCTGATCCGGAGAACGAGTTCTTCGCCGACGGCATCACCGAGGATGTCATCACCCAGCTGTCGAAGATCCGCGCCCTGAGGGTCATCTCGCGCACGTCCGTGATGGCCTTCAAGAAGAGGGAACAGAGCCTCAAGGAGATCGCGGCCCGGCTGGAGGTCCAGACCGTGGTGGAGGGGAGCGTTCGACGCGCGGGGAATCGTGTCCGCATCGTGGCTCAGCTCATCGACGCCGGGAGTGATCGCCACCTCTGGGCCGAGACGTACGACCGTGAACTCACGGACATCTTCGCCATCCAGAGCGACGTGGCCCTGCACATCGCCGACGCGCTCCGAGCCGAGCTGTCTCCCGACGAGCACTCGCGAATCCGACGGAAGCCCACCGACAACCTCGAGGCATACCAACTCTACCTCCAGGGTCGGCAGGCCTACCTGCGTTTCACTCGGGAAGGCTGGGATGAGGCCATCGCCTTTTTCGAGCACGCCGTCGCCCGGGACCCCGACTTCGGCATGGCCCATGCAGGGCTCGCCCAGACGTACGTGGAGCTCGGTGAAAGCGGGATCCTGGCCGCCTCCGCTGCGTTCCCCCGCGCCAAGCAGGCGGTGGCGGAAGCCCTGCGCAGCGACCCCGGCCTGGGCGACGCCCATCGCGCCCTCGCGTACCTCAGCGCGATCTGGGATTACGACTGGGAGCGCGCGGAGCGAGAGTTCAGGCGGGCCCTGGAGCTCAACCCCAGCGACGCCGACGCCTACGACCTGTACGCGCGCATGTGTTCTGCGCAAGGCCGTCACGAGGAAGCGTTGGTCATGGTTCGCCGAGCGAAAGAGCTCGATCCCCTGGTCGTCGCGGTGGATCTGGCCACGACGCTCATTCGGGCGGGACGGTACGAGGAGGCGGTGACCGCGGCGGAAGGCGCAGTCGCGGTGCGACCAGGCTACGATCGTGCCCTGGCGACGTTGGGCTGGGCCTATCTCAAGTCCGGACGGACCGAGGAGGGACTCGCGCAGCTCGAGCGCGCGGTGGCGACGTCACCGGAAGGGGTGCAGTGGCACGCCCAGCTCGGGCACGCCTACGCCATCACCGGTCAGCCCGAGAAGGCCCGCGAGATGCTTCGACAACTCGAGGGGAAGGCCACGGAGAGCTTCGTGGCGCCCTACCACCTGGCGTTCGTGCACACGGGGCTCGGTGAGCTCGACAAGGCGATGGACCTCATCGAGCAGGCGTTCACCGAGGGTGGAGGGGCCGTGTACGGCATCAAGGGATCCTTCCTCTTCACACCCCTCCATGGATTCCCTCGCTTCGAGGCCCTGCTCCGGAGGATGAACCTGGCCTGAGGGGGACGCCGACGGGTGTCCTGGCCCGTGGGCCACCCACCCCGAATCCTCACCGAGAAGACGCGCGTAGTGGGTGTGAACCGCAACGAGAGGCGATCATGGGATTGGAGTTCCTGGTACCCGTTTTCGGAATCCTGCTCTTCCTGGTGCCCATCACCGGGCTGACGGTGGTCTTTACCGCCAAGTACGCCCTGAAGCCGCTGGTGGAGGCGCTCACCCAGATTCGGCTGGGCCAGGGCACGATGCAGCCCTCCGAGCTGGAGGCACGCCTGCGCGACGTCACCGAGCAGGTCGAAGTGCTCTCCGACGAGATTCGGCGTCTCCGGGACGCCCAGGACTTCGACAGGCAGCTGAAGGCACCCGCGACGTCCGGGGAGGCGAAGGATCTGGTCGGAAGCTGACGGGCGTCTCCGAAGGCGTCCCGGCCTGCGACCCGTCGAGCGCCTAGTCGCCCCACACGCCGAAGTGGGACAGGCCTTCGAGCACCCCGGCGGCGACGGTCCCGCTGGCGAGGTATACGCGGTCGCTCAGGCCCAGACGAGAAGCCTTGGCTCGCACGCTTGCCCTGACTTCTTCGGATGCGTTTCCCACCAGGACTCCCCGTACTCCGGAAAGGAGCGCGGCCTCGTCGTTCCCCGAGTCGCCCGCGAAGATCACCTGATCCGGAGTGAGGTTCAGGAGGCGAGCCACATAGAGGACGGCCCGGTCCTTTGCGCCTCCGGCCGGCAGCGCGTCCAGGAGTCCGAGCCCGGTCTCGGGGTCCCTGCTCGTCACGAGGTCCACCGGGAGTCGTGACGCCGAAAGCGCCGCAGACACGGACTCCGAGATCCGCGAGCGCTGTGACCAGGGAAAGGTGAAGCTGGCCTTGAAGTCGCTCTGCTGGGTCTCGCCCTGAAGCGTGAGGCCCTCCAGGCCACTCAGGGCGGCACGCACGGCGCCGGCATTCCTTCCGCCCAGAGCCGCACGCATCTCTCCGGCGAAGATCGGATCGGCCTCGAAGTGATCTCCCGTGCGGCGATACACGGAGGTGCCCACGTCACACATCAGGAAGTCCGGGAGGGGGAGTGCCCAAGCAGTGATCCCCTCATGGGCGAGCTCGAGGTGGCGTCCGGTGACGTATGCGACCCCCAGTGAGGCGCGGGCGCCCTCCACGGCGTCGCGGAAGTCGGACACGGCTCGCCGTTGAGCCGGAGTGTCGATCGTCGGAATGAGGGTTCCGTCGAGATCGGCTGCCAGCAGGGTATCGGGTGTTGCCGTCATGAGACTCGGGCTCTCGGGGTACAACGGCGCAACGGATCGTACTACGATGTGTATTCGAGCCGTACCCGCCAACGGAACGGCCGACATGTACGAGCCAAGCGACCCGGGATCTTCCCTCCCTCCGCCCGTCGGAGGGCGCGTCTTCGTGTATGGGGAGGTCCTCTACGACCATTACCCCGACGGCTCGAAAGCCCTGGGCGGTGCGCCGTTCAACGTAGCCTGGCACCTCTGCGGTCTCGGTCTCCCACCTTTCTTCATCTCGGCCGTGGGTGACGACGACGACGGTCGCCGAATCCTCGACCAGATGGAGGGATGGGGGCTGTCCGTCGAAGGTGTCCATGTGGACCGTAGGCATTCCACGGGCCGGGTGGAGGTATCCGACGAGTCGGGGTCGCCTTCTTTCAGCATCCCGGCGGATCAGTCCTGGGACCACATCCGTGTCGAGCCGCAGCCTGCGTGGCCCGCGCCGTCGCTGCTCTACCACGGCACCCTCGCCCTCCGGAGTGAGGAGGCCGCCGAGAGCTTCACGCGGCTTCGGCGGACAGTCGAGGGCCCTGTCCTCGTCGACGTCAACCTCCGGGATCCCTGGTGGACCCGCACGACGGTAGACGAGGCCCTGGACGGTGCCGATTGGGCCAAGGTGAGCGTGGAGGAGCTGGCCGTCGTGGCTGACGCCGAACCACCGGGGTCCGTCGCCGAGGTCGAGACGATGGCCCTCAGGGTGCTCGAGCGGCACCGCCTGTCCCGTCTCCTGGTGACCAGCGGCGGTGACGGCGCCGTCCTCGTGAACGAGGCTGGCGAGGCATTCAGGGTGCCCGCCATCGAGGTCCCCGAGATCGTGGACACCGTCGGTGCCGGCGACGCCTTCTGCGCCGTCGTTGCCCTCGGAATCGTCCGGGAGTGGGACGACGAGGTCATCCTGGAACGGGCCAACGAATTCGCCGCGGACGTCTGTCGCTTCCGCGGAGCCACGGTCACGGACCTCTCCCTCTACGATTCCCACCTGAGGCACTGGGCCGAGCTCCCCTGGAGGGGGGCCGTGCACACCGAGAACGAGCCGGGCCTGCGCGTCCTCTCTCTCAGCGTGCACGGACTCGTCCGGGCCGCCGACATGGAGTTGGGACGCGACGCCGACACCGGGGGGCAGGTGGCCTACGTCGTGGAGCAGGCGCGGGCGCTGGCGGAGCACCCCGCCGTCGAGCAGGTGGACCTGGTCACCCGGCAGGTGTTCGACCGGAACGTGGACGACTCCTACGCGCAGGCGTCGGAGGACATCGCACCCGGAGCGAGGATCGTGCGGCTCCCGTTCGGACCGCGCCGTTATCTCCACAAGGAGAGGCTCTGGCCGTTCCTTGATACGCTCCTCGACCAGCTTTTGCACTACGTTCGGAGCTCGGGACGCCTCCCCGACGTGATCCACGGCCACTATGCCGACGCCGGCTACGTCGGCGCCCAGCTCTCCAAGCTCCTGGGAGTTCCCTTCATCTTCACGGGACACTCGTTGGGCCGCGTGAAGCGAGAGCGTCTGCTGGCCGACGGCGCGAGCGAGGACGTCCTCGAGCCCCGCTATCGCCTCACCCGCCGGATCGAAGCCGAAGAGCAGGCCCTCGAGGCCGCCGACCTCGTCATCGCGAGCACGCGGCAGGAGGTGACCGCGCAGTACGAGGGGTACGGCCACTACTTCCCCCAGCGTATGGCGGTGATCCCGCCAGGGGTGAACCTTACTCGTTTCGCGCCTCCCTCGCGATTCTGGCCCGAGCCACCCATCCGCCGAGCAGTCGAGCGATTCCTCCGGGACCCCGACAAGCCCATGGTGCTGGTCCTGGCAAGGGCCGACGAACGCAAGAACTTCGAGGGGGTCCTGGAGGCGTACGCACGAACCCCGGGGCTCCGGGAGGCCGCGAACCTGGTCCTCGTCGCGGGCAACCGCGACGACATCCAGGACATGAGTCCGGCTCCGCGCAGGGTCCTCAACGGCATTTTGCTCGCCGTGGACCGGTACGACCTCTACGGGTCCGTCGCGTATCCCAAGCGCCATGGCCTCGGAGACGTCCCGGATCTGTACCGCATGGCTGCTCGCTCCAGGGGAGTCCTGGTCAACGCCGCCCTCACGGAGCCCTTCGGGCTCACGCTCATCGAGGCGGCCGCCTCGGGGTTGCCGGTGGTGGTCACCGACGACGGCGGTCCGCGTGATATCCTGGAGGCCTGCGAGCACGGGGTCCTGGTGGACGTCCTGGACACGAAGGCCTTGGGCAGGACCATCCTCGAGGCGATCTCCGACGAGAGTCGCTGGGCCCGCTGGGCGAAAAACGGCGTGTCCCGGGTCCACGAGAGCTTCTCGTGGCGAAGCCACGCCCGCCGCTACGTCGCGGCGGTGGAAGACGTCCTTTCGGGCCGGCGACCCGGCATCTCGTTCGGCAGCGGTACGCGCCTTCCGCACGTCGACCGGCTGCTGGTGACCGATGTGGACAACACCCTCACCGGAGACCAGGCTGCCCTGGCGGCCCTGGTCGCGCGGCTCGAGGACGCCGGTGACCGCGTGGGCTTCGCGGTCGCGACCGGCCGTGCCCTGGATCCCGCCCTCGCGGTGTTGAAGTCCCTGGGCCTCCGCACGCCCGACCTGCTGATCACTGCGTCCGGCACGGAGGTGCACTACGGGTCCCGACTCATGCGGGACCGCTCCTGGGAGCGGCAGATCCGCCACCGGTGGCAGCCCGACGGAGTGCGGGAGGCGCTGGCCGATCAGCCCGGCCTTTCCTTCGACCCGGAAGACTCCACCCCGTATCGTCTTCGCTATCGCCTGCAGGCCGATGCGCCGGACCTGGGGGCGCTGCACGCGCGACTACGCCAGGCCGGGTTGCTGGCCACGCTTCTGGTGGACCACGCACGCTACCTCGACGTCATCCCCGGACGCGCGTCCCCGGGAATGGCCGTGCGCTTCCTCGCCTTCAAATGGGACCTTCCGCCCCATCGCATCCTCGTAGCCGGTGACTCCGGAAACGACGCGGATATGCTCTCCGGAGACACGCTGGGAGTGGTGGTGGCCAATCACACCGACGAGCTGGAGGCGTTGCGCGACCACCCGCGCGTCTATTTTTCGCCGCATCCGCACGCGGCCGGGGTCGTCGACGGAATCGAGTACTACGACTTCTTCGAGGCGATCCGCACGAGAGACGAGGAGACAGGATGATCGACGAGCTTTCCCAGATTTTCCACACTCACCGGGAACCCGCCTACCTCTTCTTTCGCCACCTCCAGGCTCAAAAGCGTCAGTCCCTCCTCTGGTCCGACCTGGTCCGCGAGTTCGATGACTTTGCGGAGACCGACGTGGGGGCCCCCCTCCGGGGGTCGGGCCTGGAAGCTGTGGTCCGCCGCAGTCAGGAGGCCCTGTTCACTCCTTCCATGATCTACCTGGCCGTACGCGTGGAAGTGGCCAGCTGGCGGTATGTGCAGATCCACGTGCAGGAGATGGTTCTGGGGGAGATCGGTGTCTCCGAGTACCTGGAGATCAAGGAGCGCTCGGTGCTTCCCGGCAGGAGAGAGCGCTATGCCCTCGAGGTGGACCTGACGCCTTTCGAGCGAGGCTTCCCACGGGTCACCTCCTCGGAGGAGATCGGGTGCGGGGTCGACTTCCTGAACCGGCACCTCTGTGAGCGATTGGCGGGGTTGGGTGGGGGGGCTGCGGAACAGCTATACGACTTCCTGCGCGTTCATCAGGTGGACGAGAAGCCTCTCATGCTCAATGGGCTCGTGCGAAATGGCGAAGAGCTCAAATCGGCGTTGGCAGAGGCCGACAGCCGGCTGGCGCGGATGAACGGAGGCGACGATTGGATCGGGGATCTCCGCCGGCTGGGGTTCGAGCCCGGTTGGGGCCGCACACCGGCCCAGGCACGTGAGATGATGCAGTTGCTCAGAGACGTGCTGGAGGAGCCGACCCCCGAAGCCCTGGCACGCTTTCTCGCTCGGGTGCCAATGATCTTCTCCGTGGCCATCATCTCGCCCCACGGTTACTTCGGGCAGGCCGACGTCCTGGGCAAGCCCGACACCGGAGGTCAGGTGGTGTACATCCTCGACCAGGTCCGGGCTCTCGAGCGGGCCATGCGCGCGTCCATCCGCGAGCACGGCCTGACGGTGCACCCCGACATCGTCGTGGTCACACGGCTCATTCCCGACGCTGGAGAGACCACGTGCGATCAGCGTCTGGAGCCGATCCTGGGCACCGCAAATGCGCGTATCTTACGTGTCCCCTTCCGTGACGAGCGCCGGCGCGTGATCCCCGAATGGATCTCCCGGTTCGAGGTCTGGCCGTACCTGGAACGCTTCGCCGTGGAGGCCCAGCGCGAGCTGGAGGCAGAGATGGGAGGACGCCCCGACATCGTCATCGGCAATTACTCGGACGGGAATCTCGTGGCGTCCATCCTCGCCCACCGCCTCGGTGTCACGCAGTGCAACATCGCCCACGCGCTGGAGAAGACGAAATACCTGCACTCCGATCTGCACTGGAAGGAGATGGAGGACCACAACCACTTCTCGTGCCAGTTCACGGCGGACCTCATCGCCATGAACACCGCTGACTTCGTCATCACCAGCACGTACCAGGAGATCGCCGGCACCGACGAGAGCGTGGGCCAATACGAGAGCTACCAGGCCTTTACGCTCCCTGGCCTGTATCGGGTCGTATCGGGGATCGACTGCTTCGACCCCAAGTTCAACATCCTCTCGCCCGGGGCCGATGCGGACACCTTCTTCCCCTTCACCGAGCGCGATCGGCGGCCTCTCGAGCTCATCGAGGAGATCGAGGCGCTCGTATACGGCGAGCCAGACACCCGCAGCCGGGGACGTCTGGCCCAGCGCGACAAGCCGATCATCTTCGCCATGTCCCGCCTGGACCGCGTCAAGAACACCGTTGGGCTCCTGGAGTGGTATGTCCGGAGCCCTGAGCTCCAGGAGGCGGCCAATCTTCTGGTGGTGGGAGGTAGACTCGACCCCGATGCCTGCAAGGACCGGGACGAACGACAACAGGCGCAGCGCATGCACGAGCTGATGGACCGGAACGGACCGGACGTCGGGGTCCGCTGGCTGGAGATGCAGACGGACAAGAACACCGTGGGCGGTCTGTACCGGTGCGTGGCCGATACGCGTGGCCTGTTCGTCCAGCCGGCGCTCTTCGAGGCGTTCGGACTCACCGTGGTGGAGGCCATGAGCTCGGGCCTGCCGGTGTTCGTCACCCGCTACGGAGGGCCTCTGGAGATCGTGGAGCACGGGGTATCGGGCTTCCACATCGATCCCATGGCTGGAGACGAGGCCGCTGCGGCCATGGCGGACTTCCTGCGGCGCTCGGCGGCGGATCCCGGAGTGTGGCAGACAATCTCGGAGGGTGCTCTGCACCGCGTCCGAGAGCGATACACCTGGGAACGGTATGCCGGAGAGTTCCTCAGGCTCTCGCGCATCTACGGCTATTGGCGGCACATCACCACCCTCGAGCGGCAAGAGACTCGCCGTTACCTGGAGATGTTCTACGGCCTCATGTATCGGCGTCGCGCGGAGACCGTACGGCGAGCCTGAGCGGCCCGTAGGCAGCAGGTGTTGTCGGCTGGACGCGTTGGTGTTGACCCGCCGGAGCCGTTCGCCCGATATAATGATCCTCGGCGATCCGCCCCCGGAACGCCATCGAGGCCCGAGGTCCCAGCCAACAGGAGTCACCGGATGAAGGAGATCGTCGGCCTGCTCTTCGGGCTGGGGTTGATGGCGAACGCAGGATTGTTCGCGCTCCAGGCCATCAAGATCTACAGCATGAAGAGCGCGAAGGGCGTGTCCACCTTTACGTTCGCCGGCTTCTGCGTCCTCCAGGTCACCGGCATCCTCCACGGGATCTTCCAGCACGACATGTACCTCCTCACCGGGATGGTGGCCAGCCTCATGACGTGCGGGACCGTCACCGTCCTGTCCGTGGTCTATCGGGAGCTCCCGGCTGCTGCGGCTCCGGCGGAGCAGGGATAGGCGCGACGGGGCGCAGGGGTCACTCGGCGGGCTGGGGCAGGTCGGCGAGCAGGCTCACGCGGAACTCGGTCCTGCCGGGGCTGGACTGCACAGAGATGTCGCCGTGGTACCGTCGCAGGAGACGCCGGGTGATCTCCAGGCCGAGTCCCGTTCCCTGGCCGGGCTGTTTGGTGGTGAAGAACGCGTCGAAGATGTGGGGGAGCGCGTCCGCAGGGATGCCAGGCCCGTCGTCCACCACGCGGACGACGACGCGGTCGAGCTCCACCCCCGCGTCGATATGGACATGTCCGGAGTCCGGGATGGCGTCGAGGGCGTTGTCGATGAGGTTCATCCACACCTGGTTGAGCTCTCCGCCCGTGGCATGGACGGGTGGGAGGTCGGGGGGGATGTCCAGCGTGATCCGGCCGTGCTTCGACTTCGTCTTCGAGGCCATGACACTGATGGTATCCCGGAGTCCGGCCTCCACGTCCACCGACTCTGGTCCCGCCAGCTTGTCCATGTAGGTGAACTTCTTCACGGCGGCCACGAGCTCGTAGATCCGGTTCGCGGCGCGCTCGATGTCGGACGTCAGCGAGTCCGTGCCGCAGCCGGCGGCAATGGAGTGGACGGCCGCTCCCAGCGCCTTCTCCGGGGCCGCGGCCGCCAGCGAGTCGAGAGCCGACAGTGTGATCCGGGTGTCTGCGAGAGCCGCCGCGAGCCCGACGTCCAGTTTGTGCCGCTCCAGCCAGTCTGCGATCTCATCCTCACGGTCCACCCGCTCGATGGGGGACAAGTCCGGGCCCCCGGGCGCCAGAGCGCAGGATGAGCGCAGCCTGTCGATGGTCCGGAAGACCTCGTCGGGAGCCCCCGCTTCGCGGAGCGCACGGGACGCCTCCTCGGCCTCGGCCAGGCTCGTACGCAGGAGCCTCGCGCCCCGCGCCGTCGCCGACGCCGGGTTGTTCAGCTCGTGCGCCAGGCCCGCGGCCAGCTTTCCCAGCGAGATCATCTTCTCGTCGTGCAGGTCGCTGGTGGTGAAGCTCCGCGCACGGTCGAGCATGAGATGGACCGTGTACGCGGTGAAGGTCGGACACTCTCGCGTCATCTCCGGGAACTCCGTATCGCCGATCGTGAGGAGCTCGGTCCGGACCTCCGTGTAGTTGTCTCCCGGCGGACCCTTCATCCGCGAATAGGGCAACATGCCGCTGACCTGACCCGTTCTCCAGTCGATGACACGCCGTGGCCCGGCTCCCCGATCGGCCAGCGCGGCGATGTGCCCGGACAGGATGATCCAGAGCTTGTGGATCCGCTTGCCCTTGGGAGCTACCACCACTCCGGCTTCGTGTGTCTCCATCTGGCCATGAGCGACGAGCCACTCCAACTCGGTGCGGGGGATCTTGGCCAGGTTGGGGAGGGCCACCAGGCGTTCGACGAGGTCGGCGTGGGTCATGGTCGTGGCGCACGGTCAGGGGGACGATGCCGCGTGACCGACTGGTACGCTCGTATCGATGACGAGGTTTCGGAGGAACCGCCTCGCCGTCAAGGTCGCAAGCGGTCCGGCACCCCCTCGTCCGCCCCGCACGCGTACTCCTCGGCGAGGTTCTTCTACACTCGTCCTTTGGAACCTGCGCCTCATCCGGGGCTAGGACTACCCCCGGGCAACGCACGCCGAGCGTGGTTGTCGACGAGCATCACGGTACCGAAAGGGGCGAAGATGGACGTGCGGCTGGACGGACGCAGGGCGTTGGTGACAGGCGCGAACTCGGGCATCGGCAGGGCGATCGCCCTCGCACTGGCGGAGGCCGGCGCCAAGACCGCGGTGAATTGGGTGACCCATCCCGAAGCGGCGGACGAGGTCGTGCATGTCATCGAGGAAGGTGGAGGCACCGCGCTCGCGGTGAGGGCCGACGTATCGAAGCCCGACGAGGTGGCCGCGATGTTCGAGGCGGTGGACAAGGCGTGGGGCGGCATCGACATCCTGGTGAACAACGCCGGCATCGACGGAAAGCGCCAGCTCGGCTGGGAATCCGATTTGGACGCCTGGCGGCGCGTCCTCGAGGTGAACCTCTTCGGGGCCTTCCACTGCGCGCGGGAGGCCCTTCGCAGGATGGTGCCCGCGGGTCGTGGCACCATTCTGAACATCACCTCGGTGCACGAGGTCATCGCCTGGACGGGGTACAGCGCGTACACGACAGCCAAAGCCGGCCTGTCCATGCTCACGAAGACGCTGGCCCAGGAGGCGGCGCCACACGGGGTGCGCGTCCTCTCGCTGGCTCCCGGCGCCATCAAGACACCCATCAACAAGGACGTGTGGAGCGATCCGACGATGCGTGCCGACCTTCTCGACAAGATCCCGATGAACCGCCTCGGCGAGGCGGAAGAGATCGGGCGGCTCGTGGTCATGCTCGTCTCGGACGTCGCCGCGTACGTGACGGCGACGACGGTGTTCGCCGACGGCGGGATGACCGACTATCCCGACTTCGAGAAGGGAGGCTGACGTGACCACGGCGCCGGGGCACCCGGGCATCCCGCCCCGGTGGACATCCTCCGCCAAGGACGGGGTCGGGACCGCGCTATCCGGAGACAGCCCTGTCTGGTTCACCTTGTCCCACGGGATCGTGGACGAGGTGTACTACCCCCGCCCCGACCTGGCCAACATCCGTGACTTCGGGCTCATCGTCACCGACGGTGGGAGCTTCTTCTCGGAGGAGAAGAGGGATACGGTATGCGAGGTGCACCGCCCCGATCCCGACGTCCCCGTCTACAGGCTCACCAACACGTGCCGTCGAGGACGGTACCGGATCCACAAGACCGTCTGGACGGACCCCTGCCGTCCGGTCCTCCTCGTTCGGGTGGAGCTCGAGGCCCTCCAGGGGCGAGCGGAAGACTACCGGATCCATGCGCTCATGGCGCCCCACATCCGAAACCACGGCGAGGGCAATACCGCGTGGGTCGCGGACGACAAAGGCGTGGAGGGCCTGTTCGCCCGTCGGGACGGACTCACCCTCGCGCTGTTCGCGTCGCCGGGGTGGCGCAGACGATCCGTGGGCTACGTCGGCACCAGCGACGGGTGGCAGGACCTGCGGGCCCATGGTCACCTGACCTGGGACTACGACCAGGCGCCGGACGGCAACGTCGCGCTGGTGGGCGAGCTCGACCTGTCCTCCGATTCCACCGGCCTCGTCGCCCTCGGCTTCGGGCGGAGCACTTCGGAGGCGGCCCTGCAGGCGCGCTCGGCCCTGGTGGCGGCGGATCCCGCGCCGTACGCGGCCGGGTGGCGTGCGTGGCACCAGGCGCACGTCACCGGGGAGCCGGACGCCCGCTTGTGGGACACCAGCGCCATGGTTCTCAAAACGCACGAGGACAAAACGCTGGATGGGGCGACCGTGGCGAGCCTCTCCATTCCCTGGGGCTTTTCCAAGGGGGACGACGACCTCGGAGGGTACCACCTAGTATGGTCCCGGGACATGGTGGAGACGGCCGAAGGCTTCCTCGCCCTCGGCGCCGAGGCGGAGGTGCGTGACGCCCTTACCTACCTTCGCGTCACGCAGGAGGCGGACGGGTCCTGGACGCAGAACATGTGGATCGAGGGTGATCCGTACTGGACGGGTCAACAGATGGACGAGACGGCGCTCCCCGTTCTGCTCGTGGACCACGCCTGGCGCGCCGGTGTCATCGATGACGAGGCGCTCCGCGCGCACTGGCCGATGGTTCGCAAGGCGACCGCCTTTGTCGTTCGGAACGGTCCCGTCACGCAGCAGGACCGGTGGGAGGAGGATCCCGGATACACGCCCTTCACCCTTGCGACGGAGATCACTGCTCTCCTGGCGGCCGCCACCCTGGCGGAGCGGCTGGGTGAGGGCGACGTAGCGCCTTATCTGCGTGAGACGGCGGACACCTGGAACGCGCACATCGAGCGGTGGATCTACGCAGAGGGCACCGACCTGGCCCGGCGACACGGCGTCGGCGGCTACTACGTTCGCGTGGCGGCCCCCGACCGTGGAGAGGCAGCGTCGGCCCTCGAGGGATACATCCCCATCAAGAACCGACCACCGGGGAGCAGCACGGAGCCCGCGGAGGAGATCGTGAGCACCGACGCCCTCGCGCTCGTACGGTTCGGCCTTCGCGCACCCGATGACCCTCGGATCGTCGACACTGTCCGGGTCATCGACGCGCTCCTGAAGGTCGACACCCCCCATGGGCCGACATGGCACCGCTACAACGACGACGGCTACGGGGAGCACGATGACGGATCTCCCTTCGACGGGACCGGCGTCGGTCGTGGTTGGCCACTGCTGACGGGCGAGCGGGCGCACTATGAGGTGGCGCGAGGCGATGTCGAGGCGGCCGGAAGCCTGATGCGCGCCATGGAGGCGTTCGCGAGCGACGGCGGAATGATTCCCGAGCAGGTGTGGGACGGTCAGGACCTGCCCGAGTGGGAGCTCTTCTTCGGCAGGCCTTCGGGCTCGGCCATGCCCCTGGTGTGGGCTCATGCCGAATACCTGAAGCTCGCCCGGTCGATAAGGGAAGGTCGAGTGTTCGACATGCCCCCGTACGGACAACAGCGTTATCTCCAGGAGCGGACGACATCGTCCCTCACTCCGTGGCGATTCAATCACAGGACACGCACGATGCCTTCGGGGAACGTGCTGCGAGTGGAGGTTCTCGCGCCGGCCACGGTGCGCTGGAGCACCGACGGGTGGAGAACCCAGACCGACACTCCGACCCGCGACAGCGGGTTCGGGGTCCACTACGTCGACCTGCGACCGGCGCCCGGAGAGACCGTGGTGTTCACCCTCCAATGGACGGAGGGGGCCCGGTGGGAAGGCACCGACTTCGAGGTCGGGGGGGAGGTCGATGCCTGCGGTTGAGATCAGCCAGGGCGCCGAAGGCAGCCCGGGCATGGTCCTGTTGCGTCTGCCAAGCACTGCCGTGACAATCCGTATGACCCTCCCACGCGCACCGGCGCGCCAAGCAATACAGCATCACCCCGCTGGACCGTTCGCGACGTCACATCCCGGGCCGGCGTGAGGTAGGAGGATATTCGGATGGAACCGTACCGTCTCCACGTCTATGCATGCGAGCAGAAGAAGGCGGAGGGCGCCCCATCTTGCTCGGCCAACGGTTCGGCCCAGACCATCGAAGCGCTCCGCCGGGAGATCCAGCGGCAAGGGCTCGCGGGAGAGGTCCAGGTCACCGCGTGCGGATCGCTGGGACTGTGCACACGCGGTCCGAACATGGTCGTCTATCCCGACTGCGTGTGGTACTCCGGCGTGCACCCGGAGGACGTGGAGGAGATCGTACGCGACCACCTCGCGGGGGGACGCCCCGTGGAGCGGCTCTCGAGCGGAGACGAGGCCGCTGTCCGCGCCGAGATCGACGGCAACCGGAAGAAGATGCTGGCCGCGTTCAAGGCACGGGAGGACGCCGGCGTGCTTCCCGAGGACCTGCACCAGTCCATCAACGGGTTCCGGGACAGCCGGGCGATTCTCACGGCCGTCGAGCTGGACCTGTTCACCGTGTTGGGTGGGGGGGGGGATGCACCGGGTGTGGCGGAGAGGTTGGGTGCGGACCCGCGCGCCACGGAGGCGCTGCTCAACGCGCTGGTGGCCATCGGCCTCCTCGAGAAGAGCCAGGGCACCTTCACCAATGGACCCGTGGCCGCCCGGTACTTCGTGGAGGGGGCGGAGCACGACTCCCGGGCCGCCATCATGCACACGGTCCACCTGTGGCCTCGATGGAGCACGCTCACCGAGTGCGTCCGCGAGGGAACCTCGGTGAAGCGGGCGCGTCCGGACGAGTGGACGGAAGCGTTCATCGCCGCCATGCACAAGAACGCGGCCTTCCGGGCTCCCATGGTGGTACGGGCCGTCGACATGGATGCGGTGCGCCGTGTGCTGGACCTCGGTGGTGGCTCGGGCGCGTACTCCATCGCGTTCGCGCAGGCCGGCGAAGACGTGGCGGCGGAGGTGTTCGACCTCGCCTCGGTGCTGCCGATCACCCAACGGCACATCGACGAGGCGGGGCTGACGGGACGTGTGACCACCCGTGTCGGTGACCTCCACGACGACGACTACGGGACGGGCTACGACCTCGTATTCCTCTCCGCGATATGCCACATGAACAGTCCTGCCGAGAACCGGGCGATGCTCGCCAAGGCGTTCCGGGCCCTCGAGCCATCGGGCCGGGTGGTGATTCAGGACTTCATTCTCGGTCCCGACAAGACCGGGCCGAAGACGGGAGCCCTCTTCGCGCTGAACATGCTGGTGGGAACACGGGGGGGAAGCTCGTACAGTGAGAGCGAGTACGCGGCGTGGCTCGAAGAGGCGGGGTTCAGGGACGTCCGTCGTGTTCCGTTGCCGGGCCCGACCGATCTGGTGATCGCCCAACGACCCTGACCGGGACCTCCGCGGACAGAGCCCAACCATGGCCAGCGACGAGCTCACGCAGCGCATCCTCGCCGAAGGCATCGTAAGCCTCGATGCCGCGGCATGGCAGAAGGTCGCGGACTCCTTCGAGGAGCTCGAACGGCACGACACCTTCATCGCCGGGCACCTCGTGATCGCCCGACGCGACGACATCCTGGTGGCCGTCGAGGAGCCCATGAGGACGCGGCGTGTGATACGACATCTGGCCGACGACGCCGAAGTCCGGCGCTTCGTCCAGGATCGCCTGGACACGTACGAGCGCATGTGGGACGGGTGCGGCTGTAAGGTGGAGTACTACAAGTGACGGGATCCTCGGGTCTCCCATTGGGCGGCTGAGAGCCGCCGAGTCGCCCACAAGCTCCGTTCGGTGCGCGGTGGCGACCGTTGCGCAGCGTTCTGGGGTATCGATAGTTGCGGACGACACCGGCGAACGAGACTTTGTTGCCAGTTCCCCAGTCGGGTCTCTGCACCAGGTCCGAGATGACCGCTACGGTAGCGCGGCTCAATCATGCATTCGAAGGGCGCTATCGCCTGGAAGGGTTGATCGGCGAAGGCCCTGTGGCGTCCGTGTACCTCGCCGAGGATGTTGTCCGGTCGGAGACGGTTGCCCTGCGAGTCTTCCGGCCCGAGGTCGCCGCGCTGGTCGTGACGTCACGCTTCCTGGCTGACATCGGCACTACCAAGCAGCTCGGCCACCCGAACATTCCTCGGCTGATCGACTGCGGCGAGGTAGACGACTTTCTCTTCTATGCGGTCCCCCACCTCGACGGCGAGACCCTGCGTAACCGGCTGCACCGGGTGACCCGGTTCCCCGTCTCGGAGGCTGTCAGTATCGCATCCAAGGTGGGAGAGGCCTTGAGTCATGCCCACGGGTTGGGCCTGCTGCACGGCGACCTCAAGCCGGCGAACATTCTGTTCGACGAGGGCGAGCCCATGCTCTCGTCGTTCGGGGTCCTGCTCGCTCTCGGCAGGGCCGGGGCGCGGCTCAGCGAGACCGACCTCCGCCTTGGGACGCCGTATTACATGAGCCCCGAAAGGGCAGTGGGAGCGGCGGAGGCCGGGCCCTCGAGCGACATCTATGCTCTCGGGTGCCTTCTGTACGAGATGCTGATCGGGGCCCCCCCGTTCGTGGGGCCAACGGCGCAGATCGTGCTCGGCGAGGTGGTCCTGTCGAGACCGACGGCACCGATAGGACGACGCGGCGAGGTTCCCCCCAACGTCGACGCTGCCGTCCGCCGGGCTCTCGAGAAGCGGCCGGACGACCGATTCGCGTCCGCCACGGACTTCGTCGAAGCACTCGCCGATCCACGGTTCCGTCACGATGACGTCGCGACGACGGTTGTCCAGGTGAAGACGGCTGCACACCGCGTCGGTGGCTCGGACGCATTCGGAGGCGACGTGCCGTGGGGCGAGGCGAAGGCAATGAACCGCGAGGCCCCTGCAGCGCCCGCCAACGGCAGCACGCGGTACGCCGAGCGGCTCCTCGTGAAGGAAGAAGAGAACATCCGTTTCATCGATGTCGACGACATACGTTTTGTCGAATCCCACAGGAACCACGTGAGGATTCACACGGACACCTGCGAGTATATGGTGCGGCGCAGGATCGGCGTGCTCGAATCACAACTCGACCCCAATCGCTTCAAGCGGATCCATCGGTCGACCATCGTCAATCTCGATTCCGTGGATCGGCTGGTCCCCTGGTTCAGCGGCGGGTACCTCGTACACTTGCACTCCGGCGAAGAGCTCAAGCTCAGCAGGGGGTACGCGCACAAGCTCTTCGATCAGGTCGGAAAGACGCTGTAGCGGGGTCCTGAAAAGAGGAAGCGCCACGCGTTGGGGGCGCCACCGAGCCGCCCCGACCCACATTCGCCCGAGTGGTCGAGGCAGCAGGACTTCCTTCGGCTGCCGGCTCAACGGACAGATACCGTGAAAGCGAACGGCCCCGGGGGGCACTCCCGGGGCCGCCGTGAAACCATCCACGCAGAAGCTTGCTCGCTTCTTCGGAGGCGACTTCTCAACCGCCGTCTCGCGAATATCACACCTGGCCGCGGCAGTCCCAGGCCTCGCGGGACGAATCGCCTCCTGTCGCCCTGAGTGGCCTTGATTCGAGACCGACGAGCGGGATCCCGGTTCGGAAGCCTCTGGAACGTCGGGGACCGTTCATCCTTCGAATATGCCATTCGTCCTTCATGGTGACGTTCGACCCCGCTTCCATCGCGTTGACCTGACGAGTGGGCCATCATGACGAGTTTTATTGGCAGTAATGGGTGGAGTGGACGGTGGGGTGAAAAGTCCCTTTGTCACGGGAGGTTTTGTATGCCTGGATCAGTTGTCCGCTCAGGGCCGAGAGCCGCGCGAGGGCGCTCGGTCCTATCTGTGTTGCTCGCTGTAGCGGTTGCGACCCTGCTGGGTGCCGCCACCGTAGCGGCACAGACCGGCGCCATCACGGGCACGGTCGTGAGCAACCAGACGGGCGAGCCGCTATCGGCGGTTCAGGTGAGCGTCGAGGGTACCGGCCTCGGTGCTCTTACGCAGGCGAACGGCAAGTTTTTGATCCTGCGCGTCCCCGCGGGGACGTACACGGTGACCGCGGTGC
>JAJDNI010000039.1 GCA_022340755.1 Gemmatimonadota bacterium
TCTCCGGCCCGGTCCGGTAGGCGGCTCCACGCTCCCACGCGAGGACCGGCGCCGCCACGAGGCAGAGCGTCGCGACCCACCCCACCACACGGCGGGCAAGGCCGGAGCGGGACGCCGCGGCCAGTCGAGGCACGGCCACCACCCACAGGGCCACCCATGCGGGGCCCGTCTCGAACAGGAACCTGGGGCCCATGTGGATGCCGTGGTGCCAATAGACGAAGTTCGCGGCGACGCCGGCGACCGCCCATGCGAGGAGCACCGCGACTCCCTCGCCGAGGACGGGCGCCGTCATGAGGCCCAACCCCACCACCGGCAGGGTGGGGAGGGGCGATTCAAGAAGGAGCGATCCGAGGAGCAGGAGGTCGGTGGCGGTGTAGGCCACGGCCTGCCGAAGGCCGTAGGCGTTGCTCCAGGGGTCCGGGTGCAACCCGAGGCCATGGGCGGGGCCGAAGGCGGCGGAATATCCCAGCATGAAGGGATCCCCGAACAGGACCTGGTTCCAGCCGAGCAACGCCACCGCGAAGGGAATGCCACCCAGGACGGCCATGGCAGCCCGCGCCGCGAGCCACCGAGGACCGCGGCGACGAGCTTCCGGCAGCCAGAGGGCAAGGATCAGCGCCGCTGAGATCACCATTCCCGTCCACGGCCGCGTGCATACGAACGCCCCGATGGAGGCACCCGTCGCGACGGCCCAGCGCGCGGGCCCGTCCCGGGTCCGCAAGCCTGTCCACAGGGTGAGTGCGGCGAGAGCTGCCGCGGTGGTGTGGCTCAGGTCCGTTCCGCCGAGAAAGAAGAGGAAGGGAGCGGCTGCCGACAGCAGGGCGGCCGCGCGGGCCTCGGTGTGGCGGTGGGGCAGGAGGCGGTCCAGAGACAGGGCCACCAGCACGGCGGTGAGCCCCAGCATGACGGGGCCCACCACCCACGGTGCGCCCACCGCCAGGCCGAGCGCCAATGCCGCCGTATGCAGGGGAGGGTAGACGGAAGTCCAGCCACGTGAGGTCAAGAGGGAGTTCTGGACCGTCCACGCGGCGGCGGGTCCGGGGAGGTGGAGCGCCGCATGCCCGGCCAGCAGGACGCGAGCGTGGAGAAGCTGGACCATCCCGTCCACGGACGACGGTAGGCCCGCGAGGACGAGCCTCGAGACCAGCAGCGAAAGCGACAACGCCAGGCCCCCACAAAGGGCGGCGAACCGCTTCGCGGGTAGGAGCGCCAGGCGTCGCGCCAGACCTCCGACGTAGGACAGCGGATCCCGGCCGGGAGCCGCGCGCGCCAGCAGCAGGGCGATGGCGACGGCGAGAGCGGTACCCCACAGGCCCCCGTACCATGCGGCCTCCGCCGCCGAGCGCGTGGCCATCCCGGCGAGGCCGGTAACCGCCGGGTCCAGGAGTCGATACCCAGGGAGGAATGTGCAGGCCAGAAGCCCCGCTCCCAGGAGCACGCGCAGCTGTCGGGCAGTGCGCCGAGCCGGGGGCATCAGCCTCTCGGGTGCCGGGCGGAGGTCGGGCGCAAGTACTCGTGGGGCATGGTCGACAATGTGGTCTCGCGGCATCATGGAAGCTAGCCGCGGGCCGTCATCGGCTGAGGCGGCGGCGTCGCGGTCTGTACCGTGTGGCAAGCCAGGGCGGAGCGCGGCGCTCCGGAATTCGGGATGCCCTATTGCACAGGCGATCTCGCAGAATGCAAGAACCGGATCATTGTAGATTGCAAGGACTGTAGGTTAGCTTCGAAGAGCGAGCGTCATCGAGATGGCCGCTGGAGGTGGGCGGCCCCGGTCCTTCCGTGCGGGAGCGAAGTGGTCAGCCCAACCGACAAGGTCAGCCCCTCCGGTACCGGCCAGTTCTTCAGCCGAAGCGATCTGCTGCGATGGCTCTACGTGGGGCGCCTCATTCTGGTCACCGCGATGCTGGTGGTAGCCCTGCGCCTCTGGTTCCACGCTCGCGAGGAAGACACGCTCATCGTCACGGTGATGTTCGTGGTCGCCCTGATCGTGACGTCCTGGTCCTTCTGGCACACACACATCCTCGGTCGTGACCCTGGACAGAACTTCCTCTACCTGCAGGTCATCCTCGATATCGCCCTGGTGACCGGGGTCGTTCACGTCACCAGCGGTCCAGGCTCCTCGTTCGCTCCGCTCTACGTCCTCGTCATCAGCATGGGCGCCCTCCTCCTTCCGTTGCCGGGGGGAGTGCTCATCGGAGTGCTCGCCAGCATCGCCTATTTCGCCGATCTGGTGTGGGGGTTCTCGACCGGGCTGGACCGCAGCGTAGTCCTTCAGATCGCTCTGTTCACCGTGGTGGCCGTGGTGACCGGACTCGTCGGCGACCGGCTGCGTCGGGCGGGGCTGGCGCTGGGTGTCGTCGAGTCCGAACTGCGACAGCTCCGACTCGACACGGGGGACATCCTGGCCAACCTGGCCACCGGAGTCGTGACCGTGGACGGTGACGGCCGGCTGGCGTACGCGAACCCCGCGGCGGAGGCCATGCTCGGGTTCTCGGCCCGGGAGTGGATCGGCGCACCGGTCGTGGAGGAGATGGAGCGAAGGGCGCCGGGCATGGGGCACCTGCTGGAACGTGCCATCAGAGAGCGGGACCTGGTGGACCGCTTCCGGATGGTGGTGGGAAGGGAGGGAGGGAAGGTTCGCCTGGGGGTTTCGACGGCTTTGCTCGAGCGCGGCCCCGACGTACCGCCTTCCGCCACCGCGATCTTCCAGGACATCACGGACGTGGAGTTGCTCAATGCGCTCAACCGGCGCGCCGAGCGCCTCGAGGCAGTCGCTGCGCTCTCGGCCTCGCTGGCCCACGAGATCAAAAACCCACTGGCGTCGATCCGGAGTGCCGTGGAGCAGCTCGCGCGATCCGGGCTCTCCGTTGAGGATCGGGCCACGCTGCAGAGGTTGGTCCTCGGAGAATCGGACCGATTGAGCCGCCTGTTGTCGGAATTCCTCGACTACTCGGGCCTGAGGATGGGCTCCAAGCGGACGGTGGATCTGTCGACCGTGGCGAACGACTGCATGACCCTGGTCCGCCAGCATCCCGATGCGGAGGGCGTCGAGATCATCGGTGAGGGCACGGACTCGCCGGTCCCGCTCGTCGGAGATCCGGACCTCCTCCACCGGGCCCTTCTCAACCTGATCCTGAACGGCGTCCAGTTCGCCGGCTCCGGCGGGAGAGTGACGGTTCAGGTCGCGGATCTCGAGAACCGGGCCTATCCCCGGGGAACGCCCATCCGACACGCCGTGGCGGTGCTCGTGGGTGACAGTGGTCCCGGGGTGGATCCCGACGAGCTGGAACGGATCTTCGACCCGTTTTTCACGACGCGCGACGGTGGCAGCGGTCTCGGCCTGGCCGTCGTGCACCGTGCCGTGGAGGCCCACCGGGGGGCGGTCTTCGTGGATCAGTCTCCCGCCGGAGGCGCGCAGTTCTCTATGTACCTTCCCGCGGAAGAAGGCGACGGAGGTGACAGCCGGTGAACGACAAGATGAAGATCCTCCTCGTGGACGACGAGACGGGGATCCTGGACACGCTTCAGATCCTGTTCCGGCGTGAGGGCTTCAACGTGGCCGTGGCCAACTCCGGGCGTACGGCGCTGGAGTCGCTGGAGCGCGAGAGGCCCGATCTGGTCCTGAGCGACATCCGCATGCCGGGAGCGGATGGCCTGGAGGTCCTGGCTCGGGCGCGGGAGGTGGATCCGGAGCTGCCCGTGATCCTGATGACCGCACAGGCATCTCTCCAGTCGGCCATGCGGGCCGTGAACGAGGGCGCCTACTACTATCTCCAGAAGCCCTTTGCCAACGACGAGCTGCTCGCCATCTGCCGTCGCGCCGTCGAGGCCCGCCAGCTCAAGGTCGAGAACAAGCGCTTGAAGAAGGAGATGCGGCGACGGGATCCCGGGGGTGGCCAGCGACCCATCGGTCACAGTCGAGCCTTCGTGGACGTCCTGAAGCTGGCGGAGACCGTGGCGCCCACGGATTCCACCGTTCTCCTGTCGGGGGAGAGCGGCACCGGCAAGGAGGTCGTGGCGCGCTACATCCACCGCCTCTCGAACCGCTCCGAGAAGCCGTTCATGTCCATCAACTGCGGCGCGCTCCCGGAGAGCCTGCTGGAGAGCGAGCTCTTCGGACACGTCAGGGGCTCGTTCACCGGTGCGGTGAAGGACAAGGACGGACTGCTGGTCGCCGCCAGTGGAGGGACGTTCTTCCTCGACGAGATCGGCGAGATGAGCCCGGCCACCCAGGTGAAGCTGCTGCGCGCCATCCAGGAGCGGGAGGTCATCCCCGTCGGGGCCACGGAGCCCGTGGGGGTGGACGTTCGCATCGTGGCTGCGACGAACCGCGACCTGGAGGAAGAGATCCGGAAGGGGACGTTCCGCAGCGACCTCTACTACCGCCTGAACGTGATCCAATTGCGGCTTCCTCCGCTCAGAGAGCGGAAGGAGGACATCGAGCTGCTGGCACTGCACTTCCTCGAGCGACTCGCCGAGCGCGAAGGACGCCACGTGCCACGAGCGCTGTCCAGCGAGACGCTGGACGCCCTGGTCGCGTACGACTGGCCGGGCAACGTGCGCGAGCTCGAGAACGCTCTGGAGCGCGCCGCGGTGGTGGCGGTCGGCGAATCGATCTCGCAGGACGGCCTGCCGGAGCGCGTGCGTGAGCCCCCACAGGCTCGCCTGGTGGAGGACGCGCCCGCGCCCAACCCAACCATGGAGGTCATCGAGCGCGCCTACATCCGCTGGGTGCTCGAAGCCGAGGGCGGCAACAAGACCCGGGCAGCCGAGGCCCTGGGCATCGACCCGTCGACTCTCTATCGAAAAATCAACCGTTACGGCCTGGACGAATGAACCGAGCACTCGAATTCCCACGCCTGTCAAGCGCCCCGGACCATCCTGAAGCGAGGGTGTCGCGATGAAGCCAATCGAGTCGAGGCCATTCCGACCCGCGGTCCCGGAGGCGGACCTGCCGTGGGACCAGGTGACGCTGTCGGTGGTCATTCCGTGCTACAACGAGATCGATACCGCGGAAGAGCTGCTCCGGAAGGTCCGGGAGGTCCCCCTACGCCTGGAGGTCATCGTCGTTGACGACGGCTCGACCGACGGCACTCGGGACCTCCTCACACGTTTGCGCAAAGAAGGGTTGGTGGACCGGCTCGTCTTCCACGAGCAGAACAGCGGAAAAGGCGCGGCCCTTCGCACCGGGTTCGCCTGGGCCACCGGCGACGTGGTCGTCGTCCAGGACGCCGACCTCGAGTACGATCCAAGTGAGTTTCCGCTACTCCTGGAGCCCATTCTCAGCGGCAAGGCCGATGCCGTGTTCGGGTCACGGTTCCTGGGCGGGCCCCACCGCGTCCTGCTCTATTGGCACTCGGTGGGTAATCGCCTACTCACGCTGCTCTCGAACATGCTCACCGACGTGAACCTCACGGACATGGAGACTTGCTACAAGATGGTGCGCCGGGAGCTGCTGCAGTCGCTGCCGCTCTCGGCTGACCGGTTCGGCATCGAGCCCGAGCTGACCGCGCGCCTGGCGCAGGCGGGCGCGCGCATCTACGAGCTTCCCATCAGCTACCACGGACGCTCCTACGAGGAAGGCAAGAAGATCGGCTGGAGGGACGGCTTCTCTGCGCTCTGGTCCATCGTCAAGTACAACTTGATGCCACCCTACGTGCCGTCGTGGAAGGGCTCCGCTGTGCCGCCGTGGACGGCCGGCCGAAGCGTACCCGCGGGTGACAGTGAGACCCCGGGCCTCGTCGAGGGTGGTGGGGACGCTCCCCCCGAGGAGAAGTCCGGGGCGTGACGGACGCAGCGGACGGCCTTCGCTCCGAACACGGCCCCGACAGCTGGATCTCACACCCACGCCTGCTGGTCCTCTTCGTCGCGGTCGCGGCGTACGCCAACTCCCTCGGCAACGGCTTCGCCTACGACGACAATCGCGTCGTCGCGATGAACCCGGTGGTCACCCTGGGACGGTGGAGTCAGGCCCTTCTCGGGCCCTACTGGCAGGGAGCCCGCCCGGGATCGGGCCTGTATCGGCCGGTCACCATCGCTTCCCTCACGGCCGAGTGGCACACGTGGGGTGCGAGCACGGTGGGATTCCACGCCGTCAATCTGGCGCTCCATGCGGTGATCTGTGTGCTCCTCTACGCGCTGCTCCGACGCTTCCTTTCCAGCGGTGCCGCCAGCGCGGGGGCGATCCTGTTCGCGATCCATCCTATTCACGTGGAGGCGGTGGCCAACGTCGTCGGCATCTCGGAGCTCCTGGCCGCCGCTTCCTTCCTCGGTGCATGCCTGCTCTACCTTGACGGAGCGCGCAGGGCACCCGCGGCACGGGCAGTGCGCCTTGCGGGTCTGGCCCTGCTGTACCTGCTCGGGCTGGGTTCCAAGGAGATCGCGGTCACGCTACCGGCGGCGTTGGTGCTTCTGGAGGCGTTCCGCCCCCTGGGCGACGCCGTTCGTGGTTCCGAGCGTCCCGGGCTCGCCGCCAGGCTGCGCGCAGAAGCTCCGGTCTTCGTTGCTCTCATCGCGGTCCTGGGCGCGTATCTGGTGCTGCGACTCTCGGTTCTGGGCACGATGACCGGCGAGGTGCCCGCCCCCGCGTTGCGGGGGCTACCGACGGCGGATCGGGTCCTCACGGCGCTCACCGTGTGGCCCGAGTACCTTCGGCTTCTCGTGTTTCCCGCGGACCTCTCGGCAGACTATTCGCCCGCGGTCTTGATGGTGGCTCACGGAGTGAATCTCCAGGTCGTCTTGGGTGCCGTCATGCTCATGGCCCTCGTGGGCCTGACCTGGCTCACCCGCGAACGTGCCCCGGTGATGTCCCTCGGCCTGGGTTGGTTCCTCGTCACCATCTTGCCCGTATCGAACCTCATCGTTCCCGCCGGCATCCTGCTCGCGGAGCGTACGCTCTATCTGCCCTCGGTGGGATTGGCGTTCATCGTAGCTGGAATGGTGTCCAAGGTCGCCTCCGAGGCGGGGCCGAGCGCGCGCCGTGTCCTCGGTGCGCTGGCGGTGCTCGCGGGGGTGGCACTGTTCGTGCGCACGGTAGCCCGAAATCCCACGTGGATGAGCAGCTACACCGTTTTGAACACCCTGGCCATCGAGCATCCGGAGTCGTCCATGGCGCTTCAGCATCGTGCCGAAGGTCTGGAGCGCGTGGGCGACATCAAGGACGCGGCACGCATGTATGACGCGGCGGCGACGCTCGCTCCGAACAACTACGCGCTAGCCGTGGAGATCGGGGATTTCTACGGCCGCCTCCGTGAGTATTCCAAGGCGGACGCGGCGCTACGCCGGGCCATTCGCATCGTGCCCGATCAGGCTCCGGCGTATCGGCTCCTGGCCGCGTTCTTGATCCGTCAGGGGAGGGCCCGGGAGGGGTATGGCGTGGCGTTGCGGGGGCTTGCCGCGGTGGGTCCCGACCGGGAGCTCTGGTCCCTGGTATCCGAGTCGTACGTCGCCAAGGGAGATCTCGAGGCTGCGGTTCGCGCCCGGCGCGCCGCCCTGGGGATGGATCCGGCATCGTCGGCCGACTGGAGCCGATTGGCCGACCTGCTGGCCGCCCTGGGGCGTACGGCACAGGCCGACAGTGCCAAGGCACGCGCCTTGGCCACCGACACCACCGCCGTTCCCGCCGGCCACAGAGTGGGGAGAAGCGGAGGGCACACATGAGACTCTGGGAGTCCCCGTTGAAGAGCCCCCGGTGCGCCGCCGTCATCGTCGGTGCGGTTGCCGCCCTCGTCTATGCCAACTCCCTGACAAACGACTTTGCGTACGACGACCTCCACATCATCACGGAGAACACGGAGATCCACCAGCTCGGAAACCTCCCGCACGCGCTTACACAGCCCTACTGGCCGGGCGACTATGGGAGGCAGCTCGGCCTCTGGCGGCCCGTGACCACCGGACTGCTGGGACTGCAGTACGCGGTGAGCGGAAAGAACGCGACCTTGTACCACGTGTTCAACGTGGTGCTGAACGCGCTGGTGGCGTCCATCGTGGTCCTGCTGCTTGCGGAGCTGATGTCCACGCCGGCGGCGTTCGTGGGAGGGCTGGTCTTCGCCGTGCATCCCCTGCACACGGAGGCCGTGGCCAACGTGATCGGAGTAGCGGAGCTGCTGCCCGCCTTCCTGCTCGGGCTCGCCTGCCTCGTGCATTTGAGAGGGCCTGAGCGCACCGGGTGGGGTAGGGCCCTGCTCATCGGGCTCCTCTATGGGCTCGCCTTCGGCGCCAAGGAGAGCGCGGTCACGCTACCGGGCATCCTCTTCCTCTTGGACGCTGCGCGGACCCGGCTCGGCTTCAGGGACCTGAGGGCGTACGTGAGCCACCGCTGGCGGGCGTATCTGGTGATGATCGTGGTGGCCTTGGCGATGCTCCTGGCCCGAGAGGAAGTTCTGGGCAGCATCGCCCACCCGTTCGGCCCGATAGGGGCCGACCTCCTGGAGCACATCCCCCGCATCTGGACGCTGGCGGAGGTGTGGAGCAACTACGTCCGGCTCCTGGTCTTCCCCATGGACCTGTCGGCGGACTACTCCCCAAATGTCATCCACATCTCCCTCGGCTGGAACAGCGCCAACCTCGTCGGACTCCTCCTGGCGCTCCTCATCCTCGTCGGAGCGTTGGTCTCCTGGCGAAGCCCGGCCATGGCGAAGGGACAGGACACCGCCCGGGCAGTCGGGTTCGGAGTGGTGTGGTTCCTGATCACGATCTCCCCGGTGTCCAACGTCCTCTTCCTGAGCGGTGTATTGCTGGCTGAGCGGACGATGTACGTGCCCTCCATCGGCTTCGCCGCTCTAGCGGGGTGGCTCTTCTCCCGGCTTGCACGGGAGCGGCGACGCCTGGCCTGGGTCTCCGTGGCGGTGGTGGTGGGGCTCATGGGGCTCCGCACGTGGAAGCGAAACCCCACCTGGCGCGACAACCTGACGGTCTTCGGCCGGCTGATCGCCGACTATCCGTATTCCGGTCGATCCCAGTGGATTCTGGGAGACCTGTTCTTCCAGCAGGGACGACCGTCCCAGGGTCTCGTCTCGTATCGAGCGGCCATCAACATCCTCGGGCCCCAATACCAGCTCATCACCGAGATCTCGAAGAAGCTCATCACCGCGAAGTACTACCAGGCAGCGGAGCGGCTTCTGCATTTCGCCTGGCAGGACCATCCCGAATACTCGGTGGCCCCGGGCCTCCTCGCCGTGATCCACTCCAGAGAGAACGACCCTGCCGAGACGGAGCGATACGCCCGCATCGCTCTGACCCTGGACTCCACGGATGCGGTCACCTGGCATCTACTCTCATGGGCTCTGGCGACACAGGGGAGGTGGCGGGAAGCGGCCGAGGCACGCGAGGGAGCCATCCGCGAGGGCGAGGGAAGCCACTGGGAGCAGTGGGTGTCCCTGGCCTATTCGAGGGCGCTGTCGGGGGACGTACCCGCGGCGGAAGCGGCGCTGGATTCCGCGCGGTCCAAGACTGCGCTCAGGCGTCCCCTGCGTCAGATCGACTCGCTGAAGGCCGCGTTCGAAGCAGGGGACATCGTCTTGCCGGACACCAGTCACGCCGCGTCCCCTCGGCACACCGAAGGTCGAGGCGAGGGTCCCGGCGCCGCGGCAGGATCCACTCTCGTAAAACGGCCGGAACCCTTGCAGAATCCCATGCCGGAGGGCGCCGAGCGTGGGGAGGGCATTCCGGAAAAACAGCCGTAATTTGTTGATACGGATACACTTACCAGATCCTATGGTCGTCGTGGAACTACCCTTGCATCGGGGAGTGCCCGACAGCGCCGTTCAACTCACACCTGGAGTGACACAGATGCGGGACAAAAAGGGCTTCACCCTCATCGAGCTCCTGATCGTGGTAGTGATCATCGGGATCCTGGCCGCCATCGCCATTCCGAAGTTCTCCGCCACTCGGGAAAAGGCCTACTTCTCCGCCATGAAGTCGGACCTCCACAACCTGGCGTCGCAGGAGGAGATCTACTACTCCGACTACTACTCCTACACCAACAGCACCGTCGACCTGGCGTTCACCAACACGGAAGCCGTGACCGTGACGATCGCCGCCACGACGTCCGGCTGGTCGGCCACCGCCACGCACTCGGCTCTCGGCACGGCCGAGGGCTGCGCCATGTACTACGGAACGGTCGCAACGCCGCCCACCGTCGGAACGGCCACCCCCACCGCTCCGGGTGACTTGGCCTGCACGAGCTGACGGCGCAGCGTAGCCCGCATCCTCTTGCGGGTGTGATCTGACGCTGGCGCGGACGGCCCGGGGGCTTCCCCGGGCCGTCCGACCGGCCCCCCGAACCTCAGGTACTGCCCACCCAACCCCACCCAGTACCGGTGATGAAGCCAATGAACACCTACGCAAGAGAGCGACGCACGGGCTTCACGCTCATCGAGCTCCTGATCGTGGTGGTGATCATCGGGATTCTGGCTTCCATCGCCATCCCCAAGTTCTCGGGCGTTCGCGACCGGGCCTTCCTCGCGACCTTGAAGGCCGACCTCAGGAATCTGGCCAACCTCGAGGAGGTCTACTACGACAACAACTACACGTACACGACGGACGTGGCTGCCGTGGGATTCGTGCCCAGTGATGCCGTGGTCGTGACCTTCGGCGAAGCGACCAACTCGGGGTGGTCGGCTTCCGCGACCCACCCCGGCATCCCCGCGGATGCGTGTGCCATCTTCCACGGCAATGCTGCTGCGGTATCCCCCGCGACGGTGGTGGGTACCGTCACCTGCACACGCTGACCCCGGGTCGTCGCCGTGCTACCCGCGGCGCACCCCGTACTTGTGCTACGCTTTCTCCCCCCTCCACTTTGAGCCGGTTTTCCGGCGCTGCGCTTTTCCCGGCCGGCTGGCCTGACGGCAGCCGTACTCTGCGCGCGCGAGGATTCACCTTCCCCTCGTGAGGATCGGTTGGCCGCACCCACCCCGCTCCGGCGGGAGCTGCTTCTCGTCTTCAGCATCCTGTTCGCCGGGGCCGTGCTCGTGGCGGGCCTGGGCCTGGCCGTGCTGCTGCCGGTCCTCAGATCGCCGGCCGAGGGGGCCCTCTTCATCGTCGTCCTCGTGGGGGCCGACCTCGGTGTCCTCTTCGTCTTCGGCGGCGCCTTCCTGAGACGGTCGTTGGTCGAGCCCATGGAGAGGCTCGCCGGGGACGTACGTCGGATTGCCGAGGGGGACTACCATCATCGCGTGGGTGAATACGAGCGGACGGAGCTGGACGAGCTCGGGCGCAGCGTCAACGCCATGGCCGACCGGCTCATCACCGACCAGGAGCAGCTCGCCGAGAACGTGGCGTCGCTGGACCGCACGAATCAGGAGCTCATCGAGGTTCAGGACGAGGTCGTGCATGCGGCCCGCCTCGCCTCGGTGGGGACCCTGGCAGCCGGTATCGCCCACGAGGTGGGGAATCCTTTGGGTGCCATCATGGCGTTCGCCGACGTCGCGAAGAGCCGCCTGGAGCGTGCCGGAGCCGACACGGAGCTTCTCGACTCCATCCGCGAGGAGGCCGTCCGCATCGACCGCATCGTGCGAGGCCTCCTCGACTACGCTCGACCGGGAGAGGCCGAAGCGGCACCCGCCCTCCCTGGTGACGTGCTGGACCGGGTGCGGACGCTGCTCGAAAGCCAGGGGAAGCTCGACGGGGTGGAAGCCACTTGGGTGGTGGATGGAGAGATTCCTTCGGTGGTGATGGATCCCCATCGCCTGGAACAGGTCCTCATCAACCTGATCCTGAACGCTCTCGATGCGATGGAGGGACATCCCGACCCACGGATCGAGGTTCGGCTGTCCAGTCAGCCCGGGGGAGTGGCGAGGCTCCCCAAGCGCAGAGCCTACGATCCGCCGGGCATCAACTACATGCACCGTAGGCGCCTGGCCCGCGAGCAGGGAGGGCGGAGCAACGATGCCCTGTTCACGGCCAGGGAGGTCATCCTCATCCGCGTCGCCGACAACGGCCCTGGGATCCCGGAGGTGGACTTGGACAGCGTGTTCGATCCATTCTTCACCGCCAAGGAGTTGGGCCAGGGCACCGGGCTCGGGCTGTCGATCTGTGCCAGGCTGGTGGAAGGCATGGGTGGGCGCATCGATGCCGAGAACCGCCCGGAGGGTGGCGCGTGCTTCACCATCCGTCTGCCCGCAGCCAGGGACAACGCGGCCGCGGGCGGGACCGATGCCGGGCAGCCCCGACCGGCCGATGACTGACCTCGCCAACGAGCTAAGCGCCAAGTGAAAATCCTCATCATCGATGACGACGCGGGGCTCCGTAAGTCCCTTACGCTCATTCTCTCCGACGCCGGCTACGACGTGATTCACGCCGAGGACGGTGAGGTCGGTCTCGCGGTGGCATCCGAGCAGAGGCCGGACATCATCCTCTGCGACGTGCGCATGCCCAAGCTGGGTGGCCTCGAGTTCCTCCAGCGGTACGCGGAGGGCGGTGGTGAGGCGCTCGTGTTGGTCATGACCGCGTACGGGAGCGTGGACCTCGCAATCGAGGCCATGAAGCGCGGGGCCTACGACTATCTCCCGAAGCCGTTCGGTGCGGACGAGGTGCTCCTCACGGTGCGCAAGGCCGAAGAGCGAGAGCAGCTGCGCAGGGAGGTAGGGAGACTGCGGAACGAGGTGCGTGCCGATCGCCGGTTCGGCGAGATCGTCGCAACGTCCCCGGCCATGCGGCAGGCACTCTCGGTGGTGGAGAAGGTGGCGCGCCACAACTCGGCGGTTCTCATCTCAGGGGCCAGCGGGACGGGCAAGGAGTTGATCGCTCGTCTCATCCATCGGGAGAGCCCGCGCACGGGTCCTTTCGTGCCCGTGAATTGCGGGGGCATTCCCGAGCAGCTCCTGGAGTCCGAGTTCTTCGGCTTCGTGAAGGGCGCCTTCACCGGGGCCGACCGTGACAAGGCCGGCCTCTTCGAGGCCGCCGACGGGGGTACGCTGTTCCTGGACGAAGTGGGGGAGCTGTCGCCTGCCCTGCAGGTGAAGCTGCTCCGGGCCTTGCAGGAGGGCGAGGTCCGGCGGTTGGGTTCCACGGACACACGACGTGTGGATGTACGTATCCTGTCGGCGACGAACCGGGACCTCGAGGGGGCGGTGGAGTCCAGCGAGTTCCGGCAGGACCTTTACTACCGCCTGGCGGTCGTGCCCATCCAGCTGCCTCAGCTGCGGAGCCGCACCGAGGAGATCCCCGAGTTGGTCCACCATCTTGTCGGGCTACACTCGGAGCGTCTGGGAATCCGGATCGAAGGCGTTACGCCCGATGCCATGGAGGTGCTTCTTTCCTATCCATGGCCCGGGAACATCCGGGAGCTCGAGAACGTTCTCGAACGAGCCATGGTGCTGACGGAAGGGTCGAAGATCACCGTCGATGACCTTCCCGAAGCGGTACGCCGTCCCCCGCCGGAAAGCCCCGCAGGGAGCCTGGACACGGACGACCTGTCAGTGAAGCGGCACGGAGCTCGCCTGGAGAGGCACCTCATCCAGCTCGCTCTGGACCGTACCGGGGGCAACAAGACGCAGGCCGCCGAGCTCCTCGACCTGTCCCCTCGGGCGCTGCGCTACAAGATCCAGGAGTACGGGATCGAGTAGGTAGGGAACCAGGGCCGGTTCCGTCGACCCGGCTGTCCCCTTCAGACATTCGACCGCCCCTCGGCCGGTGGCATCGTGAGCCATGCGACGAGGCCACACCATTGCCGAGCTCTGTGCGGTGCTTCTCCTGCTGACCCTGGGCCTATCCTTCCTGGAGCCTACGGCGCGTAGGCTGCGTGACCGTCTGGCGGTGGTGGCTGCCAGGGAGGCGGTGGCCAGCCTGGTGGCGGAGGCGCGCATCGATGCAGTCCAGCGGGGGGGCGCGGTGGTGACGCTCGAGGCGGAGCCCTGGCGCGCCTCCCTGGAGGTGGCGGGACTGACGCCGCGTCATGTCGCCCTGGAGAGAGACCTGGGGGTGCGTGTAGGCCTCAGTCGGAGCCGCTCCGAGGCCAAGCTTCGATACGACGCGCTGGGGCTGGGTCAGGTGGCCAGCGAGACCATCACCTTTCTCCGCGGCGGTGCCGAAGCCGCGCTGGTGGTTTCGGCCTATGGCCGGGTTCGACGCCGATGAATCGGAAGGGCTTCACACTCGTGGAGGTCATCGTGGCCATCGTCGTCCTGGAGGTGGGCCTTCTCGGTGTGGTGGGAACGCTCGTATTGGCCGCGGGCAACATGCGGCGTGCGGTATCGCTGGAGCGGGCCGTGACCGAGGTAGAGCTCGTCTACGATTCCCTGACCAGCGCTCCGTCTTCCGGGTCGGGTACGGCCTCCGTCCCGGGCGGTCGACTCCGCTGGTCCGTGTCGACGGACGGCACCGTGCGAGTGGATGCGTTGGCGTCGAGTGACTCTGTGCTCTTCACCGTTCTGGGTCGAGCCGTCCCGGTGGCAGCCCCATGACCGTGATTACTTCCCCGCGCGTGTCCACTGCTGCGACGCAGGGTCGCGATGGCACCTCCGTGGTGGAGACGCTGTGGGCCCTCGTGCTCGGGCTCTTCATGATGACGCTGGCCATGAAGGTGGTCGCCCACCAGCGGGCAGCGGTCGCCGCGCTCGCGCGGGAGAGTGACGCGCTGGCGGCCGTCCGTGTGGCCAGGCAGGTGCTGGGTCAAGAGGGACGCTCCGGTAATCCCTCCCGCGACGGATGGGCAGTGTCGGGCGATTCCCTGGCGATACGGGCGTTCCGTGGCATCGCCTATGTATGCGGTCTGGGGCCGGATCCCGCCGAGGCGTGGGTGGAAGCCAGGGGAGTGCGGCTCCCCGAGCCCGCGAAGGACTCCGTGCTCGTCCTCGACACGAGCGGGGCCTGGACCTCCCTCGCTTTGGTCGATGCCCGAAGAGCTTCCGGGTGCACGCCCGACGGCGAAGGGCAGGGTCAGCGATGGCGACTGTCCGGTCTCGTTCCCCCGGGGGCCGTTCTGGCCCGGTATTTCGAACGCGGGAGCTATCACGTGGCCGACGGCGCGTTGCGCTATCGACGCGGCGGGAGCGGCCGGCAGCCCCTCACGCCGGAGGTGGTGCGGACTGGTGTCAGCGCCTTCCAGGACACCCCGGCCGGCGTGACGCTGAATCTCAGCGTGGAGGGCTCCGCCGCCACCTGGCGCGTGTTCGTGACCGCTGGCGTCGGAGCCTTCGATGAGTGACCAGGGACGCATCGGTGGCGCGCTCGTCCTTTGCGTTCTCCTCGTGCTCGCCCTGGGACTGCTCGCCCACGGAGCCCTCCTCATGTCCCGAGAGGAGTTGGCCGTGTCGCGAGCCGGACTCCACGTGCTGCAGGCCCGAGCCGCGGCGGATGCGGGGATCTCTGCGGCGGTCACGGGCGAAGGCCCCGGGCTTCCCGACTCCTTGCCGCAGGCGTGGCGCGTGCCGTTGCTGGAAGGAACCGTGGGAGGAGCCCGCTACCGGGTGACCGCCAGTAGGCTCTCGCGGGAAGTCTGGCTCGCCGAAGCCGACGGGGCGCAGGGACAGGGCCCCTGGTTGGCCAAAGAAGCGACCGCGCTCTGGAGCCTGGATCCTGTGGCCCGAGTCGGCGCCTTCCGGGCCGTGGTGGAGGTGGGCGCCGAAGCAGCCACCGCGGGCGTCACCCGCGTAGCGACCGCGGATGTCTTTCACAGCCACCCGGAGTTGGACATCACGGAGTGTCTCCCCTGGGGTCGCGCGCTCGACTCCCTCGCCTCCGTGAGCGGCGGCACCCTCCAGCCGGTGGCCTCCGTCGCCGCCGCGGGGGGCACGACCTCGCAGCCGACCTTGGGCCTTCTGGACGGCGACGATCTGAAATCCCTGGCAAGTAATACGGTTGCAGGACGGGGGACGCCGACGCCGTCCACGGGGAGCGGAGGTTGCCTGACAGCGGATCCCTGGAACTGGGGGGATCCCGAAGACGACCTCAGTCCTTGCCGTGATCGTATGCCGCTGGTGGCCGCCGAGGGGGACTTGATGGTGGAGGGCGGAGCCGGGCAGGGAGTTCTGGTCGTTCTTGGAGATCTCGTCGTCACGGGCGGCGGCAGGTTCTATGGCGTGGTTCTGGTGCGAGGGGGGCTCGTGGTGGAGCAGGGGGCCGCCGTAGTAGGCCTCGTCCGGGCGGTTGGAGGTATCACCGTGGGCTCCGATGCGGAGATCTCGGGATCGGCGTGCTGGGCGCTGCGTTCCCTGACCGCCGCCAGACCGGTGCTGGCCCGCCCACGCCCTCTGCGCGGGACCGGCCGACTGGGACCGCTTCGGCCCTCACCCCTGGACAAACCCTAAGTGGCGCGAGGGCTCTTCGACGGTCATGGACAGTTTGCTGTCCGTCGGTAAAATGTGCCGCTCGACGTCCTTTACGTCGGCCGGACGTGGCGCAAGTATTGGGCTTGCAGCCTGGCACGGAACTTGGTCGCCCATTCTCCGGAATACCGCGCATGTCCACGGCCGAAGCGAACATGGATCGTCACTCGGGTTTCACCGTCGTCGAGTTGATCATCGCACTGCTGATCGGGAGCATCCTGACCAGCATCGCGTTGTCCAACTGGGGCAGCGCGCGAGCCTCCATGGCTGTGCGCGGCGCGAGGAACAGCTTCGTGACCCTCGAAGCCCGGGCCCGCGCCACCGCCATCGAAAAGGGCAGCACCATGCGGCTGTACGTCAGCGTGGGCGGGGACAGCGCGTACATCTCCGACGGGACGACGACGCTCGACCGGGTACGCTTCGCGGAGGAGTTTCACGTCGACCTGCGGTCCTCCGGGGGAGACCTCCGGTTGTGCATGAACTCCCGCGGCTACGGAGACGAGAGCTGCAACAACTTCACCGACGCGGTGACACTCCAGTTCTGGCAGAATGCCGATTCATCCTCGGTGCAGATCCTTCCTCTCGGACAGCTGATCTACTGACATGACGAATCCTGCAGCGGTGAGGCGACGGGAGCGTGTAGGGTGCTCGGGATGTCAGCATGCCCGCCGGGGGGGATTCACCATGGTTGAGGTCATCGCCGCCATCGTGATCCTCACCGTGGGCGTGTTGGGCCTCGCCGGGACGACGGCGTACGTCGTCCGCCAGGTTACCCTGTCCAACGTCGTGACGCAGCGAGCGGTGGCCCTGCAGTCCGTCATCGAGAGCGTGCAGGCCATGCCCTTCGAGAACGTGGGATCGGGGTCCGACTCCGTCGGCAACTACGTCGTTCGGTGGACCTCCAGTACGGAAACGGTCGCATCCAAGCTCGTCACCGTCATCACCACCGGCCCCGGCCTACACGCGACCGCGTCGAATCCCTTCCCGATGCTCGGGCCCAACGTCGCCGATACGTTCGTCTACAGGGTGATCAACCGATGAGCGCGGAACGAAAGGGCTTCACCCTTGTCGAGCTGATCATCGTGGTCGTCCTCGGCACGCTGGTGCTCGCGGCGGCCATGCAGGTGCTCGTCACGAACCAGCGCACCTACACGGCTCAGACGGCGCAGATTCAGGCACAGCAGTCGACACGCTCCGCCATGGATGTCCTCTTCGGCGAGCTTCGCGAGATCAGCGCCCGGGGCGGCGATCTCCTGTCGATGAGCACCCACTCTCTGAAGGTCCGCGCCATGCGGAAGTTCGGCGTAGTCTGTGGGGTGAGCACCTCCAGCCCGCCGGTTCTGACGGTCGCCAAGGTCGGAGACTGGTTCGCCGCCGCCGACTCGGTGTTCGTTTT
>JAJDNI010000045.1 GCA_022340755.1 Gemmatimonadota bacterium
AAACCCCTCGCCCGCGTGCACCGTGATGGGCACACCGGCCGCTTCGGCCAGACGAAAGGCCTCCAGGTGCTCCCGCGCGGGGTTGCCGGCCTCGGCGCCCGCCAGGTCGAAGGCTGCGACCCCGCGCTTCCGGTAGGCCACGGCGACCTCGGCCATCTCGATGGACACCTGGGGGTCGAGCGTACGCAATGCGCAGACGATGACCCTGGTGCGTACGCCGTAGAGCTCCTCTCCGCGGCGAAGGCCGGCGAGCACGTGATCCATCACCTGGTCGGGTGTGAGCCCCCCGGTGGTGCACAGCGCCGGGCAGAAGCGCACCTCCAGGTAGCGGACGTTCTCCCGGGCGTGATCCTCGACGAGCTCGAACGCGATCCTCTGGAGGCCTTCGGCGTCCTGCATGACGGAGAGCGTGAGGATGAAGCGCTCGAGGTATTCCTCCAGGCTGTGCGCGTCGGACACGAGCATATGGCGCGCCAACGCTTCGGGTTGGTAGGTCGGCAGAGAGACACCTCGATCACGCGCCAGCTCCGCCATGGTGGACGGGCGCAGGCTTCCGTCCAGGTGGACGTGCAGCTCCGTCTTCGGAAGAGCCAGGAGGCGTTCCGACGCGGTTCCCGTCAGCACCCAGGGGGCCCTTCGGCCGAGCCCAGCCCGCGCTCGACATCCACCAGCGGAGCCGGATAGTCGCCGGAGAAGCACGCCGTGCAGTAGGGCTGGCCCTCCGCCACGGCGTCCACCATTCCCTCCAGGGAGAGGTACCCCAGCGAATCCACTTCCAGCTTCTTCGCGATCTCCGGAACCGGAAGCCTCGATCCCATGAGCTCCCCCTTCGTCGGCATGTCGATGCCGTAGAAGCAAGGGAAGCGCACCGGGGGACTGGCGATGCGGAAGTGCACCTCGCGGGCGCCGGCCTGCCGGAGCATGCGCACCAGGCTTCGGCTGGTGGTGCCCCGCACCAGGGAATCGTCCACGACGACGACGCGCTTCCCGGCCAACACCTCCCGCACGGGGTTGTACTTCATGCGGGCCCCGAAGTCCCGGTCCTTTTGCTCAGGCTGAATGAACGTGCGGCCGACGTAGTGGTTGCGCAGGAGGCCCAGCTCGAAGGGGGTCTGGCTCTCCTCCGCGAACCCCAGGGCGGCGGAGTTGGCGCTGTCGGGCACGGCGATGACGGCGTCGGCGTCCACCGGGTGTTCCCGTGCGAGCCTTCTGCCGAAGGCCCGGCGGGCGCGATCCACGCTCTGGCCGAAGATGTGCGAGTCGGGCCGGGCGAAGTAGACCAGCTCGAAGATGCACGGGGCGGGCTCGCCCGCGGGGGGCAGGGAGCGGAGCCGGCGGACCTTGCCGTTCCGGAGCTCCAGCACCTCGCCGGGATCCACGTCCCTGACGTACTCCGCTCCGATGATGTCCAGCGCGCACGTCTCGCTGGTGACGACATGCCCGTCGCCTTTCCGGCCCAGCACCAGGGGGCGGAAGCCACGGGGGTCACGCACCGCGTAGATGGTGTCCCCTACGCTCAGAACGATGCTGTACGCGCCCTCGAGGTGCGTGAGCGCATCGTCCACCTGGGCCTGCACGGTTTCGTGCCGGGACTTGGCGATGAGATGGACCAGGATCTCGGAGTCGGACGTTGTACGGAAGATCGCCCCCTCGTCGACCAGCTTGCTCCGGAGGTCCAACTGATTGGTGAGGTTGCCGTTGTGCGCCAGGGCCATGTCACCCCGGGAGTACCGGGCGGTGATGGGCTGAACGTTCTCGGTGTTGCTGCCCCCGGCGGTGGAGTAGCGCACGTGGCCCACGGCTGTGGATCCGGTGAGTCTGGACAACCGCGTGGCATCGAACACGTCGGACACGAGCCCGACGCCCTTGTGCACCCGAGCGACGCCGTCCTGTCCAACCGCCACGATCCCCGCTGCCTCCTGCCCACGGTGCTGAAGGGCGTAGAGGGCCAGGTACGTGAGCTCCGCGGCGTTGTCGAGGCCGCTCACCCCCACCACTCCACACTCCTCGTGAGGGTGGTCATCGAGACGTTCAGGGGCTACGTCCATAACACGGGCGTCCTCCGCCGACGAAGGTGGGTCGGGAACCGGGACAGGAAGGATCCGCTCGACGCCGGCCATGCCTACGCCTCCGGAGTTTGTGGGGCGTCCATGATGTCGGGGAGCGCGCCGATCCACACATCGCGCAGGCGATCGGCCGACGCCGAGACCGAAGCGTTCCGCACGCGGATACGCACGTCACCGCCACTGATCCCCACAGTGCCGATGCGGCGTGCGGGCACGTCGTGGTCTTCAGCCACGGCGAGGACCTCCCTTAGACGATCGGCCGAGCACGACACCACCACCCGTCCCTGCGCTTCTCCGAACAGCACCGCAACGGGCGGCAGGTTGTCGTCGACCTCGACGTCGAGGCCGAGGGGGGTCTCACCGGAGCCGATGGCGGATTCGGCGAGGGCGCACGCCAAGCCACCGTCGCTGCAGTCGTGCGCGGACCGGATGGCGCCGGCGCGAATCATGGCCAGGACCGCTTGCTGCAGACGCCGTTCCGCCATGAGGTCCACCTCCGGCGGATCGCCGGCCACGAGCCCAGCCGTGACGTAGAGATACTCGGAGCCACCCAACTCACCGGTGTTCCGTCCGAGCAGGACGACGGCGTCGTCCTCGCTCCGGAACGCCTGGCCCGTAATGTGATCCACGTCTTCGACAATGCCCACCATGCCGACGACGGGCGTCGGGTAGATGGCCCGCCCGTCGGTCTCGTTGTAGAAGGACACGTTCCCGCCGGTCACCGGCGTCTCGAAGGCGCTGCACGCTTCGGCCATGGCACGCACGGATTCCCGAAACTGGTAGTAGACGTGTGCCTTCAGGGGGTTCCCGAAGTTGAGGCTGTTCGTAATAGCCGTCGGGAGGGCGCCGACGCACGCGAGGTTGCGGGCGGCCTCCGCCATCGCTGCCAGGGTCCCCCTGCGGGGATCCAGGTACACGAAGCGGCCGTTGCAGTCGGTGGTGGCGGCCACCGCCAGTCGGGTGCCGCGGATGTGGACGACGCCGGCGTCGCCTCCGGGGCGGATCACGGTGGCGGTGCGATCCGACGTGTCGTACTGGTGATAGACCCACCGCTTCGAGGCGATGTTGGGAGAGCCCACCACCTTCAAGAAGAGGTCGGTGAGATCGCCGGACGGCGCCGCGTGGGCGCTCAGGTCGATGGACCGCTGGACCTTCACCTCGTCGCTCTCGACCCCCTCTCGCTCGTAGGTGGGGCACCCCTGTGTCAGGGGCAGCGCGGGGATGTCGGCGACGAGATTCCCGCCCTCGAGAACCCGGAAGCGCCCGTCGTCGGTCACCCGTCCGATGACGGCCGCCTCCACCTTCCACTTCTTGAGGATACGGCGGACGTCGTCCTCGCGGCCCCGCTCGGCGACGACGAGCACGCGCTCCTGCGACTCGGAGAGCAGGATCTCGTAGGGGATCATCCCCGGCTCGCGCACGGGCACGAGCGCCGTGTCGATCTCCACACCGTTCCCGGCGCGCCCCGCCATCTCCGAGGCCGACGAGGTGAGTCCCGCGGCGCCCATGTCCTGGATCCCGGTGACGGCCCCGCTGGCGATGAGATCGAGGCTCGCCTCCAGGAGGAGCTTCTCGGTAGAGGGGTCTCCGACCTGGACCTGACGGCGGCTCGCCTCGCCGGAATCCCGGGACAGATCCCCACTGGCGGGCGTCGCTCCGTAGATGCGGTCCCGACCCGTTGGCGCCCCCACCGCCATCAGCGTATCGCCCACGCCCGACGCCGACGCGGTGATGAGCTCTTCCTTCTTCATGAGCCCGATGCCCATCGCGTTGACGATGGGGTTGCCCCCGTAGCCTCGATCGAAGGCCACCTCGCCGCCGATGTTCGGAATGCCCACGCCGTTGCCGTAGTCGCCGACGCCGGCCACCACACCGGACAGGAGGTAGCGCACCCTGGGCGAATCCAGGTCGCCGAACCGGAGTGAGTCCAGAATCGCGATGGGGCGCGCACCCATGGTGAAGATGTCTCGCAGTATCCCGCCCACTCCGGTGGCCGCGCCCTGATAGGGCTCCACCGCGGAGAGGTGGTTGTGCGACTCGATCTTGAACGCCAGCGCGTACCCGTCACCGATGTCGATGACTCCGGCGTTCTCGCCGGGCCCCTGGATGACCCATGGCGCCTCGGTGGGAAGCAGGCGCAGGAGGCGCTTCGAGTTCTTGTAGCCGCACTGCTCCGACCACATGGCGCTGAAGACGCCCAGCTCGGTGAAGGTGGGCTCCCGGCCCATGACCGCCAAAACCCGCTGATACTCTTCCGGCGAGAGCCCGTGATCGGCCACGAGGTCCTCGGTTACCGGAGGATCGCCCGCGCGGGGAAGGGGGTGGGTGTCGCGCGCGCTCGTCTCCGGGGTCGTGCTGCCATCGGCCACACTCACGGCGTGGTGCGTTTTTCCTTTCGAGTCGCGATTCTCGAATCGGGTGGAGGAGGTCATGGTCGGTCCGGTTCCTCAGGCGGGTGACGAGGCGAGGCTCTTCATGAGCGACGTGAAGACCCCCAGGTCGTCGTCCGAGCCGAGGAGCGCCTCCATGGACCGTTCCGGATGTGGCATGAGACCGAAGACGTTGGCACGCTCGTTCACGAGGCCCGCGATGTTGTTGAGCGGGCCATTGGGATTGGATTCCGGAGTGAGCTCGCCGCCCACCCGCTGAACCGCCGCGTACAGGCCGTAGTCACGGTTGGAGCCCGGGGTGGGGCTTCACGCGGATCTCGAGACGATGGCTGCTCAAGCGTGTTCCTCCAGAGAGTCTTCGTCGTCCGGCTGGGAGCCGGAAGGAGCGCGTGGGCCGAGGGGGCCGTAATCCAGGACCCTGGCCTCCGCGAAGGCGTTCGCGGGATCGTCCTCCTCGTCCAGAAGTGGGTCCACGCCCGGAAGACGGTCCATCAAGCCCATGAGTGCCGACCGCAGGAGTCCCCACATCACGTAAACGAGGAGGAAGACGAAGAAGAAGTACTCCGGTACCGACACCGCAGCGAAGATGCACCCCAGCACGAACGCCGTGGTGAGGAGGCCCCGGGTCGAGCCCAGGCCGATGCGCGGCACCTTGGCATAGGGCACGTGGCTGACCATGAGGACGCCGAGGAGGACGACGGCGATCCCCGTGATCTGGGGCCAGGGGAGCATCGACAGATACGTGGCGAAGAAGGGAGTGCGGCTGAACGGATAGAACGACGCCAGCAGCATCCCGGCGGCGGGGGAGGGGAGGCCGTGGAAATACCGGATGGCGCCGCCGCTCTGCTCGATGTTGAAGCGGGCCAGGCGCACCACCACGGCGGTCACGTACACATACGAGAGAGTCCAGCTCCAGTGGGTGTCGGAGAAGTAGAGCTGGTACATGATCGCGGCCGGCGCCACGCCGAAGGAGATGGCGTCCACCAGGGAATCCAATTCCGCGCCGAACTTCGTGCCGGTTCTCGTGAAGCGCGCGATGCGCCCGTCCAGCATGTCGAGCGTGCCGGCAATGACGATGAACCAGCTGGCGTATCCCAGGTCGCCCCGGGCAGTCGCCACCATGGAGAACACCCCGAAGAAGAGGTTCCCCAGGGTGAACGCCGAAGGCAGGATGACCACCCCGCGCTGCAGCGTCTCGCGGCGGGGAGGACGCGGCGCCTTCACGAGTGCACGCTCCCGGCTTCTTCGCTTCCGGCGTGCCGGACGTCTTCGGCGCCCGACGAAGAAGGCTGCCTGGCCAGCACGGTGAGCCCGGCCACCGCGCGATCACCCACGGAGCACGTCACCTCCCAGTCCAGCGGAAGGAAGAGGTCGACCCGTGACCCGAAGCGGATGATGCCGATCCGTTCACCGCGCTCTACGGTTTCACCCTCCCGGGGATAGGTGACGATACGGCGGGCCACGAGACCCGCGATCTGTCGAACGAGCACCCGCCCACTGGGGGTGGCGAAGCCCAAGGATGCCTGCTCGTTGTCCTCCGACGCCTTGTCCCGCCAGGCCACGGCGTAGGTGCCCGGCCTGTAGACCCTGTGCTCCACCATGCCCGTGACGGGGGCACGCTGCACGTGCACGTCGAAGATGCTCAGGAAGATGGAGATCTTGCGGCACCGGCCTCTCATGAAGGTGGGCTCGTCCACCTCTCCGACGAGAATCACCTTGCCCTGGCCTGGGGCGACGACGTGCGTCGCGTCCGCGGGAAGCGGGTGATCCGGGTCCCGGAAGAACCAGATCACGAATAGCGTGAACACGCTCAGGATACCCGCCGTGACGGACCACATCCAACCGCCTGGACGCTCCAGTGCCCATGTGGCCGCCCAAGCCGCACCCGAGAGGGCCAGGCTGGCTGCGATGAACGGATACCCTTCCCGTGCGAACCTCATGGCAGATCCGGAAAGCGCGGCAGCACGTACTCGTCGAGGCTCACGCCGGCGAGCCGCTCGAAGACCTCCCGGTACCGGGTCGAGGCCGCGAACACCACCTCGTCCGGCAACGGCGGAGGCGGTGGCGTCTTGTCCCAATCCGAGAGGCTGTCGAGCCAGTCACGGATGGGCTGCTTGTCCAGGGACGGCTGGCCGCGTCCCAGAGCGTAGTGTTCCTTGGGCCAGAACCGCGAGGAGTCGGGCGTCATCACCTCGTCGATGAGCAGCAGATCCCCGCCCGCGTCGATACCGAACTCGAACTTCGTGTCGGCCAGCAGGATGTCCCGCTTGCCGGCGACTTCCCGTCCGAACCCGTACACGTCCAGCGAGAGATCCCGCAGCCGCCCGGCGAGGTCATCGCCCAGAAGCTCCACGGTCTGGTCGAAGGTGATGTTCTCGTCGTGTCCTTCCTGAGCCTTCGTGGCGGGGGAGAAGATCGGGGGATCGAGGCGCTGCGACTCCTCGAGTCCCGCCGGCAGTGCTTCGCCCGCCAGGGTCCCGTGCGTGCGGTACTCCTTCCATGCCGAGCCAGCGATGAAGCCGCGCACGACGCACTCCACCAGCACGGGCTCCGTGCGCCGGACCAGCATGGACCGGCGCGCCCATACGTCGCGGCTCGCCGCCAGGTCCGGGTGTCTCTCGACGATCACGTCCGGATCCACAGCCAGCAGATGGTGATGCAGGCGGTCCCGGAGCTGATCGAGCCACCACGCGGTGATGAGGGTGAGGACCTCGCCCTTGCGGGGAATGGGGCGATCCAGCACCACGTCGAAGGCGCTCACGCGATCGCTCGCAACCATCAGCAGCGTCTCGCCGTCGACCTCGTAGACGTCGCGCACCTTCCCTCGGTGGAGGAGGGGAAGATCGAGCTCGGAACGGACGAGGGGAGTTGCGTCAGACATGGACATTGGGCTCGCTCAGTCGTTGGGCGTCGGCTTGATGACGCTCGAGGGCAGGGGAGACCCACTCGGCCAGGAAGCGCTCCACCTGCTCGGGCGCGCGCCCCACGTACCGGCGTGGATCGAGGAGGGACTCGAGGGCCGCGGCGTCGAGGCCGAAGGCGTCGTCCGCGGCGATGCGCTCCAGAAGATCGGCGGGGGCGCCCTCCTCCTTCATGCGCTTGGCGGCGGCCATGGAATGTTGCCGGATGCGCTCGTGGAGCGCCTGGCGGTCACCTCCCCGGGCGGTGGCGTCCATGAGGATGTTCTCGCTGGCCATGAAGGGAAGGTGCTCGGCGAGGTTTCGACGCACCACCTCGGGATTCACCACGAGGCCCCGCGCCACATTCTCCACGAGCACGAGGGCACCGTCGAGCGAGAGGAACGCGTCGGGAATCGACACTCGCCTGTTCGCCGAGTCGTCCAGCGTGCGCTCTAGCCACTGGGTCGCCGCCGTGAAGGCTGGATCCTGGGCCAGCGTTATGACGTGGCGCGCCAGGGCGCAGATGCGCTCGGCGCGCATGGGGTTCCGCTTGTACGGCATGGCGGAGGAGCCGATCTGCTCATCCTCGAAAGGCTCCTCCACCTCACGAAGGTGGGCCAGGAGCCTGAGGTCATGGCCCAGCTTCGACGCCGAGGTGGCCGTCCCCGCCAGCGTGGACTGCACGGCGTAGTCGACCTTTCGGGTGTAGGTCTGTCCGCTCACGGGGTAGGACGCCTCGAAGCCCATGCGCCGCCCCACGGCGGCGTCGAGCGCATCCACCTTGGCGTGGTCGCCACCGAGAAGCTCGAGGAACGACGCCTGCGTTCCAGTCGTGCCGCGCACGCCCCGGAACCGGAGCGTCTCGAGCCGGAACTCGATCTCTTCCAGGTCCAGGAGAAAGTCCTGGATCCACAGCGTCGCGCGCTTGCCGACGGTGGTGGGCTGAGCCGGCTGGAAGTGCGTGTACGCCAGAGTAGGAAGCGCTGCATGCCGCCGGGCGAAGTCCGCCAACGCCGCGACGCACCGCACGATGCGGTCGCGAATCAGCCGGAGTGCCTCACGGTGCAGCACGAGATCCGTGTTGTCACCTATGAATGCGCTCGTCGCCCCGAGGTGGATGATGCCCCGGGCCGCGGGGGCGTCGTCACCGAAGAGGTGGACGTGGGCCATGACGTCATGGCGGAAGCGACGCTCGTACTCGGCGGCGCGCTCCAGATCCACGCTGTCCAGGGCGGCCCGCATCTGATCGATGGCTTCCTCCGGCACGGGAAGTCCCAGCTCCCGCTCCGATTCCGCCAGCGCCAGCCACAGGCGCCGCCACGTGCCGTAGCGCGTGGCGGGCGAGAAGATGCGCTGCATCTCGGCGGAGGCGTACCGCTCCGACAGGGGGTGGACGTAGCGCTCGGGTGCGGGGCTCAAAGGCTCATCTCCGCCAGTACAGGTCTCGGGCCAGGTACCCTCCGTTGCGCTCCACCCAGAGACGGATGTTGCCCTGCCCCTTGAGGCTCTCGAAGATCCGCTTCGCGTCCTCGGCGGAGGTCACCGGGGTCCTGTTCACCTGGACCAGAACGTCGCCCTCCTGAAGACCGAGTTGACTCGACAGGCTGTCGGAGATGGACGCGATGAGCGCACCCTGCTTGCTCTGAATCCCACGTTCCGCTCGGATCTGGGGCGTCACGGTGATGAGCTGCATGTCCTGGAGGACGGTGACCCGGGCGGCCGTGACCGATGGCAGCGCCGCAGCGGTAACATGCAGTGGGCGGCTCCGTCCGTCGATGGTCAGCTCGATGGAATCCCCGGCGCGCAGATCCAGCAGCACCGCCTCGAAGTCCAGGGGGTTGGTGAGGGCGTGGCCGTTCGCCCGCAGAAGGCGGTCACCCACCGCGACGCCGGCCTTTTCCCCGGGAGAGTCCGGCGCCACCCGTGACACGCGCACGCCCCGCGTGCGTCCCCAGGCGTCGGCTTCCACTGCCGCCACGTCGATGCCCGTCCAGGCACGGCGGACCTCGCCGTGGTTCACCAGGTCGTCCGCCACGCGCAGGGCGCGGTCGATGGGGATGGCAAAGCCCATCCCTTCGCTGCCACCGCTACGGGTGAAGATCGATGCGTTGATGCCGATCACCTGACCCAGGGCGTCCACCAGGGGGCCCCCGGAATTGCCGGGGTTGATGGAGGCGTCCGTCTGGATCATCCCCAGGTAGAAGCCATCGTCGTTCGACGAAGGCACGATGTTGCGATCCACCGCCGAGATGACGCCGGCGGTGACGGTGGGTTCCGCGTCCGAGAAGTAGTTCGCGAAGGGGTTCCCGATGGCCACCGCCCACTCTCCGATGAGGATCCCCTTGCTGGTGCCCAGGGGGGCGACGGGAAGGGAGTCGCCGTGGATGCGCAACACGGCGATGTCCGCCACCGGATCGGTGCCCACCAGCTCCCCGTCGAAATCCCGGCCGTCGGGGAGGGTTACCCTGATCCGCTCGGCGTTCTGGACCACGTGGTTGTTCGTGACGATGATGCCGTCGGATCGGATGAGCACCCCCGAGCCGAAGCCCGCTGCGCGCCGCTGCGCGTCCGGCGGCATGAAGAAGCTCTCCCAGAGGCTCGTGGGCTCCGCACGCTCCCTCGAGATCACGCTCACATTGACCACGGCCGGGGACACGCGGTTCGCGGCGCGAACGATGGCCGTTTGCCGGGAGTCCTGGGGGTCTTCCTTGCTCTGGCTCGTCCGAGCCCGTGCGGCCGCAGTCGTGGTCTGCAGGTCCTGGAGGGAGGAGGATTTCGCGGCGACCGCGGACCCTCCCGGCGCGGGCGTCTCGTCTCCGGCCTCCCCCGCCCCCGCGACGGCGGGTCCCTGGGATCCGCACGCCGTCGCGGCACCCACCGTGAGCACCGCCGTAGCCAACCACCCTGCCCGTCGCGTCTGCATGGTTCCTCCGTCCTTCGATCGTCTCGTTCCGTTGCTGCAGCTCAGATCGTCGCGCCCAGCTTGTCCCAGTCCTCGAGGAACGCGTCGAGCCCCTTGTCCGTGAGCGGATGCTTGGCCAACTGCCAGAGTACCTTGGGCGGCATGGTCGCGCAGTCCGCACCGATGAGCATGGACTCCACGACGTGCATGGGGTGGCGCAGCGAGGCCGCCAGGATCTCGGTGTCGTACCCGTAGTTGTCGTACACCTGCCGGATCTGGTGGATCAGTTGCATCCCTTCACCGGAGATGTCGTCGATACGACCCACGAAGGGGGAGACGAACGTTGCCCCCGCCTTGGCGGCCAGGAGCGCCTGGGATACCGAGAAGCACAGGGTCACGTTCGTTCGGATGCCCTCGGTCCCCACGGCCCGGCACGCCTTCAGACCATCCTCGGTGAGCGGAAGCTTCACCACGATGTTGTCGTGGAGAGCGGCGAGCTTCCGGGCCTCGGCGACCATCGTGTCCTTGTCGGTGGCCACCACCTCGGCGCTCACGGGCCCGTCCACCACCTCGCAGATCTCCTTGTAGATCTCCTTGGGGTCACGGTCTCCGGCGACCTGCGAGACCAGAGAAGGGTTTGTGGTGATGCCGTCGATGAGGTTGGCGTCCGCGGCGCGGCGGATCTCGACGAGGTCCGCTGTATCGAGGAAGATCTTCATCGGGTGGTCTCGCTCCTGGGTTCGGCGTGGGGTTTGCTGGGTCTGGCGCCCCCGGGGAGGCGCACGGTGTCAGGATACTCCACTTGGGACAGGAAGAGCCCTTCCGGAGGCGCTGGCGGAGACGTCTCCACCCCCACGGTCTCGACCAGCAGGGCGGATAGGTCCTGGGTCGCACGGCGGCCGCGGGCGATGTCCACCATAGTCCCCACCAGATAGCGCACCATGTGGTGGAGGTAACGGTCCGCGGTGATGGTGAACCGGGTGCCCATGTCCCAGGCGTCCCAGTGTGCGGTGGCGACGGTGCATCGTGTGCCGCGCTCCGGCTGCCCCGCCTTGGCGAAAGCCCCGAAGGAGTGTTCCCCCACGACCTCCACGGAAAGGCGATTGAGGGCGGGAACGTCCAGAGACTCGCCCAGGGGCCAACACCAGCGGCGGTGAAAGGGTGAGCGTGCCACTGGGGTCGTGCCGACGCGGTACACGTAGGTACGGGACAGCGCATCGTAGCGCGGGTGGAAGTCGGGACGCGCCGCGGCCACTTCCTGAACCCAGACGTCCGGAGGAAGGGTGGCGTTCAGAGCGCGGTGCAGCTCCCTCGCGGTCCACCGCGTGGGCATGTCCACCGAGGCGACCTGTCCGACGGCGTGCACACCCGTGTCGGTGCGTCCGGAGCCTACGACCGTGCGAGGCCGTCCGGCCAGTCGCCCCAACACACCTTCGAGCTCGCCCTGGACGGTGCGGAGCTCGGGTTGGAATTGCCAGCCGTGGAATCCGGACCCGTCGTAGTGGACGGTGAGCAGGAAGCGGATCGTGGTCCCTGTATCCACGGCGAAAAGGTAGAGGGGAGGAGGGGGAAGTCAAGCAACGATCGCACCTCCGATTTGACCGGAAAATGGCGTCGCAATTAGCATTTTGGGCTCCCATCGACGGGATGGGCCGGAGCACTGCACGGGAGGCGAACATGGTGGACGCCGCGTCGACGCGGCCCGGCGAGGCGAACCTCACGCACCTCATCGAAAAGGTCGCGGAGGGTGAGGATCTCACCGCATCGGAGGCGGAGGGGGCCTTCGACCGCTTTATGGAGGGGGCCGCCACCGAAATCCAGATGGCGGGGCTGCTGGTAGGCCTTCGAGCGAAGGGGCTGTGTCCCTCCGAGGTGGCGGGCGGCGTGCGCGCCCTGCGCAAGGCGATGGTGCCGGTGCGAGCCCGGAGTCCGGAGGAGCTCGTCGACACCGCCGGCACCGGGGGCGGCCGCATCACCACATTCAACATCTCCACGGCGGCCGCCCTCGTGGCCGCCGGCGCCGGGGTCCGTGTCGCCAAGCACGGGAACCGCTCCTTCACCTCGGCCAGCGGCAGCGCCGACGTTCTAGAGGCCTTGGGGGTGAAGATCGACCTCACCCCCGAGCGCATGGGAGAGGTCCTCGAGGAAGTGGGCATCGTGTTCATGTTCGCTCCCATCCTCCATCCTGCCATGCGCCACGTCGGGCCGGTGCGCCGGGGGCTGGGCATCACCACGCTGATGAACGTCCTGGGCCCGCTCACGAATCCGGCCGGTGCGCGCCGACAGGTGGTCGGCGTGGCCGACCCCAGACTCCTGGGCCTCATCGTGCGGGCCCTGGCGGAGCTGGGGCACCACCGCGCCCTCGTGGTTCACGGCGCCCCGGGCATGGACGAGATCAGCCCCATGGGGCACACCCAGGTGGCGGAGCTCTCCGAAGACGGCATCCGCGAGTACGAGATCACCCCTCAACAGCTCGGTGCTGACAAGTCCTACCTCGAAGGGATGCGAGGTGGTGATCCGCCGCGAAACGCAGAGCTGATCCTGTCCGCCCTCAACGGCGAGCTCGGAGCACCACGCAATGCCACGGTGCTCAACGCCGCCGCCGCCATCTATGTGGCGGGGTTGGCGCCGAGCCTTCCCGAGGCAGCCGACGTGGCCGTGGAAGCCATTCGCTCGGGCGCGGCGCGGGACGCGCTGGAGCGCCTCAGGGCGGCCAGCAACCGGTGAAACGGCGCGGGGCCCCATCCACTCGGGTGGGGCCCCGCAGTCGTGCCGCCGGTATCCGCCGCGCGGCGGCTGCCGCTCAATACTTGCGTATGACTCCGACCACGACTCCCTGAATGCGGACATCTCGCGCGTCCACCAGGATGGGGCTCATGGTGGGATTGGCGGGCTGAAGCCGGATGCGGTTGCCCGACTCGCGATAGAGCTTCTTCACGGTGGCCGAGTCTCCGCCCACCAGCGCCACCACCATCTCACCGTCCTCGGCGCTCTCCTGCGCCTGGACGACGATGTAATCCCCGTCGCGGATCTGCTCCTCGATCATGGAGTTTCCTTCGACGCGCAGGACGTAGTTGTCCTTCTGCCTGCGCACCATGTCCGGCGGAACGGCGATGGTCTCGGAGTCGGGGATGGCCTCGATGGGAAGACCGGCCGCCACGGCGCCGAACAGGGGCAGGTCGAGCGTGGGCTCTCCCTGTCCGGGTCGCACCAACTCGATGGAGCGACTCTCGTTGTAGGACTTTCTTATGTAGCCCTTGCGCTCCAGATTGCTCAGGTGCTCATGCACGGTGGCTAGCGAAGAATACCCGAACGACTCGGCGATCTCCTCGAAGCTCGGCGCATAGCCCCGCTCGGCGATGAAGCTGTCGATGTAGTCCAGAATCTCTTTCTGGCGCTTCGTGAGGGGCATCCGTACGCCCTCCATCCGGTGGGAACCCGAACAGGAACCGAATCAAGGATACCCGAACGTTGCCCGAAACGCAAGGACGCCCCCCACTCCCGGGTGTCCTGGCTTCCATCGTCCACACCAAGCGCGAGGAACTCGCCGCGCTCCTGGCCGAGGGCCGGGATACCGCCTTGGAGCGGAGGGCGGAGCAGGCGCCCCCTACCCGTGACTTCGTGGCCGCCCTGTCGCAGCCCTCGGAGGTGTCGCTCATCGCGGAGTGCAAGCGACGCTCTCCGGGGGCTGGAGAGATCCGCCCGGAGCTCGATCCCGCGGCGCTCACGCGCTCGTATGAGGCGAACGGCGCGGCCGCACTCAGTGTGCTCACCGACGAGAGCTACTTCGGCGGGTCCACCGCCGATCTGGAGAGGGTGCGGGCAGCGACGTCGATCCCCGTCCTGCGCAAGGACTTCACGCTCGACCCTGTCCACGTCGTCGAAGCCAGGGCGGCGGGGGCGGACGCCATCCTCCTCATCGTCCGCATCCTGGATCCAGAGCGGCTTCTCCGGCTGCGCCTCGAGGCCGAGGCACTGGGAATGGCGGTGCTCGTGGAGGTGCACGATGCGGAGGAGGTGTCCCGTGCCCTGGACGCCGGCGCCCGCATCGTGGGCATCAACAACCGGGACCTGGCGACGTTCACGACGCGCCTGGAGACCACCCTGGAGTTGCGAGAGATGGTGCCTCCGAACGTGGTCGTAGTGTCCGAAAGCGGGATCCGGAGCAGGGACGACGTCGCTCGCCTGGGCGCGGCGGGCGTGAACGCGGTGCTGGTGGGGGAAGCGCTCCTGCGCGGGGACGATCCGGGTGTGACCGCGTCGTCCCTCGTGGGCGTGTCTCGGAGGGGGACCAGTGGCCGCTGACGGAGACCGGAGCCTCCGGGTGAAGATCTGCGGTCTCCGGCGCCGGGAGGACGTGCTGGCGGCGGATGCGGCCGGGGCGGACTACGTCGGCGTGGTGCTCACCCAGGGATTCCGGAGG
>JAJDNI010000068.1 GCA_022340755.1 Gemmatimonadota bacterium
AGCTAGCCCGCGGCGCCTGCTCCCAGGTTCTCATACAGCATACAGAGCGCCCGAATCCCCTTCTCGTACGCCTCAAGCTCGAACCACTCGTTGGGCGCGTGCAGGTTGCACCCCGGCAGCGCGAATCCCACCAGGAGCGCCGACGCGTTGAGCTGCTCCTCGAAGTCCACCACGATGGGGATGGAGCCGCCCTCACCCTGTAGCACCGGGCGCACCCCGAACGCCTCCTCCAGCGCCTTGCTGGCAGCCTCGACCAGTGTGCCCTGGGGACGCGTCCGCCACGGCCGGCCGCCGTGCAGCGGCTCGATGTCCACGGTGACACCTTTGGGCGCCACCTTCCTCACGTGCGCCTCGACCAGCTCCTTCACCTTCTCGGGGCTTTGGTCGGGCACCAACCGGAAGGAGACCTTCGCCATGGCCTTGCCGGGCAGCACGGTCTTGGCCCCTTCGCCGGTGTAGCCGCACAGGATCCCGTTCACGTCGCACGTCGGACGCACCCAGAGTCGCTCGAGCGCCGAGTACCCCTTCTCGCCGCCAAGGGCCGGCACCTCGAGGCTCTTCCGGTACTCCTCCTCGTCGAAGGGGAGGTTCCGGATGCCCTCGAGGACGTCGGCGTCCCAGACGGCCACGTCGTCGTAGAAGCCCTCGACGGCCACCTTGCCGTCGGCGTCGTGGAGTGACGCGATGATCTGCGAGAGCGCGTTGCCGGGGTTCGTCACCGTGCCACCGAACTGGCCGGAGTGGAGATCGCTGCGTGCCCCCTTCACGTGGATCTCGAAGTAGGCCAGACCCCGGAGGGAGAAAAGGATCGACGGGAGCCCTTCGTCGAACATGTTGGAGTCGGAGATCACCACGTGGTCGCACGCCAGGCGGTCGGCGTGCTCCTTCACGAAGGGCACGAGGTTCTCCGATCCCACTTCCTCCTCGCCCTCGGCCAGGAGGATGACGTTCACCGGGAGCTTCCCGGCGGCCTTCATGTGAGCTTCGATGGCCTTCACGTGCATGTAGAGTTGGCCCTTGTCGTCGGCCGAGCCCCGCGCGAAGACCTTGCCGTTACGCTCGGTGGGCTCGAAGGGCGGCGAGATCCACTCGTCCAGGGGCTCGGGCGGCTGGACGTCGTAATGCCCGTAGATGAGCACAGTGGGAGCGTCGTCACCGGCGCCACGCCACTCGCCGAGGACCACCGGGTGCCCCGGCGTCTCGTGGATGGAGGCCTTGAGTCCCGCGTCCCGCATACGGTCGGCGAGCCACTCGGCCGCCCGGCGCATGTCGCCCTCGTGCTCCTGCACGGCGCTGATGGACTGGATGCGGAGGAAGTCGTACAACTCGGACCGGAAGCGGCCGAGATTCGCGTCTACGAAAGCCAGAACGTCCGACATGGCGGCAACCTTTTCCACAGGAGGTGCGTCTAGGAGATCGGGGTGGCTGATGGGTGGATGGGTGCTACCCCGTCTTGCAGCGATGCGAGCCCGGCGCGTGAACCGGGCGGGAGAGTCTGGTCATCCTCTCCTCTACGAAGGACACGCCACGGTGTGCCTCGTCGTGACGGATGAACGAGGCGCCGGTCCCCAATGGGGCCGGCGCTTTTCCTTTGCGTGCAATGTCGGTGAGACGTGACGACCCCACCGTGCTCACCCGGGCAGGGGGCCTCGGGGCGGAGGCGGTACTCCGTCAAGCGAGAGCGCGGATGCCCCACCGGTAGATGAAGGTCATCAAGGCGGCAAAGCCCGCGGCGGCGCCCATGCCCCCAGCGCTCAGAGCCAGGTGATCGTAAAAATCGAAGATGCCCACGCCGAGCATCCCACCGATGACGGCGGCGAAGGAGCCCAGAGCCATCAGAACGGGCGTGTGGCCCGCCGTCTCCTCGGGGCGCTTGATGAAGACCTTCATCGCGAGTCCGATGGCGGATCCCATGACGATCCAGATGCCCACGCCGATCCAGTTCTGCATCGTTCGCTCCGCCCGTCCGTCGGGCGCTGAGTTTCCCGGGAGGATGAACGGCCGAATCTATCCCAACCGCGCGTAGTGGGCCAGTCGAAGGTTCAGGCCCGAGTCTCCTATTCTTTTGCTTTGCCCATCCTCCGCTTCAGCTCCTCTAGGGCGGAGTCGACGTCCAGCTCTCTCCGGGGAGGCGTGTCCATGTCGACGTGAAGGTCCAGGGGATCGAACTCCGAAGCGGCATCCGCGCGGGCCTCGTCCTCGCCGATCTTCTCGGCCATGCGATCCAGCTCGCTGAAGAGGTCGTCGGCGGCCTTGATGGACTCCCGAGCCCCGGTACGGCCGGTGGTGGCCCCGAGAGCGTCTCGCTTGGCCTTGGCCTCCTTGAGCTTCTCCATCATCCCGTCGACCTCCTTGCGCTGGAAGTCGAGCTCGCCCTGGAGCGCCGTGACCTTCTGCCCCAGGAGGCGCAGCCTCTCCTCGTGCTTCGAGGCGTACTCCTCTGCGATTCGAGCGGTTTCCTCGTCCCCGATATCCGACGCCATCTTGCCCCGTCGCCGGGCGGTGGACACCTCCTTCTCCTCCCGGGCGATCTCCTGTTGCGCCTCCGCGATCTGCTCCTCGAGCTCCCGCACGCTGGCCTGAGCGTCCGCCACCTCGTTGCGCATGCCGACGAGGAGACGGTCCACGGTTTCGGGAACCTGATCCCGATCGAGCTCCTTGTTGAAGTTGTCGATGGCCTCGCGGAAGGCGTTGCGCAGGTTTTCGAACATGGGACCGGCTCTTTGCGTTCTTGTGGAGTGGGGGGCACCGGGTCCCGGCTGCGACTCGGGCGCCCCGCGTTCTACCCGTTAGCTACTCAATCGTCTCTGATGCTTCGCGGTTGGGCAGTCGGGTGCCCGACCCCGCGCACAGGTCCAAAACATAAGCCGGGTGCCGGGCTCGCGCCCGGCACCCGGCTCATACGGCCTTGCGGGCCGTGTCGTTCAGTTGAGGAAAGGCTCGATCCGCTGGGCGAAGGAGTTTCGCGCCCGGTGGAGTCGGCTCTTGACCGTTCCCAGATTCACGCCGGTGATCTCCGCAATCTCCTCGTAGCTCTTTCCTTCCAGCTCCCGGAGCCGGAACACCAGCCGATGGTGCTCCGGAAGCTCCTTGACCAGATCCTCCACCAGGCGGCGTAGGTACCGCTTCCGATACAGGTCGTCGGGGCGCATGGAGTAGTCTTCGAACTGGAGCGGCCGGTGGTCGTCGTCCCAGTTGCCGGTGAGCTTCTGGAAGAGAACGAGAGGGCTCCTCGAGCGATTGCGCAGCTCGTTCTTCGAGAGGTTGCTCGCGATGGTGTAGACCCAGGTAGAGAACTTCTTCGAAGTGTCGAACCGGTGCAGGTGGCGTGTCACACGGATGAACGCCTCCTGGACCAGATCCTGGGCCCGGTCGGAATCACCGGTCTTCCTGGTGATGAAGTGGATGAGACGGTCCCGATAGCGCTCATACAGTGCCTGGAATGCACCCGGCCGCCCGTCGAGGTGAGCCGTGACCAGCTCCTCGTCGGTGAGGTCATCCAAGGGGCGTGACTCCAGCAACTGCTGCATCTTTTCCGGGTGAGGGTTGACCATATCCAGTCCGTTCGTGCTAAGCTCGGCGGGACAATCCCGGACAATCATACCGATCTCAATGCCCCGCTGGAACCGCATTCGAAATTCAGAATCATTCTCCGTAACTCCGGAAGATGATAAACTCTACGAAGTGTTTCAAGGTCAAACCGTGGTCGGTCCGGCCGATGTCGCGCGTCACTTCCCGTAACCTAGGCGGCCGCAGTTGCCGACGCTACCAGAATCGGTGCGGATCAGTCGAGGCGCTCGCGGAGCCCGACCAGCGTCGTTCCGTCCGAGAAGCCTTCGTACAACGCGTCCGCCGGTGTCGGAGCCGTGTCACGGGACGCCAGCGCCTCCTGCGCGGCAGCGTCTATCTCCGCGGCCACCCGTGCTTCGACCTCTTCCAGTTGTGTGCGAGGGATGCCCCGGCCTTCCAGGTAGGCCTCGAAAAGCCCGATGGGATCCCGACGGCCCCACTCGCGGAAGAGCTCCTCGGAGAAGATCTCCCGAGCCTCACGCTCATCGTGGGTGGCGTGCCCGCCCATGCGGAACGTTTCGGCCACCACGGCGGCCGGGCCGGCGCCGTTCCGGCAGCGGTCCACCGCGAGGCGGGTGCATGCCCACACGTCGAGCACATTGTTGCCGTCGCAGCTCCAGGACGGGATTCCGTACGTCTCCGGCCAACGCACTGGATCGCCCGCCGAGTGTTGGTCGAGTCTTGTCCCCAGGGCCACTTGGTTGTTCTGGATGACGAACACCGCCGGCACTTTCTGCGCGGCCGCGACGCTCAGGCCCTCGTGGCAGGCACCGGTGCGCGTGGCCCCGTCCCCCACCCAGGTCAGCGCGACCCGATCCTCGTCATTGTATCGGAAGGCCAGGGCCGCGCCGGTGACGATGGTCACACTGGTGCCCATGTGGCTGATGGGTTGGATGATACCGAGGCCGAGGTCACCGATGTGGAAATCGCGCCCTCGGCTCGGAGAGTCCGGGGTCGCCAGGTATCCGCGGAACATGTCGGCCAGGGGCATCCCCATCATGTGCAGGGCCCCCGCGTTGCGAATCATGGGACTGACCACGTCGCGACCGGGCTCCAGCGCGGCGACGCTTCCAACGGTCACGGCCTCCTCGCCGGTACCCAGCCACGCCTTGGACAGGACCCCCGTGCGGACCCATCGCTTCAGCGCGACGTCGTGCAGGCGGGTACGCAGAAGGTCCCGATAGAGAGTGAGGAGAAACGCCTGATCGACCCCGGCCACGAGAGGAGCACGATCCCCGTCGGCCTCGAGGCGCTCCCGATACGCGGCGACCAGCTCGGGGTCGGCGACCCAAGCGACGTATTCGGGCGGATCGTAGGCAGGAAAGCGACGCATAGGTGCCTAAGCTAGACAGAAAAGGGACGACCGGCGACCTTGCGCGTTGCTTCGGGATCAAGGCCAGCAGAAATTCACAGTTCGTGTCCAGACCTCCTCCTTTTCCCTCTCATTGAGCCCAACTCCCGTTTCCCAGACCTCTGCGAACACCTCGCGAAGGCGTGTGAAGGCCATCGTTGCGTTGCGCCTTCTGGAGGTCATGCGCGATCAGGATCTTCCGGTTGAGATCCTCGAAGACGACGACCCCATCGTGACCATGCCACGCAGGCTCGGTCTGAGTGACGCCGTGGACCGGCAGATCCGCACGTATCGCTCGGACATGCGGCGGGGGGCGCGGCTAACGGACGGAGAGATCAGTGACCTGTTTCGTCTCGTGATCCGGAGGCCGGACTCGGAGGAGATCTTCTTTCGCGCCGGGCAGACGCTCGCAGGAGAGGAGGGGCGCGGGGGGTGGACGCGTCTGGCACCCCGTCGGGTCGCGCGAAGCGTGGCCCGGAGCCGTGTGCGTCGGCGTCTCAGGAGCCTCTTCGGCCGGCCGATGGGTGGCTTCGTGCGAGGACGTTTCGCCATCGAGGGGCGGTCCCTGCTGTTCATCGAGGCGGACCCCGGTGGAGACGCTTGCGCGTTCGTGTCGGGTCTCTGTCAGGCGATCCTGGAGCGGACGACCGGGCAGCCGGCCCATGTGACCCATACCCTGTGTCAGTCCCGGGGCGACGCGCTGTGCCGCTGGGAGGCCGCCGGCGAAGACCAGCCATCTCGTTCGGCGGACGACGGCGGCGAGGATCGCGACGCATCCTGAGGAAGCTCGCGAGCACGACAGATCCACGAACTCAATGCTTCCGGGGGGCACGAGGCGGACTGGGAGCGCGGGTCGACGGCCATGTGCGACGCCGGGCTGCTTCCGACGTCTCCACACTCAGGTATACAGGGCGCGATGCACCTTGTACGTGCACAGGTCCTGCACCACGATCCGACCGAGCTTCCGCGCCTCGCGTGCTTCGTCGTCGGTGCGGATCCCTTCCTGGAGCCAGATCGCCGGGCGCTCGGCCCGGGCCATCGCCTCCCGCACGACAGCTCCGGCCTGCGAGGACGGACGGAACACCACCACCAGGTCCACCGGCTCCCGCACGTCACCCAGAGTCGGGTAGGCCTCCCTGCCCATGATCCACTGCGCTCCGGGGTTGACCGGCACGACGTCGTACCCCTTGGCGGCTAGGTACGACGGGACCCGGCGCGCGTCTTTGGCCGGATCGCGGGAGAAACCCACGACGGCGATGCAGCGCACCCGCTCGAACAGCTCTCGGATCTGCTCCGCGGACGGGTTGGAGGGGTCGGAGCTCTGCGCGAGGATGGCCCTGAGGGCCGAGAGACGATCCATCGAGCGAGGATAGGCCGGCTCCCGGAGGCGGGCAACATTGGGGGGCACGGTCGTCAGCGCTTGGCCCTTGTTGCCCCGGATGCGCAGCAGTGCCACAATCCAATGCTCCGGGTCGGACCTCTTCGGGTCCGCTGACGAGGTGGCGAAACAAGCGTCGAGGTCGACATGCCAGCAGGGGTTTGGATCCTGGTCGCCGTGGTGGCCGCAGTGGTCGGATATGCGGTGGGGCGCTCCGGCGGAGCTTCGGCCGGGCGAGCCAAGGGGCGCGCAGAGGGGGTCGCCGAAGGCCGTGCGGACACCGAAGGTCGGTTCCGCGCGACGGCTCGAGCCGTGGCCAGAGGCGGACTCCCCGAGGGTGCCGAGCCCGGCAGCGCCGAGGAGGAGCTGCACGACGCTCTGCGGAGCGGCTGGGCACCGCGGGAGGCCGAGCATCAGCGCGCGCTGCGGGAGGCCCTGGAGCGGGTCGGGGCCTTTCTGGACCAGAGCGTTCGGGCTCATCTGGGCGGAGCCCCGGCGGGTGCCGATGCCGACGAGCTGCGCGAGCGCATCGAGCGTGCGCTCGGCGCGATGAGCGATCTCGAGTCCTTCCTCCAGGAGCCCGGTGAGGCCACGGAAGGACGTGACCTGGCCCAACTGGTGCAGCAGGTGACGCGGGAGTTCGCCCTCGATCAGGCGGTGAGCGTCCGCCTCAGCCTCGATGATCACCCGGTGCGGGCCGCCGTGAACGCCCAATCGTTCATGGACGCGCTCTATCTGGTGCTCCACAACGCCGGACGATTCGGCGGCGGCAGCACGGTGGACGTCACGGTCGTGGGGGAGAACGGCCGGGCACTCGTCCACGTTCGCGATCGCGGCAAGGGTTTCTCCGAGGAAGCTCTCAAGCGGGCGTTCGATCCGTTCTATTCGACGACCGCCGATGGGCTCGGGCTGGGCTTGCCGCACGCGCGCAAGGTCGTGGAGGCAATGGGCGGCCAGATCGAGTTGAGCAACGTCCCCGGTGGCGGGGCCGACGTGGTGATCTCCTTCCCCGGCGGCTGATCCGGCCCAGCGGCGAGAGCGCCCAGCCCCGGCCACCCGGCGGGGGCCACGGCCCTACCCGTCCGGCGTGCGGACGGAGGTGCGCGGAAGGGAGAGGCCCACCCCGGCTACGCCCGTCACCACCAGCGCCAGTCCCACCCAACCCAGGGGATCGAGCCCCTGACCGATAAGGACGGTCGCCAGAAGCGCCGCCACCACCGGCTCCGCCGTGGCAGACACCGCGGCCCTGCTCGCCTCCACGAAGCGGAGGGCGTCGAAGAAGAGGAACTGGGCCACGGCCACCGTGAGCAGCCCGAAGAAACCCAGGAGCGCCCACGCCGACGCAGTGCGGGGGAGTGTGACGGGGACCGGGGTGAACGGGAGGAGGACGACAAGCAACAGACACGCGCCCGCGGTGCTGTAGACGACCGTGGGCAGGCTGCCCCACCGCGGAGCGGCGTACCGCCCGATGAGGATGTATCCGGCGTATGAGGCCGCAGCGGCGAGGCCCCACCCGACTCCCGCCGACCCGAAGGCGGCCGTAACGTCGTGGGCCCCCAGCACACTCATCCACACGCCCAGAACCGCCAGGGCCGCCAGGCCGACGCGAGCGAATGTCGGCCACTCGCCGAGAAGCGGGCCCGACAGCGCCACGACGATGGCCGGCGCCACGTAGAGAAGCGCCACCGTCGCCGGGACGCCGGCCGCGTCCACGGAGAGCTGATACCCTACCTGGAAGACGCCCACCGTCGCGCCGCCCCCCAGGAAGAGCACGGCCAAGCCACGGCGGGACACGCGCAGAGAGGCCGGCCGACTCGTCGTAACCGCCACCAGGAGGAAGAGAAGACCCAGGGCGGGTCGGAAGAGCGCCACTGCCTGAGGCGTCACCCCCATGCGGAACAGGTAGACGCTGAAGATGCCCGAGGAGCCCCAAAGGGCGGCCGCACCCACCGCCTCGACGTAGCCCCGGAGCGCTTTGGACCCGCCGTCCCGGTGGGGATCGCTCACAGGTATCCGTACACGTGGTAGAGGAGCAGGTAGACCACGAGTCCAGTGACCGACACATACGTCCAGATCGGGAAGGTCCACCGCGCCAGGGCGGCGTGGTCGCGGAAGCGGCGATGGTAGACGAGCCAGAGGAGCCGAAGCACCAGCGGCACGACGGCCACCGCGAGGGTCATGTGCGAGAACAGGATGGTCAGATAGACCACCTTGGCCGCACCCACGCCGGCGAACCGGTGCGTTCCGGTGATGGCGACCCGTGTCAGATAGAAGGCCAGGAAGATCGCCGAAGCCGCCACTGCGGTGAGCATCGCGCGACGGTGGAGTCGTGGCCGGCGACGACGGATCAGGACCCATCCGGTGAGCAGGGCCACCGCGCTCGTCGCGTTCAGGCTCGCGTTGATGAGGGCGAGGGCGTCTCCCAGCTGCGCACGGTCCAGGGTGGCCTCCGGTACGATGTCAGGCGGTGTCGAGCACCGGCGCGGCGTCGAGGGCGCTGGCCCGCTTCGCCGCCCATCCGAGCGTCGTGAAGTGGACCAGCACGGTCAGGATGCCCGCCGCCACCAGGGTATGCAGCGAATCGGGAAGCACGGCCAGGGCAGTGAGCACCGTGACGAGGCCCAACGCGATCTGCAGGAGGACGAGGACTGCCGCCCAGCTCGCCCAGACCTTCACCACATGCGGAGCGTGAACCTTGAGCGCCCAGGTCGCCAGACCGATGAGAGCCGCGGCCACCAGCACCGCGTTGACGCGGTGGGCGAACTGGAGCACGACGAGATAATTCCCCAGCGGAGGGATCAACCGGCCGAGGCAGAGAGGGGCGTCGGGACACGCCAGGCCCGCGTGGAGGTGCCGGACCAGGGCCCCCAGAACGCACTGGACAAACACGAGAATCGTGGCGGCCAGGCCCAAGCGGCGTACGCTTCGCGCGGTGTGGGGTGGAATGGTCCTCGCCTGGCCAGACCAGGCCGTGCTCGAAGCCAGGACCGTGACCAGGGCGAGGAAGGTCATGCCCGATGCCAGGTGCGCGGTAGACACCGCCGGCGGAAGACGGAAGATCACCGTGAGGCCGCCCAGCACCGCCTGGAAGAGCAGGAGCGCGACCCCCGCCAGGGCTGTCTTGAAGATCCACGGCCGGTCACGCGTCTCGCGACGGGCGAGCCAGGTGGCGAGGAGCCACATGAGCACGAGGCCCCCGGCCACCAGTCGGTGGAGGTGCTCCCAGAAGACGCCCCCGGTCATGACGGGAACCATCGTGCCGTGGCACGTGGGCCAGTCCGGGCAGGCGAGGCTGGAGTGAGTGGCGTGGACGATGCTTCCGAGCCACAGGAGCAAGAGGGTCCACACCACGGACACGGTAAATGCTCTGGGATGTTGCCTGCTCATGGCGTTCGGCCGCGTGAAGGTCGGTAGGGGTGCGGTGCCCGAATGGGATCCCTCGCTTGCGGACCCTTGCAGGATCTTCTCGTTACGGGCCTATCTTATCGAAAATTGCCCTCCAGAGCACATGGATCATGTCGAAACGAAAGAGTGCCCACCTGATCCCCGCAGCGATCAATCCCCTGCGGCAGATCCGCGTCATGGGCAGACTCGTACGCCGCGCGGTGAAGAAGCCGGGGACGGCTCCGGGTACCCTCGTCCACTCCGGCGAGAAGAAGGTGGAGCGGACGGTCATCAGATTCCTGGACTACGACGCCGACAACTTCCACGAGGCGGAGGTCCCCGACATCGCCGCCTGCGTGCCCCTCAAGGACTCCCCTACGGTGAGTTGGGTCAACGTGGACGGGCTTCATGACGTGGACCTGGTACGGCGCATCGGCGAGGAGTTCGAGTGGCACCCCCTGATGCTCGAGGACATCGTCTCTGTGGGGCAGCGGCCGAAGCTGGAGGAGTACGCCAACGCCCTGTACATCGTCTTGCCCATGCTCCGGTGGAACACGGAGACCCGCCAAACGGACGAAGAGCAGCTCAGCCTCATTCTCGGCGAGCGCTACGTCTTCACGTTCCAGGAGCGTCGGGGCGACGTCTTCGAGGGTGTGCGCGAGCGGCTGCGCACACAGCGCGGACGGATCCGCACGCGCGGCGTGGATTATCTGGCGTACGCTCTCATCGACGCCGTCGTGGACCACTACTTCCAGGTGCTGGAAGGGATCGGAGTGATCACGGAGGAGCTGGAGGAAGAAGTGCTCCTGGAGCCGCGGCAGTCCACCATGCACCGCCTCCATGGGCTCAAGCGCGAGCTCCTCACCATCCGCCGGGCGGTGTGGCCACTACGCGATCTCCTGTCGTCGCTATTGCGTGACGACATGGAGCGCTTCTCCGAGGATACCAGCGTGTATCTGCGCGACGTCCACGACCACGCCGTGCAGGTGCTGGATACTGTGGAGACGCTGCGCGACGTGGTGTCGGGGATGGTGGATCTTTACCTGTCCACGGTGAGCTTCCGCACCAACGAGGTCATGAAGGTCCTCACCATCATGGCGAGCATCTTCATCCCGCTGACGTTCTTCGCCGGCGTGTACGGGATGAACTTCGAGTACATGCCCGAGCTGCATATGCACTGGGCGTACCCCACGCTCCTCGCTGGCATGCTCGTCATCGCCATCGGCATGGTGATCTACTTCAAGCGGAAGGGGTGGCTGTAGGGAGCTACCCGCGCCGATGCGTGGGGTGGTTGACACCTCGAGACGCGCCCGCCCACAATCGATTACCCTCCCTAGCTCCGGCTTCTCGGCCGGGGCCCGCCGGGGAGGCCTGCCATGAAATCCAGCGTTCGACGGATCGTTCTTGCCCTGTTCTTCCTGTCGGGGGCGTGCGGGCTGGTCTACGAGGTCGTCTGGATGCGCATGCTTACCCTCGTATTCGGCGCCACCGCTGTGGCCACGAGCACCGTGTTGGCGTCGTTCTTCGCCGGCCTGGCTCTGGGTAGCTACCTGTTCGGCGGATTGGCGGACAGAACGAGGCGGCCCCTGGCGCTCTATGGACTCCTCGAGGCGGGAGTCGGTCTGACGGCATTCGTCATGCCGGTGCTCTTCGCCGGTGTCACCTCGGTGTACGTCGGTCTGTCCCGGCACTTCGGGTTCGGCCACGAGTTGGACGTCCTCCGGTTCGGCCTGGCCTTCCTGGCGCTCCTCGTCCCGGCCACGCTCATGGGAGGAACGCTGCCGGTGGTGGTGAGGGCGTTCGCGGGGAGTGAGCGCAGGCTGGGACGCGACATCGGCGTCCTCTACGCCCTCAACACCTTCGGGGCCGTGGTGGGCGCCATATCCGCCGGATTCTTCCTCATTCTGTTCGTGGGGCTGAGGGAGACGTCCTATCTGGCGGCGGCGGTGAACCTGATCATCGCCGGGACCGTCCTGGGACTGAGCCGTACCCCCGTGTCGCCGGACGTGGACGACGCCGTGCCGGAGCCCGCGATGGCGAACGCGGCCGAGGCGAGCACCGCCGACACGGCGGATGCCGTGGGCGCACACGACACCGTCACGGCCCGGCTGGCCTTGTGGGCCGTGGGGCTGTCGGGCTTCTGCGCCCTCGGCCTCGAGGTGTTGTGGACGCGGTCTCTGGTCTTCTTCCTCGACAACTCCACCCACGCGTTCACCACGATGCTCACCGCCTTCCTTCTGGGCATCGCGTTGGGCAGCGCGGTGGTGGCGAGGTTCATCGACGGTCGCAGGAAGCTGCTGATGGGGCTGGGTTGGATCGAGGTGCTCATCGGTGTGACGGCCGTGTTGGCCATCCCGGTCCTGGGTCACTCGACGCCGGTGCTGCAACGTATGGCCACGGCCTCCCTGGATGCCCTGCTCTTCTGGAAGTGGACGGCCATGCGCTTCGGCATGAGCCTGACGGTGATGCTGCTTCCCACCGTGCTGATGGGGATGACCGTGCCCGTGGCCGCCAGGATCTACACGCGGAGCGTGGCGGGGGTAGGTGGGGCCCTGGGCCGCGTGTACGCCGTCAACACCATCGGGGGCGTCCTCGGATCGCTCGTCGCCGGCTTCCTGCTCATTCCCCTCGTCGGCCTGCACAACGGCATCATGCTGGTCGCCGGCGTGAACGTGGCCATCGGTGCGGTGCTGGTGCTCTGGGAGCCAGGCGCCGGCGTCGGGTCCAGATCGAGGGCGGCGGCTCTGGGTGGGGCTCTGGTGGTCCTCGTGGCCGGCGCCTTCTTCCTGACCCGGGGGCGGATGAACCTCACGTCGTTCATCGAGAACATGGACGCCGACCAGGTGCTCTCCTACCGGGAAGGCGTGGGCGCCACCGTCAAGGTGTTCAAGGACAAGAACGGCGCGAAGTACCTCAGCATCGACGGCTTCCCGGTGGCGGGGACTTCCATGGGTCTGTACGACGCCCAGAAGGCCCTGGGGAACCTGCCCCTCCTGCTGACCAGCGTCCCCTCTCCCCGGGTGAATTTCGTGGGCTTCGGAGCCGGCGGCGCTTCGTGGGAAGCCCTCCAGTACAATCCCGCCGCGGTGGACTGCGTGGAGCTGGTCCCCGCGGTTCTCGACGCGGCGGCCTGGTTCCCGGAGGTCAATCACAACGTGCTGAGCGACCCCCGATTCCATGCGATTGTGGGAGACGGGAGGAACTACGCGCTGGTGACCGACAAGACGTACGACATCATCTCCATCGACGCCACGTCGCCCAAGATGGCCGGGAACGGCAGCCTGTATACCGTCGACTTCTATCGGCTGCTCAAGGCACGGCTCTCTGCGGACGGTCTGGTGGTCCAGTGGCTGCCCATCCACCTCCTTTCGGACGCCGAGGTGAGGATGACCGTGCGAAGCTTCATGCAGGTCTTCCCCCACACTACGCTTTGGTTATCCGCCATCCGGCATCATGCCGTGCTCGTGGGGACGCAGAAGAAGCTGAACATCGATTTCAAGGCCCTGAGCGTGAAGTCTGTGATGGCCACCATGGCGCACGTGTGGGAGCCCCTGAAGGTCACGGACGCCTACGACGTGTTGGGGGGCTTCGTGATGGGCGAGGATGGGCTGGCTGCGTACGCTCGAGGCGCAAGGGTCAACAGCGACGACCATCCGTACCTCGAATTCACCCCGGCCATGGCGTACTTCACCGCGGGGCAGTACATGATCGAGAACCTGGTGGAGTTCCAGCGCCGCCGTGAAAGCGTCTTCCCTCTCCTCACGAACCTCGGGAACACCGAAGAGGAGCGCGCGGAGGTGGCGCGGGGGGTGGAGAGGCGATTCGAGTCGAGCCAGCACACCATCGCCGGAGACGTCTTCTTCTATCTGCACCAGGAGCAGCGGGCGTGGGCGGAGTGGGACGCGGCGCGCGCCATCGATCCGGACGACAAGAATTGGGCGAACCCCGTTTGGGGAGGAGTCCGTCCCAGCGGCTGAATTCCTCTCAGGTTGCTCCCTCGAGGAACGCCGCAACGTCGTCGGTGCGAGCGACACCGTCCGCTTCCCCGATCTCCACGAGAGAGTGCAGATACTCCGGCTGGAAGAGGATCAGGCTGAGGAGGTCGGGGCTGCGAGTGTGCTTCGTTCCCAGGCCCCGCGTGAGGAAGCGGAAGGCCCTGGGCAAGCTCCCCTCGTGGATGTCAGCCAACTTTCCGAGGTCCATCGACGGCCGGAGCACCAGGAGCTTCACCGGCCGAAGCCCCAGGCGTCGCTCGACGGGGAGCTGCTCGAGGAGCTGGTTGAAGCGGTCGAGGCGGAGAGCGTCGTGGTCGAGAAGGTCCAGGAAGATGGAGTTCATGAGCACGCCCACGACCTGGGCCGGCGGCGGGTATCCGTAGGTGGCGGGCTCGTCGGCCTCGGCTATGCTGCGCTGGTAGCGCGTGGATATGGCGATGATACGCGTCGCCCCGAGGTGGAGCGCCGGCGACAGCGGGGCGGTGAGGCGCACCCCGCCGTCGCCGTACCACGCGTTGTCGAGTCTCACAGCGGGGAAGATGAGCGGTAGCGCGGCCGAAGCCATGACGTGCTCGACGGTGAGCGTGGTCCTGCGCGCCCGGCGGTGCGGCCGCTCCCATTCGCGAATCTCCTGTCCCTGCACCCAGGTCACGGACTGCCCCGTCGAGTAGCTCGACGTGCTAATGGCCACCGCTTTGAGCCGGCCTGCTTCGAGATTCGCGCCGATCCCGGTGAGCTCGCCGCCCACCGCATGGAGCACCTCGGTCAGGTAGGTGCGCAGGGGGCTCGTGTCCACCATGCCGCGCACACGGGGAGGGCCACCGATGCCTCCCGAGACCAGCTGTCGAATCCAACGTAGGCCGCTCGCTGCCAGGGACCTTCCGTCCACCCGAAACACGTCTTCGACCGTGAGCCGGCTCCAGAGCTGGGTGAGCTCGTTCGTGGCCTGGAGGAAGGTGCCGTGATGCGACGCGAGGAGTGCCGCGTTGATGGCGCCGGCCGATACGCCGGTGATGTACGGGATCCGCAGCTCGGGAAAGCGTCGCGCCAGGCTGCGGAGGAAGCCCACCTGGTAGGCGGCGCGGGCCCCACCACCTCCCATGACGAGACCGAGGCCGTCGGGTCGGATCTCTCCCATATGAGACTCAGCGATGGACGCCCGGGACCACCAACACCCCCGCCACCGCCAACGCGAGCGATATGACCGTGGCGACGGCGTAGGGCGGGAGGGTGCGATCCTGCTGGCGCCTCCGCCGCATGACGCTCGGAACGACGTGGCTCACGGCCGTGGCCAGGAGCATGAGGACGATGTGCATCCCCAGGTCCGGATTGAAGCCGAAGTTGGTGAAGACCAGGCCCAGGCCCAGGAAGGCCGAGAGGTCCATGAAGGTGCGAAAGGTGATGGCGAGGTTCTTCATCACCTTGTCGTGCGGCCGTCCCTTCGCGGTTCCCCAGAGCGCGTACGCGATCACCGCGAGGCCGGCCAGAGCGGCCAGCACGGGGAGACGGGTGTGCAGAAAGAGCATCGTCTAGTCCACTATTCCTGTAAGCGGCCCGCGTGGAGGGTGGACGCGGCGCCGCTGGGTTTCACGGACGCGCCGCCGAGAAGAGGCCCGCGATCTCTCGTGCGGGGCCTGTCGGACGTGCGCTCTCCAGGTTCGTGAGGATGGCGACCACGACTTCGTCGTCGGGCCGGATGAGGAGAATCGTGCTACCCCCGACGGCGCCTCCGGTGTGCCAGACCTCTCGGCGTCCCTCGACGGTGCCGACGAACCAGCCGATGCCGTATCCGGTCTCCTCGCCGCCGGTGGTGCGCTGCGAGGTCCACATGAGCTTCACGGTCTCCGGCTCCAACAGGCCGCCGTCCAGGTAGGACGAGCCGTACCTGACCAGGTCGGATGCCGTGGACAGGTAGCCTCCACCCGCCCACTTGTTGCTGTTGTCGACGTGGGGCGCGTTGACCAGCCGGCCGTCGCCCGAGCGGCGATACTGCCGCCCCCGCCCGACGATGATGCTGTCCTCGTACTCGGCGACGGTCTCCCTCAACCCGAGGGGATCCAGCACGTGCCCGCGCATGTAGCGGAGGTACTTCTCGCCGGAGGCGCCCTGGATCACCGCGCTGATCAGGTTCCAGCCGTAGGTGGAGTACGAGTACTCTTCGCCCGGCGCAGACTGCAGCGAGTCGTTCTCGAAGATGGACAGCGCGTCCACCACGTCGTCGTAGTGGATGCTGCTCTCGAACTCGCGGTCCCGGTAGTGGCGCACCCCGGCCAGGTGTCCCGCCAGAAGCCGGGTGGTGACGGTTCCCTTCTGCTTCACCGGAAAGGACGGGACATAGCGCTGGACCGGGGCATCCAGGTCCAGGCGTCCCTGCTGGTACAGCAGCCCGACCGCGGCCGATGTCACCGCCTTGCTGATGGAGGCGATGCGGAACTTCGTGCGCGGCTGGACGGCCACCTGGTTCTCCACGTCCGCGAAGCCGAACCCCTCGGTCCATACGACGTGTCCCTTCACCGCGACGGCCACGGAAGCCCCCGGGATCCCGAGACGATCCATGTGCGCGTGCAGGATCTCGCGGGCACTGTCCACGGCCTCCGCCCAGCGCCCGTACCCCGGCGCCTCTGCCAGGCCGGTATGGGGGCGGGCGGGCGCCCTCTGGGCGCGGAGTGGCGGAGGGGGGGCGAACGCGAGGACCGCGGCGACCGCCAGGGTGGTAACAGGACGGAAGGAAGTGATGCGAAGAGGCCTGAACATGCGGGTCTTCCGTTGGGCGGTTCGGTTGAGAACGCCCCAGTCTAGCAGGTCACGGAGGAACGGGCACCCCTCGCTGCTCGACCCAATGGGTAACTTGCCGCCGCCTGGGGGCGTAGGTACGGTTGGCGCGTCCCTCCGACGAGGTGCTTGCGGATCGCCGGTGGGGCTCCGGGCCTCGAGGTGGTGCCTCGGATGGGAGGAAGGTCATCATGGGAAAGCTCTCGGTAACGACCATCGGAGCGGTAGCTGCCGTCGTCGTCGGGTGGCAGCCTCTCGCCGCTCAGGTACCGGCCAAGCCCAACCTCCCGACGGTGATCGAAGGGCTTACCGTGGACGTGCAGTCCGGGTTGCCGTTTCCGAATATCCAACTCCGATTCGACACCGGCGAACGGGTGACCAGCGACGATGCGGGCCGCTACAGCATCGACGGCATCGCACCAGGGCATCACCGAGTGGCGCTGGTCACGGCCCGCTGCAACGTCACGTTCGCCGAGGTGGACGTCGCCCCCGGCGAGATCAAGCGCATCGCCTTCGAGATTCCTTCGGAGATGGTGGGTGTGACGCCCGCGCCCAAGGAGCTGAAGAGCCGGTCCGAGGGCCTGCTCTACACGGGCCAGGAGCTCCGGGACATGAGGGCACAGAACACGCTGGACGCCCTCCGCCGCATCGCCCCCGAGATGGTGGGATCCGTGGGTGGGCAGCCGGGCATGGTGCCGTCCCTCATGGGGAGGACGAGAACAGCTGCCGGCATTTCGAGGCCGCTGGTGGTTGTGGACGGCGTCGTCGTGAGCGAAGGGGCCCAGGCGCTGCAGGATCTCCTCCCCGACCAGGTCGCCTCCCTCGAGATCCTGAAGGGCGCCAGCCGGGGTTGGGCGTACGGCACGGGGGCCGCCGGCGGCGTCATCAGGGTCGTCACTCGCCATGGGGAGCCCGGGCACGACGTTCAGCCCCCGGACCAGTGCGACATCGGGGACTGGGTGCACCGTCCCGGCGGTGGAGGCTATCTGCCGACTGCGGTATGGCCCCGCTTTCAGTGGCCGTGAATCTGGACGATCCCTGCGCGATTCTGCACGATGAGCGCGCCGCCAGGCCGTGGATCGAGACGCGCCGGCCGGCTCGGACGCTCAGGAGGTGGTTCTTGGTGCGAAACGCATGGCTGTTGACCCTTTCGGTGCTGGCGGCGACAACGGGTTGTTACTCGTACCATGCCGTGAACCCCGCAGATGCCGTCCTCGACACGAGGGTTCGGGCCACGGTCTCGGCGGAAAAGGCGGCGGAGCTTGCCCCCGCCCTCCACAACGTCACGCCCGTAATCATGGGCACCCTGATGGAGCGGGACGGCCAGGCGCTCGTGCTTGAAGTGCCGCTGATGGGCACCGGTGTGAGCCCCGTCGATCCCCTCCACGCCCGGGTCAGGATCGAGCCCGCCGACCTGGTGACGCTCGAGTCGCGAACCCTCAGCAAGCTACGCACCGGCATCGTGCTGGGGGCGGTCGTCGCCGCGGTCGGCACCGGCCTTACCCTACACAATGGCTCCGCCCGAGCGGTGGACAGGCCCGGAACGGGGGTGGACAACGCTCGGATACTTCGTCCGGTGTTCTCCGTGCCCCTGGGCGGGGGCTGAGACCTCGCCATGGATCGCGCGCCGAAGACCAATCGCGTGACTCCCCCCGAAGGCGCGCCTTGCCCGCCTTCCTGACCAGACTCGACTCGTACCCTGAGACGGGGCCTGACGGTACCTAACCTGCGGTTCGTCCAGCCCGCTTCGGTTGCCGCAAGTGCATGACCCACGTAAGATGGCGATCACCATCATCACTGCTTGAGGGGACGGCGCCGAACCAACCGTGGTCACCTGCCACGGCGCACCCTCCCGGTCAACAACGACCGGTGCCTACCTCTGTGAGAGGATGTAGGTAGGACGGCAGTCCATCCGTTCGACATAAGGCTGGGTCGCATGGCCCGGCCACGGCTGTGATCTCGACGCCGGCGCGGCGTACGTCGCGTCAGGTGGCGTGTTTGTTGTCTCACCGCGGTGCTTCGTCCGGGACGTCCCCGGAGATGGTTGCCGCAATCGCACCTTTGAAGAAGGAGGGCCACGGCGATGTCAATACGGGCAACGGTACGTGGGACCCTTGGCCTGAGCTGCGCGCTCGCGCTGGGATGCGCGATGTTGGCGCGGCCGGCCACCGCCCAGGAGACGGGGCGGGTCACCGGGCAGGTGACATCAGCGCAGAACATGCGCCCGTTGGAGGGGGCGCAAGTCTCCCTGGAAGGGACAGGGATGGGCGGCCTGGCGAACAGCGAGGGCCGCTATCTGATACTCAACGTTCCCGCCGGGACGTACACGGTCCGCGTCACGATGATCGGGTACGGCACGGCGCGTCAGCAGGTGACTGTGGCTGCCGGCCAGGTAACCACTCAGGACTTCACGCTGAACGAGACGGCGCTCGCGTTGGACGAGATCGTCGTGACGGGGACGGCGGCGGCGGTGCGCGCCAAGGAAGTGGGCAACTCCCTGGACGCGATCACGAGCCACGAGCTGGAGGACATCCCGGTCCGCAACACGGATGACATCCTCGCCGGACGCGCGCCGGGGGTCACGATCATGACCAACAGCGGCCAGCCGGGAGCGGGCGCCACGGTGAAGATCCGCGGCATCAGCTCGATCTCGGGAACGAAAGAGCCGCTGATCTACGTGGACGGGGTACGTATCTACAACGAACCCACACGGGCCGGTTGGGGTGCGCGCACGGCGTCGACACCGCTACAGGACATCGCGGCGGACGATATCGACCGCGTCGAGGTGGTGAAGGGTGCCGCGGCGACGACGCTGTACGGCACGGAAGCGGCGGCGGGCGTGATCCAGATCTTCACGAAGAAGGGGATCAGCGGTGCGCCCATCTGGAACGCGGAGATCAGCGAGGGATTCAACGAGCAGGCGTCGTTCCTGGCGAACCCCAGCGAGGACCCGACGGACCTGTACACGAAGTGCGGGAACCTCAACGATCTGTATTCGCTGAACCTGCAGGCGAGCACCTCGGATCCGACGTGGGGCAACAAGCTCTACATGCAGGATCCGACGTGTCCGTCGGACGGGACCTGGCAGCGGCTCGGCCCGATCGGTCGGTACGACCTGTCGGTGCGGGGCGGCATGGGCGACGTGACGTACTACGTGTCGGGGAACTACAACGACACGAAGGGGACCCTGCCGACCTCGCGTTCGCGCGACGGCGGTTTCAGGACGAACGCGTCGTTCTCGCCGAGCGACGGCCTGAACATCTCGATGAACACGGCCTACACGCGCCGCAACACGCGGTGGGTGCCGGACGGGAACAACTCGAACGGGTTCCTTCTCAACGTGGGCCGCGGTGCGCAGAACTACCTCAAGGGCGGTAAGGGCGACGACTGCGCCAACGTGCCCGCCGACAAGATCTGCATCACCAACGGCTACCTCTTCGACACGCAGCTCTATACCGAGACGGACCACTTCATCAGTGGCCTGACGACGACGTGGAACCCGATCAAGGGCCTATCGAACCGCTTCTCGGTGGGCTGGGATTACCTGTACATCAAGAACAACACGACGCGTCCGTTCGGTAGCCTGCGCGCACCGGCCGGCTACTTTTGGGACGAGAACACGCACCACACGAAGCTGTCGCTGGACTACGCGGGTTCGTACCAGAACGACTTCATGGGTGGGGACCTGGCGTCGACGTTCTCCTGGGGCGGTCAGATCTTCAAGGACCACCACCGGTGGACGGAGTGGGACGTGGAGGACTTCGCGGGCCCGGTCACGCCGACCATCGAGTCGGGCGCGTCTGTGACGTACCGTTCGGAGGACAACGTCTCGCAGACGAGCGCCGGCTTCTTCTTCCAGGAGCTGCTGGGATACCAAGACCGACTCTTCCTGACGGCAGGGCTGCGCGTGGACGGCAACAGCGCGTTCGGCTCGAACTTCGGGCTTCAGGCATACCCGAAGGTGAGCGGCTCGTGGGTGCTCTCCGACTACGACTGGTTCCCGTCGGACAAGATCGAGTCGTTCAAGCTGCGTGCAGCGTTGGGTGAGTCCGGTAAGGCGCCGAATCCATTCGCCAGCCTGCGCACGTGGAGTGGCGTCGGGCTGGAAGGCAGCCCTGGCTTCACGCCGGGCTCTCCGGGCAACCCGGACGTCGGGCCTGAGCGGACGAAGGAGCTCGAGTTCGGCTTCGACCTGTCGGCGCTGAACGGGCGGATCGGCGTGGAGGCGACGCACTACAAGGCGAAGACGACAAAGGCGCTGGTGAACGTGGACCTGCCGTCGTCGCTGGGCTTCCTGCAGAACCGTACGGAGAACATCGGCGCGCTGCAAAACAGCGGGTACGAGTTCCAGTTGACGGGTGCGCTGGTGCGCACGGACAAGATCGAGTGGCGCGCGCGGGCGAACCTGTCGTTCATGAAGTCGAAGGCCCTGGACGTCGACGGTGATCCGACCGTCGAGAGCTGCATCTACGTCGGGCTGTACTCGAACATCTGCGACGGCCAGCAGGTTCCGGTGCTGCGTGCGACGCGGATCATGAACCCGGACTCGGTGGGGAATCCGAGACTGGTGAGAGACACGACCATCGGCCCCACCTACCCGACGAACCTCATCGGGCTGGGCACGACGATCAGCATCGGCAGCAGCATCCAGATCGACGCGCTCATCGAGCATCAGGGTGGCCACTACCTGCCGGACTACACGGCCTATCAGAACGAGCGTCGTGGCTCGTGGCATCCGTGCTTTGCGATGCAGACCATCATGGTCGATGCCTACAAGAGCGGTGGTGCTTCGGCGGTCACGTCTGCGCTCAACGCCGCGGGTGTGACGGCAGAGGACCGCGCGCGCTGCGCCATCAACAGCACGGTGAACGCGGGGTATAGTTACAGTTCCTACTACTGGATCGAGCCGGCGGACTTCTGGCGGATGCGCTCGGTGTCATTGTCGTACGACGTGCCGAAGAGCGTCCTGAACTGGGGTCGTAGCACCACGGTGACGTTGGCCGCGCGCAACCTGTTCACGATCACGGACTACCACGGCACGGACCCCGAGGTCCAGGACTTCGCGGACGCTACCGGTAACGTGGTCGGCGGAGGTGAGTTCGGGAGGAGGGATTACTACCAGATCCCGAATCCACGGACGTATCTGCTCTCTGTCCGCATCAGCTGGTAAGGGGGATCAGACCATGACGAACCAAGCCAAGATGTTGCGGATCGTGGCCGTGGCGCTGCTGCTGCCGTTGGGCGCGTGCTCGGACCTTTTGCAGGTGCAGAGCCCGGGGCGCATCTCGGATGCGGACCTGGGGACGAAGGATGCGATTCCGGGGATGGTGACCGGGATGCAGTACAACCTCAGTGACGCCATCAACAACAACCTCGAGCTCACGGCGATGCTGTCGGGCGAGCTTTACCACGGCGGCAGCTACAATTGGGCGGATATCCCGCGCGGCGTGATCCACGACGACGACCCGTACGTGAATGGGGGTTGGAGTCAGGCGCAGCAGGCGCGTTGGGTTGCCGAGGATGGCATCAACAAGCTGAAGGACCTGCTTACGGCAGACGAGTTCGCGAAGAGTCCGTACGTGGCTCGGGCGTACATCTACGCCGGGTACGCGAACCGGATTCTCGGCGCGAACTGGTGCAACAGCGTGATCGACGGAGGTCCGCAGGTCGCCAACACGGAGCACTTCGGCCGTGCGAAGGACGAGTTCACGGCGGCGATCCCCATCGCTCAGGCGGCGGGCCGGACAGATCTGGTGAACGCGGCGTACGCCGGTCGGGCCCAGATCGAGGTGCTGCAGAGTGACTGGGGTTCCGCTGCGGCGGATGCTGCGCAGGTACCGTCGGACTTCGAGTTCTACGCACCCATCGACACCGAGATGCGCAATCAGCTGTGGTACGAGACGCACAGCCGACCGGAGTACACGGTCTGGGGCACCTTCCTGCAGTCGCATCCGGACGACCCGAGGGCTCCGTGGAGCATCGAGTACGACGCCAACGGTGCGGTGGCGAAGGGCGCCAACGGCGCGACGGACATGTACAGGCAGGACAAGTATGACAACTCGTCGTCGGACGTGGCGCTGTCGAAAGGCACGGAGATGCTGTTGGTCCAGGCCGAGGCGGCGTTGGCATCCGGTGGCGGCGACATCACTGCCGCGTACGGGTTCATGAACCAGGCGCGTGCGGTGTACGGGATGGCCGCGCTGCCGGTGGCAGGGAACCTCACGGATGCGTGGGTGGACCTGCACTACGAGCGGTATGCGACGCTGTGGATCGAGGTCCGGCACCTGGAGGACGCGCGGCGGTGGTTCGCCGCGACGGGCCCGGCCCACGACGACGCCCTCGCGGATAGAGCCGTGTGCATCCCGATTCCTCAAGCCGAGAAGCTTGCCAACACTAACTTCCACGGATGACGGAGCGTAGCAGCCTCAGCTGAGGCTGGATGGCGGGGGCGGCTTCGGCCGCCCCCGCCTCGTTCTCTGGACTACCTGCCGGCCCCCTTCACCGCCTCCAGCTCCTTCTTCGCCGCGGCGACGGCGTCTCGCTGGGTCTGCGTGGGGGGGGAGAGCGAGCCGGGTTGGACCTGACTTCCGTTGAGCTCGCCGTAGACGCCCGTCACCGTCCGCTGCACCGAGCGCAGCCTGGCCTCGGGGGTGGTCGGCGGGCCTGAGGGTCGACCGAAGCCACCTCGGCCTCTCCCCCCGCTTATCCCCATGGAGCGCATGGTCGCGGCGACCTCCTGGTTGAGGCTCAGGAGGTCCATGAGGAAGCGCTCCCGGGTCTGGTATTCCGCCACGGTCAGCGACAGCTCCGGGTCTCCGCGTACCTCGACGGTGCGCGTCGACGTGGTGCCTCGAGCCTGGAGCGTGATGGTGTAGCGTCCCGGTGACACGAAGGGCCCGCGCATGGCGATGGGCCGCGCCAGGTCGGGGTCGTCCCATCGTGTCCACACGTCGGCCTGGCCGGGCAGCGCGTGCCGAAGGTCCCAGTTGACGCGATGGGTTCCCACCTCGGAGGGCACCTTCATGTCGCGTACGACCTCGCCGTCCCGGCGCTCGATGTGCAGGGTGGCGTCGCCGCTGCCCGGCCCCAGGCGGTACGTGACCGCCACGCCGTCGGGTGGGTTCTCACCCAGGAAGTCAGCCTGGCCGCGGTAGGAGGTGTCCTTTTTGTACTGCATGATGGTAGCGCCGGGGACCGTGAAGAGATACGCGGCACCCCGGGCCGAAGCCCACTCGGCGATGGGGCGGGTATCATCCAGAATCCATATTCCCCGTCCGTGGGTCCCCATGACGAGGTCCTTCTCCCGGGGATGGATGAGCAGATCGTCGTAGAGGGTGGTGGGGAGGTTGGGGACCTTCGCCCAGTCGGCTCCGGCGTCCGTGCTCACGAAGACCGCATGCTCGGTGCCGACGAAGAGCACGTCGGGGTTGTCGGGGTGCTCGACGACGTCGTTCACCGGCCCCAGCGCCGGGAGGCCGTCCTGGACGGGACGCCACGTGGCGCCGAAGTCGTCGGTGCGGTACAGGTGGGGCGCGAAGTCCCCGCTCCGGTGTCCGTCGAAGGCGGCGTACGCCACCCCCGTGCCCCGAGCCGACGCCGTGATGCGCGACACGTAGGTACCGTCGGCGATATCCGGAACGTTGCGCGACACCTCCGTCCACGTGGCGCCGCCGTCCTTGCTCACCTGGAGGTTGCCGTCATCGAAGCCGACCCACAGGACAGCGGGAGCCAGAGGGGACTCGTCAAGGGTCGTGGCCTCTCCGAAGGTGGAGGTGCCGTCGTTCTTGGAGATGGTGATGTCGGCGCCCTTCACCCCCATGATGGCGAGCGTGTCCCGGTCCACCTGCCGGCTCAGGTCCTCGGTTCGGGTCCAGCTCTCCCCACGATCGTGCGAGATGAACAGGCGATTCCCCGCGACGTAGAAGACATCCGGGTCGTGCTCGGAGAGCATCGAGGGGGACGTCCAGTCGAAGCGGTATTCCTCTCCGGCGGGGGCACGTGGGCTGATGGGCAGGTTGTCCCCGGTGACGTGGTCGACGCGGAAGTAGCGACCCTCGTCGGCGCTGCCGTAAGCGTAGCGGGAGTCCCGGGGGTCCACCTGCCAGTACGTGCCGTCGCTGAAGCCCACCTCGAGCCAGTCGTCGTTGAGGATGCCCGCCCACCGGCGCGTGCGTGAGGGCCCCGCGAAGGAGTGATCGTCCTGGAGCCCGCCATACACCCAGTAGGGGTCCCGCATGTCGGCGGCCACGCTGTAGAACTGCCCCACCACGATGTTGTTGATCTTCCGGAAGTTCCGGCCCTGGTCGTAGCTCTCCCAGAAGCCGCCGTCGTTCCCCAGGTAGGCGTGCCTGGGGTCGTTGGGATCGATCCAGAGGGCGTGGGCGTCCTGGTGCACGCCCACGTCGTACGTGGGTGTCGAAGCGAACGGGTTCCACGTCCGCCCACCGTCGTGGCTGATCTTGGAGTCGGTAGCCAACTCGTACACGGTGTTGGCGTCGGTGGGATCGATGAAGATCTCCGAGTAGTACATGGGTCGAGAGTCGAGATCGCTGACTCGCGTCCAACTGATGCCTCCGTCCTCGCTCCGGTACGTCCCCTGCTTGCTACGGTCGGCGTACTCTATGAGGGCCATGACGACCTTCGGGTCGGATCGGGCGATCGCCAGCCCGATGCGCCCCTTGTCGTCGTCCGGAATACCGCCGTTGAGCTCCGTCCAGTGGTCCCCGCCGTCGGTGGTCTTGTAGATCCCGCTGCCGGGTCCACCTCCGTTGAAGCCCCACGCCCTGCGCTGCCGCTGGTACATGGCCGCGTACAGGACGCTGGGGTCCGACGGATCCATGACCAGGTCGGTAGCGCCGGTGTTGGCGTCCACGAAGAGGACCTTGTCCCAGGTCCTGCCACCGTCCCTCGTGCGGAAGACCCCCCGCTCGGGGTTGGACGCCCACAGGTTCCCCACCGCCGCCACGTACGCCACGTCGGGGTCGGTGGGGTCGATCCTCACCCGGCCGATGTGTCTGGTCTGGGCCAGGCCCAGGAAGCGCCAGCTCCTGCCGCCGTCGTCGGACCGGTAGACCCCATTCCCGTACGACGTGCTCTGCCGGTTGTTCTGCTCCCCGGTGCCGGCGTATACGATGTCCGGATTCGACGGGGCCAGGGCCACGTCACCGAAGGTGCTGACCGCCATGGTGTCGAAGACGTTCACCCAGGTCTGCCCCCGGTTGGTCGTCTTCCAGAGCCCGCCGCTGGCGGACGCCACGTAGATGAGGGACGGGTTCGAGGGCACCGCCTCGACGTCCTGGATGCGCCCGCCGGTGACCGCCGGACCGATGGATCGGGGGTGGAAGTCCTTCATGTCCGCGGTGCGGATGGGCGCCTGCGCCAGGGACGTGGACGGCGCGAGCAGCCCCAGGGCGGCTGCCAGGGAGAAGAGTCGCAGGAGGTCGATACTTCGGCTCATGGCTGTTCGGTCTCCGGGGGGGGAGTCGTGGTGTTCGCCGGGGAGTCGGATGACGCCGCTGCGTGGAGCGCGTCGCGCACGATGCGCAGCACCTCCTCGGGCATGTCGTCGGCGCCGAGCATCCAGTGGAGATAGTCGGGCTCGTTGCGGGCCACGTCGTCGAGAGGACGGCCCTTGTGCTTGCCGCGCCGGAAGACGCGGCCCTCCTCGACGGGTCCGAACCAGCGATCAACTTCGGTAAGGAAGGGCGCGTAGCTCTCGCAGTAGGCGTGGAGGCCGTCGAGGTCGCGGGGCAGGTGCTCGTAGCGCTGAAGCTGGGCGCCGAGCACCGCCGCTGACGTGCGGATGTCACCCAGGGCGGTATGGGCCTCTTCGTGCTCACGACCCAGATAGAAGCGGGCAGCAGCCGAGAGGTCCCGCGGCTCTTCGCGGTGAAAGATGTTCTGCACGTCGATGACGCGACGGCCGCGGACGTCGAATTCGATGCCGCAGCGCCGGAACTCGGCGATGAGCAGGTGCACGTCGAAGCGGCGTATGTTGAATCCCGCCAGGTCGCAGTCGTCGAGGTGGTCCAGGAGCGCACGCGCCCGCTGGCAGAACGAGGCCTCGTCGGCGACGTCCGCGTCAGTGATTCCGTGTACCGCCGTGGCTTCCGGGGGAATGGGCATGCCCGGGTTGAAGCGGCGCACACGCTCCATCACGTCGCCTTGAGGCGTGATCTTGATGAAGGCCAGCTCGATGATCCTGTCCGTCTTGAGGTTGAGCCCGGTGGTCTCCAGGTCGAAGAAGACGAGCGGTCGGTCGAGGATGAACGGGAGGTCCATGGGAGCGAATGTCGGGGTACCCGGGCCATGACAGACGTGCCCGGACGGATTGCCAGTGTCCTGAGTCCGTTGCGGCGGTCTTCGATGCCGGAGGACTCCGACTCGCCATACTACCGCTTGGTGACAAGGCGCGCACCCGATGCGCCGGTTCAGGCGCCTCGGCGCCGCTCCGTCGCCGCTACGCGCTCGGCCCCGACGGCGTGGACACTCGCCGTCGTACCAGAGGAATGAAGGACATGGCCGCCCACGCGGCCTCGACGACGACGAAGCCGGCCTGGCGATCCACGACGGCCACCCACAGGAGGAGCAACGACCCGATCAGGTTCATCAGGCCGTAGCTCACCTGGTCCGGCGTGAGACGACCGCGCTGGTTCAGGCCGTAGGCCAGAAGGATGAGAGAGGCTCCGACGAGGGAAACGACCTGATAGAACACGAACGGCTCCGGTGGATGGTCTGCGCCGCGTGGACAAGGGCGGGGGAGGCAACGTAGCGTGAGCACGCCATGAGAGCGACGGAGCGAACGGCAGTGGGAAGACAGACAGGGGAGCAGCCGTGACCGAGATGATGCGAGCGGTGGTCATCACCGAGCCCGGGGCACCGGAAGTCCTCCGTGTCGAAACGGTTCCGAGGCCGGAGCCGCGCCCGGGAGAGGTCCTCGTGCGCGTGGCCACGTCGGGCGTGAACCGCGCGGATCTCCTGCAGAGGCGAGGGTCCTACCCGGCACCCGAGGGCTTTCCCCAGGACATCCCGGGCCTGGAGTTCGCCGGCACCGTGGAGGGAGCAGCGAGCGGCGTCGGGCGCTGGAAGTCGGGGGACGCCGTCATGGGCATCACGGGCGGCGGTGGCTATGCAGAGTATCTGGTAGCGCCGGCAGACGCCGTGATTCCGGTACCTCGAGGTGTTTCCCTGGCAGACGCCGGCGCGATTCCCGAGGTCTTCATCACCGCCTGGGACGCGCTGTTCCTGCAAGAGAGACTCTCGGCCGGCGAGGCGCTCCTGATTCACGCCGTGGGGAGTGGGGTGGGCACCGCGGCCTTCCAGCTGGGCCGGGCCTTCGGCGCCACGGTCGTCGGGACGTCGCGCACTCCCGGCAAGCTGGAGCGCGCCACGGAGCTGGGCCTGGAGCATGCGGTTCAGGCCGACGAGCGGTGGCCGGAACGCGTGCTCGAGCTGACACACGGAAATGGCGTGGACGTCATCCTCGATCTCGTCGGAGGGCCGTACTTGGCCGGAAACCAGCGCGTTCTCGCCCGGCGTGGTCGCCACGTCGTTGTGGGGGTCACCGGAGGGGCGCGGGCCGAGGTGGACCTGCGTGCCCTCATGGGCAAGCGGGGCTCGATCCGCGGCACGGTGCTGCGCGCGAGATCACTGCAGGAGAAGGCGGAGATCGCCGCCGGATTCGCCCAGGCGGTGGTGCCCCGCTTCGAGGACGGCACTCTGAAGCCCGTCGTGGACCGACTATTCCCGGCCGAGCAAGCGGCGGAGGCGCACCGGCTGGTGGAGGCGAACCGCACGTTCGGGAAGGTGCTGATCCGCTGGTGAGCTCTCGCGCAGCGCCGACGTCGATACCCAGCGTCGGGTACCGGCGTCCGACCCCGACGTCACGCCGAGTGCCCATCTACCGGGCAGAGCGCCGCGGGAAGACTCTGGCGCTTCGCTTCCCGCCGTCCATCTTGTAGCGCCGTGCAACGAGTTCTTCCCCTGGATGACAGGACCCTCCACCGACTGCCCGGGAGCCGCGCCCATGACCATCCTCCACTTCGTCGTCCGCGTCACGCACGTCCTGCTGGGAGCCTTCTGGGTAGGCTCTACCATGCTACTGGCGCTGTTCATCATTCCGGTGGTCGAGACATCGGGGCCCGCTGGGGGCGCGATCATGCAGGGGCTGATGAAGAAGGGCATGCCCAGGGTCCTCACGTTCGTCGGCCTCTTCACCGTCCTCACGGGGATCTACCTGCTCTGGCAGCTCTCCGGGCACTTCTCAGGGACGTTCATGGGATCCGCGTCGGGGATCCTGCTGAGCACCGGGGCGCTCTTCGGCATCATCGCGCTCCTCATCGGCGTGCACGTATCCCGGCCCACCGTGAACAAGCTGGGCGAGATCGGCGCGAGGGTGGCCGCTTCCGGCGCGCCTCCGACTCCCGAGGACGTGGCGGAGATGGCACGCCTGCGCGCGCGTGTGGCGACGGCGACCCGACTTGTGGCCATCGCGCTGGTGGTGAGCGTGATCTGCATGGCCCTCGGCCCCCACATCTGAGCGGCCGGGCGACCTGCAATCACCCGGCGTCGGGGCGGGAGGAGACCTGCCTACTCCTCCGTTTCGGCCAGAGCGAGGGCCTCCAGAACGAGCTGGTCTTGATGGATGGCGTGATCCTTGGCTTTTCCCTCGGCGGGACTGGCGCGCTCCGGGCGTGCTACGTACGCCAGGGGGAGCTTCCGGGGGACCACTCCGCGCAACCGCGGACCCACGAACGTCAGGCCGCCCATGTTCCGCGGCTCCTCCTGGGCCCAGACCACCTGCCGGAGGGCCGGATACCGCGATAGCAGGTTCCCCAGCGCCTCCGCGGGGAAGGGATACAGGAGCTCGACGCGCGCTACGGCGGTGTTCATCGCCTCGCTGCGGCGTGCGTGTCCCTGGATGTCGTAGTAGACCTTGCCGGAACAGAGCACGAGTCGCTCCACCGTTCCGCGGTCTTCCACCGTCGAGTCGTCCAGGACGTGCTGGAAGCCTCCCTCCATGAGGTCCGCCACGGCCGAAGTCGCCAGGGGATGTCGCAGCAGGCTCTTCGGGGTCATCACGACCATCGGACGCTCGGGGCGTCTCAGGGCCTGCCGCCTCAGGAGGTGGAAATACTGGGCCGGGGTCGTGGGGTACGTGACCCGGATGTTCTCCTCGGCGCACAGTTGCAGAAACCGCTCCAGACGGGCGCTGGAGTGCTCGGGGCCCTGCCCTTCGAATCCGTGGGGCAGAAGGAGCGTGAGACGAGAGTACTGACCCCATTTCGTCAGGCCCGCGGCCAGGAACTGGTCGATCATGACCTGCGCCACATTCACGAAGTCACCGAACTGAGCCTCCCACAGCACCACGTCGGTATCCGCCCCCACGGAGTATCCGTACTCGAAACCGACCACTCCCGTCTCGGTAAGGGGCGAGTTGAAGACCTCCAGCCTGGTGTGGGATACCTGTTGAAGAGGCATGGTCGACCGACCCGTCGCCACGTCGTGGAGCACCAGATGGCGCTGGCTGAAGGTCCCGCGCTGTGAGTCCTGTCCGCTCACGCGCACGGGGATCCCCTCGATGAGAAGCGATCCGAGTGCGAGCGCCTCCGCATGGGCCCAGTCGAGGGATCGTTCCGGGTCGAAGTCCCCAGCCCGACGCTCCAGCTGACGCCACAGCTTGGGATGGGGCTGAAATCCCTCGGGGAGCCTGACCATGGCCTCGTTGATCGTGGTGAGGCTCTCCAACGAAACACCCGTGGTCTCGGGCACCACCGGTCGCTCGTAGTCGGCGTCCAACTCCTCTTCCCCGGCGGGGCGGTGCTCGCGAACACCGTCCTGGGCTTCCCTCAACGCCCCCGCCGTCTCCTCCACCATGGCCTTCACGTCGTCTTCGCCGACAACTCCGTCTGCCAGCAGCTTGGACGCATAGACAGCGCGAACCGTGGGGTGCTCGGCGATCGCCTTGTAGAGGAGTGGCTGGGTGTAGGAAGGCTCGTCCCCTTCGTTGTGCCCGTGTCGTCGATAGCCCACCAGGTCGATGACGAAGTCGTCCCGGAATCGCGTTCGGTACGCCATGCCCAGCCGGACCGCCGCGAGACACGCCTCCGGGTCGTCGGCGTTCACGTGCACGATGGGAATGCCGTACCCCTTGGCCAGGTCGCTCGAATAGAATGTCGACCGGCCGTCCCCCGGGTTGGTGGTGAAGCCCACCTGGTTGTTGACGATGATGTGCAGCGTGCCCCCGACGTCGTAGCCGTAGAGCCGAGCCATGTTCAGGGTCTCCGCCACAACGCCTTCGGCGGCAAAGGCGGCGTCGCCATGCATGACGATGGGGACCACCGAGTCCCAGTCGGGCGACGCGTCCTCGAGCGGGCTGTCGAATTGACGGGCACGCGTGAATCCCGCGACCACCGGGTTGACGAACTCCAGATGGCTGGGGTTCGGCATGAGGGTCACCTCGATGCTGCCCAGCCCCTCGAACGTCTGGACACCTCGGCCGCCGTGGTGGTACTTGACGTCGCCCGTGCCGTGGACCTCGAGCCGACTACCCTTGAAGCTGGGTCCCTCGAACTCCGCGAGGATCTCTGCGTACGAGATGCCCACGTTGTGTGTGAGGACATTGAGCCGCCCCCGGTGGGCCATTCCGAGAACCGCCTCGCGTCCTCCCGCGCGGATGGCCTCCTGGAGCGCCAGATCCAGCATGGGCACCAGCATGTCGGTCCCCTCGATGGAGAACCGCTTCTGGCCCAGATAGGCACGCTGAAGGAACTGCTCCAATCCTTCCACCCGGGTGATGCGGTGCAGCAGGGCGCGGCGCTCCTCGGGCGTGAGGGCCTCGAAGTGGGTGCCGGTCTCTACCTGGTCCCACAGCCAGTCGATCTTCTCGTGGTCGCCGACGTGCTCGAACTCGTAGCCGATGGATCCCGCGTAGATGGCCCTGAGCTCGTTCAGGGCATCGGCCATCGAGCGGTCCTTCCCATCGTGCAGGATGGCCGAGGAGTGGATGCCGGCCAACTCCTCCATGGCGGTGCCGAAGAACGCCGGGGACAGCAACGGGTGCCCCGGCGGCTCGCTGCCCAGCGGGTCGATGTGCGCCAGTTGGTGACCGTGGTCCCGGAATGCCTGAATCAGCGCCGCGGCGCGCGACACCACCGGAAGCGCCCGCCGGAGATGCGCTGCCGCCTCCGATTGGCTCTGCGCGGCGGACTCGAGCCCGGGAAGCGCCTCCGTCTCGTCTTCGGCGGTCGCGGCAGCGGACTTCGCCGGGGTGACCCCTTCGGCCTGGGCCTTCGTGGCGACGCCACCGTCGGGAGCGGCGGTGGCCGCAGCCGCCTGTCCGTTCCCGAGGGTCGGCTTGTAGCCATCGAGCTGCTCGGGTAGGAGCAAACCCTCGTCCAGGGCACGAAGACCTCCGTCCGCGAAGAGCTTGCGCCAGGCGTCGGGGACCGATTCGGGGTTGCGGGCGTACCGCTCGAACATCGCCTGGGCGTAAGCGGCGTTCTGACTGTCGAAGAGTGGCTCGTCCATCGGGATGGCTCGAAGGTGCGCGCTTCCCACCTGTGGGACGTGAGGCTCGTAAAGTATCACCCCGGAAGGGAGTTTGCGTGCCCGCGCAGTGCGGGGTAGCATCGAGGCCGTGACCGACCGCACACCCACCGAGCCCGGGGCCTTCAGGGCCATCCAGGAGCCGCTACACCAGGCGCTTCCCGCCGTCGTTCAGCCCGAGTGGAAGGAGCGTTTCCCGTGGCTGGTGCAGGGGACGACCCGCGCCGCGAGCGGCTTCGACCTGGGATTGTTCAGCGACGCGTCGTCTCCCCGGGATGTCCTCACCCGCTGGGACCGGCTTCGGGCGGAGACCGGGATGTCGATGGTGGCCTGCGCCCATCAGGTACACGGTGGAGCCGTCCGGTGGCACGGGGGGGCGGCACCTGGCCTCCATCTCTCGGATCCCTGCGACGGCCACGCCACGGCCACCGCGGGCACCCTGCTGGGGGTGACCATCGCGGATTGTGTGCCGGTCTCCGTGGTGGACCCACGGCGACGCGCGGTGGCTCTCCTGCACGCCGGCTGGAGGGGGACCGCCGCGGGAATCCTCGAGCGGGGCGTGGCCGTGCTGGCCGAACGCGCCTCCTCTCGCCCGGCGGATCTCCACGTCCACCTGGGGCCCGCCATCTGCGGGAGGTGCTACGAGGTGGGCCCCGAGGTTTTCGAGGCCCTGGGGCTGACCGCGCCGGGTCGTCCCACTCCTCTCGATCTGAGGGCCATTCTGGCGGGAAGAGCCACCGACGCGGGGGTGCCCACCGAGCACATCACGGTGTCCACGCATTGCACACGGTGCGGCGACGGGTTCTTCTCGCACCGCGCGGGCGACCGGGGCAGGCAGGTGGGCTTCCTGGGCATCAGGGGCGCGTGAGGCGGAGCGAAGCCGGGGGGCCGTCCGCGGCGCCATCGCTCCGCTCCGTCCGATCCAGGAACTCCTCGAGCGCGGCCAGCGACTCGTTCGGCAGCTCTTCCGGAGGGAGGTGTCCGCAGGCGTCGAGGACCACGAGGGTCGCATCCGGAAGGTCATTGGCCAATCGCTGGCCCACGGCCAGGGGAACCACCGGGTCGCCACGCCCCCACAACAGCAGAGCTGGGACCCTCAGCGTCGGGTAGCGGTGGACGATCTGCTCCAGATCGTCGGGCACGACTTGTAGCGCGGCCGCGATGAGCGCTCTCCGGGCACCGGGACGGGAAAGCGGCCGCGCGTAGCCTTCGACCTGTTGGGCGGTCACCCGTGAGGGATCGTAGACGATGCTCTGCAGCACCCGGCGCGCGATCCTGCGGGAGCCGAATAGGAGCCAGAGCAGCCCGCTCAGCTTGGGGTGTCGAGCGAGGGACACGAAAGGTGGCAGCCTCTGGGAGTAGGCCGCGCCGGCCACGAGGACGAGCCTGTGCAGACGGCCATCGCCTGCAGCCATGAGGCGGAGGGCCACGAGGAGAGCGATGCCACCGCCCAGCGAATGGCCCACGAGCGTCAGGCGCTTCAGGTCACGTTCGGCGATGAGACGACCGACGAGGTCCGCCTGGTCCGAAGGAGAGTAGCGCCCGTCGTCGGGTCTGGGCGCAGCGCCGAAGCCCTTCAGGTCCACGAGGACCACGTGTCCTCGCGCCGACAGCGCTCCGAGCCAGTGACGCCAGGTGAACGAGGACCCTCCGTAGCCATGCAGGAGAACGAAGGTGTCCACGCCGTCACCGGGGTCTCGGCCCAGGGTCTCGACGTGGAGGGGAAGGATCAAGGCCATGGCAGCGAGAGTAGGCCGGCGCCGCGTGCCCGAAGCTCCTCCGCCACCTCGGGATGGCACGTGAAGACGAAGAGCTGGCGGGTCTCGGCGATGTCGGCCAACAAGTCGAGCCCACGGGCGCGGCGCTCGCCGTCCCAGTTCACGAACACTTCGTCTACGAAAAGGGGCAAACGCTCCGTACCCTGATCCAGGTGGTCCACCATGGCGAGGCGGAGGGACAGGTATGACTGCTCCAGCGTGCCGGTGGACACCGGGGTGCGAAGCGCCACCGGACCAGGTAGGTCCGGTCCGAGGATGAAGAAGACGTCTCCGTCTCCGGTCTCGTCCGCGACGATCCGGTCGTAGCGGCCCCCGGTGAGCCGGGCGAGATAGGCGCCGGCACGGCGCATCAGGTCCGGCTGATGCTCCTCCCTGAAGCGGCGGTCCGCCTCCCGCACGAGTTGGGCAAGCACCCAGAGTCGGTCCCGGCGGGCCACCAGAGCGGCCTCCTCCTCCTTCAGGGCGGCCGCCTCACCGTCCACGGAGTCCACGGTCTCCATCTCCCTAAGTCGGGCGATGCCCTGCTCCAGCGCCTCCGCACGCCTGGTCAGCGACTCGGCCTCATCCACCAGCTCCTCGTGGTGGGCCTGCCGACGGGCGAGATCCTCGACATCCACCGTCCATGATTCACCGGCCGCTTCCGAAGTGGCGATGCGCTCACGGATCTCTTCGAGGTCCGGATGGGCCCGCTCGAGCTCGTCGTGAAGCTGGCGGGCCCTGGCGAGGGCCTCGAGGCGGTCACGGAGGGTCGTCGCCCCCCGCTCGGCGTCTCCTTCACCGGCCTCGGCCAGTCGCGAGTGAAGCCGGTCCATTGCGGACCTCGCGTCGGTCAGGTCACGCTTCAGGCGCGCCGCTTCGCGCTCCAGACGTCGCAGCTCACGCGCGGCCGTAGCCGAGGCCTCCCGAAGCCGCTCCGCGCGCCGCAGCTCACGCTCCAGAACGTGGCCTGTGGATTCAGCGTCGGAGCCGTCGCCGAGGCCGAGCAGCTTCGCCATCGTCCGCGCCGCCACGTCGACTTCGGTGACCCGGCGGTCGACTTCGGCCGCCTCCCTCATGCGAGCGTCACGATCCCGCAGGTGGTTCTGGATGCCCTCGAGGCCGGTGACGAGGGACGAGCCCGGCTCCTCCAACAGCGAGGGTAGGACGGGCACGTCCCGCAGCAGCAGCAGCACCGCTCCTCGCGCCGCTTCCTCGGCCTCGCGGAGCACGCGCAGGCCGTCCGCCCCGTCGTCGGCAGGGGCACGGGCCTTCTCGAGGGCGCGGCGCGCGCGACGCCAGGCCAACATCAGCGCGATGCCGACCCCGATGAGGACGGCGCCGAAGGCGGTGATCAGGAGCCCTCCATTCGCGAGGCCGACGACGAGGAGGACCCCACCCGCCAGTAGCGTGGCGAGGCTCCCCGCGAGAGGAGCCGACGATGGCGTGGCCGGCTCTCCCGCCGGCGCTCGCCGACGAAGCGCCATCTCCAGTACGCGGCGCTCCTCGCGGGCGCTCCGGAACGCCTCGATGCGAGCGTGCAGGTCAGGCGTCGAGATCGACACGATGGGCCCGGTGGGAACCCGGGCCCAGGGTACGGCGAAGATCTGTCCTGCCATGCCCTCCAGGCGGCGCTCCACATCGCGGCTCTCTTCTTCGATGGCGCGCAGTCTCGATCGATCGGCGCCGGATCCGGCGCTCCGGGCGACGAATACCTTGATCTCCTCGGCGTGCTCCAGAAGTTGGGCGTCCGCTTCGCCGAACGCGACCACGGACGCGCGGGGCTCCGCCATGTCGACTTCGGCCTCGCGAAGACGCTCCTCCAGCGCCGCCACCCGCGCCGAAGCATCGGCGAGCGCCGCGCCGGGGTCGGCAGGAAGGCCCTCGAGCTCGTCCGCGGGGCCGGCATCTTCCATCAAGGCGTCGATGCGCCGGAGCTGCGCGCGCACCGGCGTGAGGGCCTGGACCCGCTCGATGACGAGGCGCTCCTGGTGGCGCTCGACGCGCGCCTCCTGCAGACGCTCCCGGGTGGTTTCGAGCTCGGACACCATGGATCGCAGCTCCAGATCGCGCTCCGCGGCTTCCCGCCGCCGGTCCCGGAGGGACAGGATGGCCTCCTGGACGTCCCTGATTCGCTGATTGCCGCGCCGGCTCGGACGCCAGAGCTCCCCGGCCTCCTGCTCCAGATCGGCCGCCACGCGTCGGGCGGGCACGAGATCGGTGGAGCCCATGGAGCCGAGAATCCGATCCTGTACACGGGCCCACGTCTCTTCGTCGAGCCCCGTGAGCTCCGCCAGGGTGACCGCGAAGACCTGCCGGAATACCGTACGAGGCACGTGTTCCACCCAGGGCACGGGCCGATTGCGCAGGTCTTCCGTCCGGCCGTCCATGACCAGGCGTCCCGTGGGTGACGAGCGGAGCCGACGCTCCACGTCGACGCTCCTTCCGGCGTCCAGTCGGAGGTTCATGATGCCCGACGCGTCGTTCCCATCCCAGGGCGCGTAGGGGTTCCCCTCCCGGGAGGCGGGGTGGAACCCGTACAGTACGGTGGTGAGGAACTGGAAGAGCGTGGACTTGCCGGCTTCGTTGGGGCCCAGCACCACCACCAGGGCCGGAAGGGCCGGGGTCCCCACGTCGAAGTCCGTCAAGCGACCGAATCGCTCGACCTTGATGGCTTCGATCCTCACCGGCCACCCCCGTCGGCGCCGAGCAGCCGGGCCGTGAGCTCGCCGTCGGCTTCCTCCATGAGCCGGCGGACGTAGCGCTCCTGCGCCTCCCGACTCTCGGTAGACAGGCCCGCCAGGTCCGCGGCATCGAGCCCCGGGATCCGGGCCTCACCCCGACGCACGGCTTCGGCGAGGCGCAGGACCTCCCCCAGCACGTCGCGCCGGGCCCGGTGCTCCTCCACCGGGATCACGGGATGGACGCGGTCGGCCTGGACCGTGACGTCGAGCGCGCCGGTGAGTTGCCGAAGCTCCGAGGACACCACTGCGAGATCCGACTCTCTACGGAGCTCCCGCCAGAGCGGGCTTGCCCCCTCGAGGATGACGCGCAGCACCCACTCGGTGCCGCTCCCAGCGCCTCCTTCGGCACGGAACGCATCCCATGCGGCGGCGACCCGGCGTTCGATCCGGTCCAGCGAGTCCGCGTCGTCGAGGCCGTCTACCGTCAGCGTTTCCCATCGGACCGGAGCCACCGCCCTGAACGAGATCGCGGGCGCGCCCCGATCGGAAAGGTCGACCAGATAGGCACCTTTGGGGCCCGTCTCGGCGTGCGTGCGTCCCTGCAAGCTGCCCGCGTACACCACGGGTGGATCCTGGGAGAGGATCTGACGCACGTGCACGTGACCCAATGCCCAGTAGTCGTAGCCGGAGCGCTGGAGCCAGGCGAGCTCGGAGGGTGCGTAGGCGTGGTGGGCCTCGCCGCCGGGCGATGCGTGGACCTGGGTGTGAAGGAGTCCCACCTCGGGTAGCTCTCCCACCGGACGGGGGAAGCGCCGTGACAGGTCATCGCGCTCCGTGGACGTGGCGTGTCCGACGGCGGTGACGAAACCCACGGGTCTGCCTTCACGGTCCAGGATGCCGATGCGGCGCGGCGTTCCGTCCATCGCCACACGCACCGCGGCCGGCCAGGGCAGCGGGCGAGGGCCGGCGTCCCCCGCTCCGGGATCGTGGTTCCCCGTGGCGTAGACGAGGGTGACGCCGTGCTGCCCCAGGCGGTGGGCCTGCTCCAACAGGAACCGCTCCGTCTGGAAGGAGAGGCGGTCGCCGTCGAAGAGATCCCCTGCCACGAGGAAGGCGTGGACGTCCTCGCGGATGGCGAGGTCCACGGCTCGGCTAAACGCCTCCCGGGACGCATCTCGTAGCCTCCGGCGGACCGGCTCCGAGCGGCCCGCGAAGGAGGTGTCCAGGTGGACATCGGCAACGTGAACGAAGCGCATGAGCGAAGGTAGCCACCCGCCGAGGGCGAGGGAATTCGTCGCCGAGCCTCCGCGCGCTTGACGAAGAGCTCGGCACAACTTCACGGGGTGACGTGGATCGATACTTTTAAGGTCTGCCCAGGATTCCGACTTCCGGGATCCGGACGGGATGTTCGACCCCCAACATCAGAGTCAGGACCTCTCTCGAGGCGCCTCAAGGCATATGAGCGACACCACCGCATCGGCCGTAAATCGGCTCCGCCAGGACTCTCCCACCGTGGACGCAGTCTGCCGGCAGCTGCAGCGCGAGGTCGAGCCCTCCGAAGCAGGTCTCGTTGTGTCCTTCGCGGAGATCTTCTTCTCCAAGGCTCCCCCGGAGCTGCTCCGTGAGCGCAGCACGGACTCCCTCGCACACATGGCTCTGGGGGCATTCCGATTCCTCCAGCGGACGAAGCCCACCGGCGTCGGCGTGGAGCTGACGAATCCCGACATCGAGAACGAAGGTTGGTACGCGCCGGTCACGGTCATTCGGACACGGGTGTCGGAACGCCCCTTCGTCGTCGACAGCGTTCGTGAGCTCCTGCACGGGGAAGACGTCTCCATCGAGCAGATGGTCTATCCCGTGCTCCACGTGGAGCGGGACGAGCGCGGACATGTGGCGGGCGTGCGTCCTTCCCGCGAAGGTGAGCTACGCGAGTCGCTGGTGCACTGCGAGGTGGGTCTCATCACGGACCCGGAGGTGCACGCGCACTTGAAGGAGAGGCTCTCGCGGGTCCTCGAAGACGTGGTGCGGGCAACGGACGACTTCGCGGCGATGACCGGCGCGGCGGACCAGGTGATCACGGCGCTGGAAGAGCGGAGCCGAGCCCTGCCCGAGCGCGGGACCGAGCTGAATGAGATCCGGGAATTCCTGCAGTGGCTTCGTGACGGGGGCTTCGTGTTCCTGGGATACCGTGGCTACAGCATCTCGGGAGGGGACGGAGGTTCCCGAGCGATTTGCGTGGACGCGGGCTCGGGCCTGGGCCTGCTGCGGGACGAGAGCCAGTCTGTGTACGCTCAGCCGGTGGCGTTGAGCGACATGGACCCGGTCCTGAGGGATCTACTCTTGGAAGGTCCTTCGCTGATCATCAGCAAGACCAACGCCGAATCGCCTGTCCATCGGCGTGCGCGCATGGACTACATCGGGGTCAAGAAGATCTCTGCGGCGGGCGAGGTGGAGGGAGAGCACCGATTCGTCGGCCTGTTCACCTCGAAGGCCTACTCGGAGGACGCCGAGAACATCCCCATCCTCCGCCACAAGCTCCACCACATCCTCGAAGAGTCCGGCGTCCGTGAGGGCTCGCACGACTACAAGGAGATCATCACGATCTTCAACTCCCTGCCGAAGGAGGAGCTTTTCCTCACGTCGGCGGAGGAGGTGGGCACCGACATCCGTACGGTGCTCACGTCCTACAACACGTCGGGCGTGCGCGTGACCCTACGCGAGGATCCGCTGCACCGCGGGATCTCCGTGATGGTCATCGTCCCGAGAGACAAGTTCTCGGGAAGCGTGCGCCGGGCCATCGAAGCCGCCCTCGTGACGGCGTTCGAGGGGACGGTCCTCAACTACCATCTCGCGCTCGGCTCCGGTGACCAGGCCAGGCTGCACTTCTACGTGGCCGCCAAGCGGGAGCAGCTCCAGATGGTGGACGCCGGCCAGATCGAGCACACCGTGTCGCACCTCATCCGCGATTGGTCCGACCATGTGCGCGAGGGGCTGGAGCGGGTGCTGCCCTCCGACGAAGCCCGGCGCCTGGCGGGCCGCTATGGACGTGCGTTCAGCGCCGAGTATCGGGCGGCGACGGCTCCGTCGATGGCGGTGGACGACATCTTCGAGATCGAGGCCATGAGGGCGGAAGGGCGTCCCGTGTCCATTCGCCTCTCGAACCGAGCCCCCGTGGGCGACCTGGAGGGCTTCACCGAGCTGAAGGTCTACGTCCTCGGGGAGCGCCTCATCCTCTCGGACTTCATGCCGATCCTGGAGAACTCCGGGCTGCGGGTCATCGCGGTGAGCCCCTTCGCGCTCACGGAGGGCGGTGAGGCAGGCGTTACCGTCTATTCCTTCCAGGTTCAGGACGGATCCGGAAGCTCCATCGACATCGAGGTCCGAGGCGACCTCTTGGCGGACGCCATACTCGCCGTACGAGCGGGCGATGCCCTCAACGATCCGCTGAACAAGCTGGTGCTGGGCGCGGGCCTTCACTGGCGCGAGGTCGAGGTGCTTCGCGCGTACGCGGCATACGCGTTCCAGTCCGGAGCGGTCCCCAGCAGGATGGCCTTGCCCAATGCGCTGGTGAAGTATCCCGGCATCGCCACCGAGCTCTTCGAGATGTTCGCCACGCGGTTCGACCCGGCCACGGGTGCTACGCTGGAGGAGCGGCTGGAGGGGGTGGAGGACATCCGGACCGCCTTCCATGGCTCCCTGAAGGGAGTGACCAGTCTCGCCGAAGACCGCGCTCTCCGTGGCCTCGACGCGCTCATCGCGGGCACGGTCCGCACCAACTACTACCGGCGGGGAGGGCATGTCCCCACGGGGCGCTCCGGAGGCGTGCCGTACGTCTCGTTCAAGCTCTCCGCCCAGGACATCGAATTCCTGCGGAGGACCCGGCTGCGGTACGAGGTCTGGGTTCATTCGGCGCGCATGGAGGGGGTCCACCTGAGGGGTTCGCGGGTCGCCAGGGGAGGGATCCGCTGGAGCGACCGGCCCGACGACTTCCGGACCGAGATCCTCGGGTTGGTGAAGACCCAGATGGTGAAGAACGCGGTCATCGTGCCGGGGGGCTCGAAGGGCGGCTTCGTGTGCCGTCGGCACCTCGCCGATCCCGAGGTGCGGTTCGACGAGGGGCGTGACCAGTACCGGACGTTGATCCGCGGCCTGCTGGACGTCACGGACAATCTGACGCCCACCGGCGAGACGGTGCCGCCGCCGGACGTGGTGACCTACGACGATCCCGATCCGTACCTGGTGGTGGCGGCGGACAAGGGGACGGCGACGTTCTCCGACACCGCCAACGCGGTGTCGGCGGAGTACGGCTTCTGGCTCGGCGACGCCTTCGCGTCGGGCGGCTCCAACGGGTACGACCACAAGGTCGTGGGTATCACGGCGGGTGGGGGTTGGGAGTGCGTGAAGCGGCACTTCAGCGAGGTGGGCAAAGACATCCAGACCGAGCCCTTCACCGTGGTGGGCATCGGAGACATGAGCGGGGACGTGTTCGGCAACGGCATGCTGCTGTCCACGCAGATCCGGCTCATCGCGGCGTTCGACCACAGACATGTGTTCATCGATCCGGACCCGGACCCCGCCTCGACCTTCGCCGAGCGCAAGCGCCTGTTCGACCAGGGGCGCTCGAGTTGGGACGATTACGATCGCGGCGTGCTCAGCGAAGGGGGCATGATCATCCCCCGGGGCATGAAGGAGATCGAGCTCACTCCGCAGGCCCGCGCGGCTCTGGGCCTGGGCGAGGACGCTCCGGCGGTCCTCGATTCGGAGAGCCTGATCCGCGCGGTGCTGCTGGCGCCCGTGGAGCTGCTCTGGAACGGGGGCATCGGCACGTACGTGAAGTCGACCTCGGAGAGCCACGCCGATGCCGGTGACCCGTCCAACGACGGGGTGCGGGTCGATGCGGACGAGCTTCGGTGCGAGGTGGTTGGAGAGGGCGGGAACCTCGGGTTCACGCAACGCGCTCGGATCGACTTCGCCATGCGGGGCGGCAGGATCAACACCGACGCGCTGGACAACTCCGGCGGCGTGGACATGTCCGACCACGAGGTGAACCTGAAGATCCTGCTGGCTCCCACGGTGGCGTCCGGTCGCCTTACCGGTGCAGTGCGCAACGAGCTTCTGTCCGACCTGACCGACGAGGTGGCCCGCCTGGTCCTCGACAACAACCGGAGCCAGAGCCTCGCGGTGTCCCTGGACCAGCTCAGGGCCGAGGAGGGAGGCGACGACTGCCGCGACCTCATGGTGGCCCTGGAGCGCGCCGGTGACCTGGATCGCGCGGCCGAGGGCCTGCCAACGACGGACGTGCTGACGGAACGGGCGGAGCGGGGCCAATCGCTCACCCGACCGGAGCTCTGCGTGCTGCTGGCGTACTCGAAGATGTTCCTGAAGACCCGCCTGCTTCGGGGAGACCTGCCCGACGACCCGGCGGCCGGAAGCTATCTGGTGGGGTATTTCCCCTCGACGGCCGTCGAGGCCGCGGGTGAGGGAGCGCTGACCCGCCATCGCTTGCACAGGGAGATCGTCGCCGGACAGTTGACGAACGACCTCGTGGACCTCATGGGTGCGACGTTCGTGAACCGCCTCATGCGGGACACGGGCAAGAGCGCCGAACAGGTCGTTCGAGCGTGGCTGATGGCGTCGCGGCTGGCGGAGCATAAGGATCTGCTGCGCGACCTGGAGCAGCAGCGAAGGATCGTGAGCACCGGCGTCGCCTATCGTTGGCTGCTCGGACTCGCGCGGGTGCTGGAGCGCACCACGCGCTGGATCCTCCAGAACGTGGAGGAGGGCGCGTCGCCCGCCGCCGTGGTGAGCGAGAACCTGCAGGGTCTGACCGAGCTCCGGGACGGGTTCAGCGGGTTCGTCGCCGGGGAGGAGGCCCGGATCTTCCGTGAACGCGTGCAGGAGATCCGCGATCTGGGCTCGGACGAGGCGTTCTCGCAGAGACTCATCACGCTGCGTTTCCTCGATCAGCTTCTGGAGATCCTCGAGATCGCCCGTGATACCGGCTCCACCGAGAGAGACGCGGGAGTCGCCTTCTACAGAGTCTCGGAGGCCCTGGACATCCCCTGGCTCCGCGGGCTCGCCTTCGCATCCGCGGGCTCTGGGCCCTGGGATCAGCGGGCGGCGCAGGTGCTCTCAGACGACCTGTCGCGAGCACACCGGACGCTCGTGGAGGCCGTCCTCGGTAGCGGTGGCGACGGCGATGTAGGGATGCGCGCGGCAGCGACGTTGAAGAGTCGCGAGAAGGATCTGACGCGCTTCCGTGAGACTGTCGCGGACCTGCGTGCCGACGAAGGCGTCGGCTTCGCGGCCGCCTCCGTCGCGATCCGGGAGCTGGCTGCGCTGGCGGAGCGGGCGGCGCGCTGAAGCGCCGCCGCCCGCTACCGGGCGTTCAGCTCTTTCCGGTGGCCGTGAGGACGTCGTCCACGTACCGATCCACCCCGGCCACGACCTTCACCATGTCCTTGCGTGACTCGGCGCCGGCGACTTCGGAGGCGAACCTCAGGAAGGTCGAGCGCACGGAGTCGCGGACGGATCCCGCCGCGCGCGGGGTGCGGCGTCCCGCGGCCTGGGTGGTCTTCCCAGCGGCCTTCTTCCGACGCTTCGACGGGTTCATGCGCCGCTTCACCTGGAGCGGGTACCTGGCGTGGAATTGGCGCTTGGTGAGACGACCGACGGAGGAGTTGATACCCTTCGCGAGAGCGAACAGGTCGTCCACCGAAGCCGCAGGGTTCTTGGTGAGAGCGGCTTCGACTGCCGCGTATACCTTGTCATCGGTCTTGGCCACGAGATGCTCCCGCGCAGAGGCGACTAAGACTGTGGTACGGATTGCACTGAGAATCAGCGGACAATAGGTCAATTGTCCATGACAATGTCAAGCAACAAGAGCCGTGATATCACCGCGTTTCACTATTGGAAACGTCGATAGTCCGGAAAGATCACAGGCGTGTGGGGCCGTCTCGCATCCGTCGCCTTCAGAAGGCGCGAAGGCGCAGGGATATCCGGGCGGTGGGCCCCCGGAAGTCAGCTGCGGTGACGCCGGGTAGATCCTGGACGCCGAATACAATGCGATATCCCAACGCGGCATCCATTCGCACGCGCGAAATGGGGCTGAAGGAGGCGCAACCCTCGGGCTCCAGGACGCCGACGTTGTCCGCCTCGATCTCGGTGCCCACCACGGGGAGGTCGAGCTTGCCGGTGCCCGCGCCCACGAGCAGGCGAGCCGAATAGACCGCCTCGCCGGTATCCACGAGGCTGAGCTCCCCTATGGCGCCGCCATAGGAGAAGCTGAAGTCCAGGGATCCCCCCGGCCGCTCGACGGTGAGATCGGAGAACATGGTCCAGCCCCCGAGGCCGAAGGAGAATCGACCGCCCAGATTGAGGAACGCGGCGGCGCCGCCCATGCGGACCGTCTCACCCCGGATCCGCGTGAGTCTCAGGGAGCCCTCGGCCGCCAGGGACGCTCGCGTCCCGACCGTGTCCGCCTCCTGGGCCCGGAGGGAGCCGGGCCCGGCGATGGCCAGTAGCGCCGCAATTGCGGCGGCCCGGGTCCTCAGGCGTCGCTCCGGGCGGGTTCCCGGCAGTTGGGCCAGGCCATGTCATCGCCTCTGCTGTGTGGGTGGAAGGGGCGAGGGTGGTCCACACGCCCCGGCAGGACGAGGTCGTCGGACCTCTTTCCCGCGTGAATCCCGGTCGCTTTGTAAGTATATGAGCCACGGGAGCCGTGGGGTACAACCGGCCAGGGACCATCAGGCCGCGTCTGATCTGCATGAAGGCCACCGGGGTGCGGCGGAGACATCACGCTATCCTGTCCCTCCTGTCGCTCAGGATCACGATCTTCTGCCAGATCTTCTGTGACATGCCGGTGGTCAGGTCCTCCACCTGATCCACGGCCTGGAGGACCACCGAGTCTTCGGTGCGCTCGGCGTACAGCGCGGCCACCTTGGAGGTCAGTGACAGCAACTCGGAGCAATAGTCCAGGTAGCGGCCCAGATGAGCCCGTGTCAGTGTGTGCACGGGAGATGAAGCCGTGTCCGCGGTGTCCCCGCCGACTCGGTGCGGGTCCTTTGTGAGCTGGTGCATGTCGACGATGTGGCCCAGGGCCCGCAACTCCCTGATGAAGCGCAGCGCACGGGTGCGCTTGAGGCGGCTCTCCATGGTGAGCAGGAAGACGAGCCCGATGCCCACGAAGATGATCTCCTGAATGGCCGACTCCAGCGCCTGGATCACGTCGAGGGGATCCGGGTGCTCGTTGCTCAGACCGCCGGCCAGCGTCCAGAAGGCGGTCAGGGCTCCGGCCAACACCAACACCGCCATCGCCCAGGTGGCAGCGCGCAGGTAGACGTTGGGCCGCTCGACCCAATCCAGGCGACCCTTGGTGCGCTCGGCGATATCCAGGAGGCGCCCGCAGACACGCTCCAAGCCGCTGTCGGGGAAACGCTCCGAGATGCGGCGTCGCAGCGTCGCGATGGTCTCGACGATGCGGTCGGCGTCGAGGTTGAGCGGCGAGGGCTGATCCGGGGGGTCGGCGAAGGATGTCTCGGACATGAGGGAATGATTCGTCCCCATCGGGTGTAGAGCAACGGGAGCGCTCCTTCACCCCCCGCTTGCGGGGGTTGGGGGGCTCCATCATCATGCGTCGCCGTGACGGCTCCTGCCCCGCCGTCGCGCGACTCCCTCCGATCCTCGATGACCGGATGGGCACCACGTTCACAGGGGCCGAGGGGGACGCAGAAGGGGATGGAACCCAGCAACACCCGGGATCCTCGATACTACCACCGGGTCGTCGATTGTCAGTGGGCTTGCCCGGCGCATACCGACGTGCCGCAGTACATCCGGCTCATCGCCGAGGGACGCTACACCGACGCATACATGCTCAACCGGGTGTCGAACGTCTTCCCGGGTATTCTGGGGCGGACGTGCGATCGCCCCTGCGAGCCGGCGTGCCGGCGCACACGGGTGGACGGCAAGCCCGTGGCGATCTGCCGGCTGAAGCGCGTCACCGCCGACCTGCGGGAATCGGTGCGCCACCGTCTCCCGGAGATCCCCGCCGAGAAGAACGGCAAGAGGATCGCCCTCATCGGTGGTGGGCCTGCGTCCCTCACGGTAGCCAATGACCTGATGCCGTTGGGCTACGAGTGCGTGCTCTATGAGGCGCTGGACAAGCTCGGCGGGCTCATGCTCACCAACATCCCCGCCTTTCGCCTTCCTGTGCGGGTGCTCCAGGAGGAGATCGGCTTCATCACCGACATGGGGGTGGACGTGCGCCTGAACACGCGGGTGAACAGCCTGAAGGCTCTGGTGGAGGGGGAGGACGGGTTCGACGCCGTCTTCGTGGGGGTGGGCGCCCCCAGGGGGAAGAACCTGGAGCTTCCCGGGCGCTACGATTCGGACCGCATCCACATCGGCATCGAGTGGCTGGAGAGCATCTCGTTCCAGCACATCGACTCCGTAGGCGAGCGGGTTCTGGTCATCGGTGTGGGCAACACCGCCATGGACTGCTGTCGGGCGGCCAAGCGTCTGGGCGGCCAGGACGTGAAGGTCATGGCCCGGCGCGGCCGCAGGGACTTCAAGGCGTCGGAATGGGAGCTGGAGGACGCGGAGGACGAGAAGGTAGAGGTGCTGGAGTACCACTCGCCCAAGGAGTTCGTGGTGGAGGAGGGCGTCCTCAAGGGCATGAAGTTTGACATCGTGGAGTGGTACGAGGACGACAAGGGGAAGCAGCGCGCCCGCCCCGTCGAGGAGGTCTTCATCCCCTGCGACGACGTGGTGTTGGCCATCGGTCAAGACAACGCCTTCCCCTGGATCGAGCGCGACATGGGCATCGAGTTCAACGACTGGGACATGCCGGTGGTGGACCGAGGCACCATGCAGTGCTCGCTACCGGGCGTCTTCTTCGGCGGTGACGCGGCGTGGGGGCCGGAGAACATCATCTGGGCGGTGGAGCACGGCCACCAGGCCGCCATCTCCATCCACAACCACTGCCAGGGAATCCCGCTGGCCGAGCGCCCGGCGTTCGGCATGAACCTCATCTCGCAGAAGATGGGGATCCACGAATGGAGCTACTCCAACGAGTACAACCCCGCGTCCCGCACCCCCATGCGCTACGTGGACCTGGAGGAGCGGCTCAGGAGCATCGGAACCGAGGCGGAGCTGGGATTCAGCGTGGAGGAGACGGCACGGGAAGTGCAGCGCTGCCTCAACTGCGACATCCAGACGGACTTCGCCGCGAACCTGTGCATCGAGTGCGACGCGTGCATCGACGTGTGTCCGCTGCAGTGCCTGACGATCACCGAGAACGGCGACGAGAGTGATCTGCGCCAGCGACTGACGGCTCCCGCGGAGAACCTGGCGCAGCTCCTCTTCGTTTCCGAGGATCTGCCCCAGACGCATCGCGTGATGGTGAAGGACGAGGACCTGTGCGTGCACTGCGGCCTGTGCGCCGAGCGGTGCCCCACGGCGGCCTGGGACATGAAGAAGTCCGACTTGCTCATCCCCTACGCAGGACATGAGAAGTGGCCCACAATCGCGACCGTCTGAACGACTTCACCATCAGAATCGGGACGGTCAACGGAACGGGCTCCGCCAGCGCGAACAGCCTGCTCCTGCAGGCGCTGTTTCGCATGGGGTTGCCCGTATCGGGGAAGAACGTCTTCCCGTCGAACATCCAGGGTCTTCCGACCTGGTACGAGATCCGCGTGAACAGGGACGGATACGCCGCGCGGAGCCCCACCTTCCAGCTCATGGTGGCCATGAACCCCCAGAGCTACGCTCGGGACCTCTCCGAGGTGGCGAGCGGGGGGTGGGTTCTCTACGACTCCACCAAGGAGCTGGACGACAAGCTCCTGCGTGACGACGTGACCTTCCTGGGGATCCCCCTCGCCCACATGTGTGCCGAGCGCTTCGAGCGAGCGCGTGAGCGTACGCTCATGAAGAACATCGGCTATGTGGGCGCGTTGGTTGCGCTACTGGACATCGAGATGGACGTGGTTCAGGAGATGCTCGAGGAGAAGTTCGCCGACAAGAGGGGCCTCATCGAGTCCAACTTCACCGCCATTCGGATGGGGTACGACTGGGCGAAGGAGCAGTGGAAGTGCCCACTTCCCATCAGGGCGAAGCGGATGGATGCCACGAAGGACAGCGTCCTCGTGACGGGGAATGCCGCCACTGCGCTGGGCTGCGTCTACGCTGGGGCCACCGTGGGTGCGTGGTACCCCATCACACCGGCCACGTCGGTGATGGATGCCTTCAAGGAGTGGTGTCACCGCTTTCGGGTTGACCCCGAAACGGGAAAGAACCGCTACTGCATCCTTCAGGCGGAGGACGAGCTGGCGGCAGCGGGCATGGTCATCGGCGCGGGCTGGGCCGGTGCGCGAGCGTTCACGCCCACGTCGGGTCCGGGCATCTCGTTGATGTCAGAGTTCATCGGGCTGGCGTACTACGCCGAGATCCCATCGGTCTTCATCGACGTCGAGCGCACGGGTCCTTCCACCGGGATGCCCACGCGGACCCAGCAGGGTGATCTCATGCTGGTGGCGTATGCTTCGCATGGCGACACCAAGCACATCGCCCTTTTCCCCGCGGACCCCAGGGAGTGCTTCGAGTTCGCGGTGGCGGCGTTCGACCTCGCCGAGCGCTTCCAGACGCCGGTCTTCCTGGTGTCGGATCTGGACATCGGCATGAACGACTGGAGGGTGCCCCGCCTCGAGTGGGACGAGTCGTACCGGCCGGACCGGGGCAAGGTGCTCTCGGCCGAGGAGATCGAGAAGGTGAAGGACTTCTACCGGTACCTGGACGTGGACGGTGACGCGATCCCCTACCGAACGCTTCCGGGCGTGCACCCCAAGGGAGCCTACTTCACCCGCGGGTCGGGGCACGACAAGTATGGAAAGTACACCGAGGATTCCGACGCCTATGTCGAAGTGGTTGACCGGATCGCGCAGAAAGTGCAATCCGCGGCGGAGCATGTCCCGCAGCCAGAGATCCACACCGTGGAAGGTGGGGCGCGTTACGGAATCGTCTCCCTCGGCGGAGCGCACTGGGCGGTGATGGAAGCCCGGGACACGCTCGCCGCGGAGGGCGTGCCGGTAGACTACCTGCGGGTGCGCGGCTTCCCCTTTGGCGTCGCGGTGAAGGATTTCCTGGATAGCCACGACGAAATCTTCGTCGTGGAGCAGAACCGGGACGGCCAGTTGCGCACGCTGCTGACCATCGAGACCGAGTGTCCCAAGTCGAAGCTGGCGTCCGTGCGCTACTACGGAGGCCAGCCCTTGAGCAAGGAGCATGTACTGGACGGCATCCGTCCGCATGTAGCGAGCGCCGCGGTGGAGGCGGCGACCCAATGACGTACATCACCAAGCCGGTGGCGCGGCACCCGAAGATGCGCCACAACGCTCTGGGCCTGACGCCCCGGGACTACGAGGGCACCATGTCGACGCTGTGCGCCGGGTGTGGGCACGACTCGGTGACCGCCGCCCTCATCCAGGCGCTTTTCGAGTTGGACGTGGAGCCCTATCGGGTGGCGAAGCTCTCGGGTATCGGATGCTCCTCGAAGACGCCGGCGTACTTCGTGAAGGAGGCCCACGGCTTCAACTCCGTGCACGGGCGCATGCCTTCCATCGCCGCAGGCTCGAACGCGGCCAACCGGGACCTCGTCTACATCGGGATCTCGGGCGACGGCGACTCGCTGTCCATCGGGCTGGGTCAGCTCTCGCACGCGATCCGGCGCAACATCAACATGCTGTACGTGCTGGAGAACAATGGCGTGTACGGCCTCACCAAGGGCCAGTTCTCCGCATCGGCGGATGTGGGCTCCGTGTCCAAGAGGGGCGAGATCAACCGACAGGGGCCTATCGACCCGGTGAGCCTGGCGCTGGCGCTGGGCGCGTCCTTCGTCGCACGCTCGTTCTCGGGAGACAAGAAGCAGCTCGTGCCCATCCTGAAGGCCGGGATCGCTCACACGGGCTTCGCCTTCGTGGACGTCATCTCGCCGTGCGTGACCTTCAACGACCACAAGGGATCGACGAAGAGCTACGCGCACACGCGCACCCACGCGTACGAAGTGGTGGAGACGGACTTCGTGCCGCTCCGCCGCGAGATCACCGCGGACTACGGCCACGGGGACGTACGCGCGGTGACCATGCACGACGGCTCGGTGGTGCGACTGCGCAAGGTGGCCGAGGACTACGACGCCGCGAACCGAGGCGCCGCTCTCGAGCACATCGCGGACGTGCGGAAACGAGGCGAGGTACCCACTGGGCTCCTGTACCTCGAGGAGACCGGCCAGGACATGCACGGCTTCGAGAACACCATCGAGAAGCCGCTGGTGGATCTGCGGTACGAGGACCTGTGCCCCGGGCGTGAGGCGCTGGACGAGCTACAGAAGGAGTGGTGGTAGGGTAGCGCGCGGCCGACTCTTGCCGGAACCGCCGGGGCGCACGACCCTGATCCGTTCACCATGGCGGCTCCACACGCGAACGAAGCCCGACTCCCGAGTCCACCCCGATGTCGTCTCCTGTCCCCCCTCCACGGCGCCCACTGCCCCTCCTCCTTCTTCTCTTCGTGGGCAGCGGCGCGGCGGCCCTGATCTACGAGATCGTCTGGTTCGAGACGCTCCAGCTCGTCATCGGGGCTACGGGCATCTCGCTGGGCGTCCTGCTGGGCACCTTCATGGGCGGCATGTTCCTGGGCAGCCTGCTCCTTCCGAAGGTGGTGCCGCTGCGGGTGCATCCCTTGCGCGTGTATGCCGCCATCGAGGCGGCCATCGGTGTGGTGGCGGTGCTCATCCACTTCACGATGCCCGTGGTGAGCCGCGCCTACGTGTCCATGGTCCCGCTGGGGCTGCCCAGCATCCTGCTGCGCGCGCTGCTGTCCGGACTCCTCCTGATCCCGCCCACGCTCCTCATGGGCGCGACGCTTCCGGCCATCTCCCGGTTCGTGGAATCCACACCCGAAGGCGTGTCGTGGATGGGCTTCTTCTACGGCGGAAACATCGCCGGGGCCGTCGTGGGGAGCCTGGCGGCGGGCTTCTGGCTCCTGCGGGTCTACGACCTGGCCATCACCACGTGGGTTGCGGTGGCGACGGACCTTCTGGTGGCGGCCGTGGCCTACGGGCTCGCTCTACGTGCGCCCCACGTGGCGGCCGACGAGGCGGACACCACGGTGATGCCCATCTTCCCGCGAGATCGGCGTGTCATGCACGTGGCCATCGCCCTCTCGGGGCTGACGGCCCTCGGCGCGGAGGTCGTGTGGACCCGTCTCCTCTCGCTTCTGCTGGGCGGCACCACCTACACCTTCTCCATCATCCTCGCCGTCTACCTGGCGGCGCTGGGTGTGGGAAGCGGTGTGGGGTCGTTGGTGGCGCGGGTGTCCCGCAACCCGAGGGCGGCCTTCGGCGTGTGCCAGTTGGGCGTCGTGGCGGGGCTTGCCTGGTCGGCCTATTGGATCACCGGAGCTCTGCCCCACTGGCCCGTGAGCCCCCTCATGGCCCAAGAGAATCCCGTGCCGCTCCTGCAGCTGGACCTCGTGCGCGCGCTGTGGGCGGTGTTCGCCGCGCCTCTCTTCTGGGGCGCGAGCTTTCCTCTGGCCGTGGCCGCGGTGGCGGACGCCAAGCAGGACCCCGGCAGACTCGTCGGAGGCGTGTACGCCGCGAACACCATCGGGTCGATCGTGGGGTCTCTCGCCTTCGCGCTCCTGCTGATTCCGTGGATCGGCACCCAGGACTCGCAGCGAGTCCTCATGGTGCTCTCGGCGGTTTCGGCAGCGATCCTGTTGCTTCCCATGCGCAGCGCGGCTGCGACGCCGGGAGGCACGGGGAGGGTCTTCCCTCGCGTGGGGTGGAGCGTCGCCGGGATCGCCGGAGTGGCCTTCCTCGTGAACGGGATTGCGCCGGTCCCGCCGCTTCTCGTGGAGTACGGCCGCTGGGCGGCATCGTACGCCCCGCAGAACACTCTGTACGTAGGGGAGGGGCGCAACTTCTCCGCGGCGGTGAGCGACGAGGGAGGCGGCATCCTTGATCTGCATGTGGGTGGGAAGGTGGTGGCGTCCATGGAGCCCAAGGACATGCGCGTGCAGCGCATGCTCGGACACATGCCCGCGCTCCTCTCCGACCATCCGCGCTCGGTGCTGGTGGTGGGGTTTGGCGCCGGAGTGACGGCAGGCACCTTCACGCGGTACCCGGACATCCAGCGCATCGTGATCTGCGAGATCGAGCCTCTGGTCATCCACGAGACGGCGCCGTACTTCGCCGACGTGGACTACCACGTCCTGAATGACCCCCGCGTCGAAGTGGTCTATGATGACGCCCGCCACTACCTCCTGACCACGCACGAGACGTTCGACGTCATCACGGCCGACCCCATCCATCCCTGGATGAAGGGGGCAGCGGCGCTCTACACGGAGGAATACTTCCAGTTGGCGCGGCGGCACCTCGCTCCCGGGGGCGTGATCACGCAGTGGGTGCCGCTCTACGAGAGCTCGTCCGAGGTGGTGAAGAGCGAGCTCGCCACGTTCTTCGCCGTCTTTCCCGAGGGGACAGTGTGGTCCAACCTGGACCAGGGGCAGGGTTACGACGTGATCCTCGTGGCCAAACCGGGGGGACTCTCCATCCAGGTCGATTCGCTGGCCGCGAGCCTCACCAAGCCCTCCCGAACTGCCGTCGCGTCGTCTCTGCTGGACGTGGGGTTCAACTCGACGGAGGACTTTCTGTCGACCTACACTGCCAGCGCCGCCGGCCTGGGGCCCTGGCTGCAGGGGGCCGAGATCAATCGTGACGGCAACCTGCGCCTCATGTACCTGGCGGGGCTGCGGCTGAACCGGTACGACCAGACGTCCATCTACCAGGAGATCCTGAGCTATCAGTCGGTCCCGCCCGGACTGTTCCGGGGGTCTCCGGGGACCGTGATGATGCTACGCGAGATGATGGACTCCGGGGGCCCCTGACGAGTCGTTGCGGGAGGGAGGCGCGTGCGGTCGGCGGTTGCCTCCTGGTCCGCGGTCGCATCCCGACTGGCAGTTGCCTTGTGATCGCATGCGCTGTTCATTGCCTCGGTGCAGGCGTCTCGTCTTCCCGCGACCTCGCGAGGCCACCATGACCCTCTCCCGTAGTTGCCGCCTGGCGCTGCTCCTGGCGCTCATCTCGCTGCCGTCCTCGTTGAGCGCGCAGATCGCTGACCGTGCGCATCTCGTCGCCTCTCTCGACTCGGCCGCCCGAGCCTACGTCGCGAACGACCAGGTCCCGGGGGTCTCCGTGGCGGTCGTGCGCGGCACCGATACCCTGCTCATGAAGGGCTACGGGTACGCCGATCTGGAGTGGGATGTCGCGACCCCGGCGGATGCCAGCGCCAGCTACGAGATCGGGTCCATGACCAAGCAGTTCACCGCCACGGCGATCCTGCAGTTGGTGGCGGCGGGGAAGCTGGATCTCGACGCCGACATGACCCGGTACCTGCCGGACTACGACACCCAGGGGCGGCAGGTGCCGGTGCGTCGGCTGCTCGATCACACGTCGGGCATCCCCGGGTACACGGAGATGCCCTTCTTCGCCGACATCATGGACCGGTCCCTGCCCCGGGACACGCTGGTGAAGCTCGTGGAGAAGGCGCCCTTCCTGTTCGACCCCGGCACCGCGTTGATCTACGACAACACCGGGTATTTCCTGCTGGGGCTCATCATCGAGAAGGTCTCGGGAGAGACGTATGCCGACTACATCCAGAAGCACGTCTTCGATCCGGTGGGCATGAAGGCGTCGTACTACTGCTCCGAAAGCGCGATCCACGTCGACCACGCCCACGGGTACGACGCAGGCCGTGACGGCCTCCGGATCAAGGCCTACCTGGATCAGGAGTGGCCCTTCGCCGCGGGATCCCTGTGCTCCACGGCCAGGGACCTGATCACCTGGAACCTGGCGCTCCATCACGGGAAGGTATTGGCTCCCGACCAATACACGGCCCTCACGACACCCAGGCCGCTGAAGGATGGAGAGCACATCCGATACGCCATGGGTCTGCAGGTGAGCGACCTCGACGGACGCCGGGTGATCACCCATGGCGGCGGCATCAACGGCTATCTGAGCGACGGGCGCTACTATCCCGATTCGGACCTCACGGTTGTCGTCCTGCAGAACTCCACCGGCCGGCCCGGCCCGGCATCCCTGGGTCAGGCCTTGGCGAATCTCGTGCTGGGCCCACCTCCGGGACCAACGTTGACCCCCTTCACAGGGAGCCTCGACGAGCTTCTGGGTCAGTACGCCGGTCCAGCGCGGGGGACAGCGCTCACGGTGACCGTAACGAGGGAGGGGGATGAGCTGGTCTTCACGCCCAAGCCCGGGAATCCCGTGCGTCCCAAGCACCTGGACGGGCTCCGATGGGTGGCGGGGAACACCATCTTCGGCTTCGTGCGCAGGGACGGGAAGGTCGGGGAGCTGTACGTGGATCAGGGCGGGGGTCACTACGTCTTGAAGCGCACCGGAACCTGAGAGGGCGCTGAAGAAAGCGAGTACCGTTCGCGAGCACCGCGCCGTCGGCCGGCTCCGCTACGGTAGGACCCGCGTGAGCCAGTGCACCGTGTTGAGGAGGAACTGGGCGTTCTGCCGGCCGACTGGGGCGTTCATGCCACGAGGCCGACGGTTCGGCCCAACGAGCTGTGCCACGGCCAGGCCGGACTCTCCGAACACGACGACCCTGCCCTCACCCAGAGTGAAAGCGGCGCCCTGGAGCCATCCGGCGACGCGGATGTGGGGGGTGGAATCGCCGATGGCCCAGAGCCGGTCGGGCTGAAACGAGTCGATCCCCTCGCCGAACCGTAGCAGGGGGACGACCTCGCGGCCCGTGGCCCGGAAGGCATCGCCGTCGAACGTCGCCACCGAATCCACCCGCTCGCCGTCGTTCCTGCCCTCGGTGATGGGATGCCCACCGAGGGTCGCGTCGGCGCGGCGAAACACCAGGGGGTCCCACGTCTGATAGTCCAGGGCGTACCCGTCCGTGAATGTGAGCCCCAGTGCATCCAGGAGCGGCGCGGCCGCGTGCGCGTACGGCCGGTGATCGACGAACAGCAGGAGATTGCCACCCCCGCGGACCCAGGCCAGGAGTGCGTGAACCTCTTCGGTGGTGAGGGCGGGCCCCAGGGTGTCCGAAGCCGCCTGGTCCGGCACCGGCAGGGCATTGGCGATCACCACCAGGTCCACGTCGGACAAGCGGGTGGAGGTGATGGGGTTCCCCAGGACCTCCACACGGTAGCCGTCTTTGTCGAGCAGCGCGCTCAGCGCCCGGTAGTAGCCGACATTCGAGTACAGGTTGTGGTGCGCCTCGTCCAGGAGCACCCGGGGTCCCGTTCTTGGATCGAACTTCGGGTCGGTGACCTCCGGCGTGAATGCGGAGTCCACCAGGACCCGTGGCTCCTGGGCCGACAGCGGAGGCACGAACCGGAAGCCCCCTACCGCCTGAATGCTCACGGCTACCGCCACGAATCCAGACCACACGCGCACGTCCGCCGACCGGCGACCTGAACGGCGCCGCGAACGACAGCGCACGGGCGCTACCACATCACCCGGTGCCACGGGGCAGGCTCCTTTCCACTGAGCGAAGGGAGGCGGCGCGGTCCACTACGCTCCGCGCGCCAGCTCCCCGTACAGACGGCTCATCACCTTCATGCCGTGTTCCAGCTGCGAGACCGGGATCCACTCGTTGGGCGCGTGCATGTTCGCACCTGGAAGCGCGAAACCCATGACCGCCACGCTGGGAGTGAGCGTCTCGGCGAAGTCCACGGCGATGGGGAGGGTCCCACCGTGGCAGACGCGTACCGGCTCCACGCCGTAGACTTCCGAGAAGGCTGCGGCCGCCGCCCTGTACAGCTCCCCCTCGGGCTCTGCGCGCCACGGCCGGTTCTCCTGGAAACCGGTGACCACCACCTCCACGCCCTCCGGCGCCTGGCGCTCCACGTGCCGGCGGAGG
>JAJDNI010000070.1 GCA_022340755.1 Gemmatimonadota bacterium
CGGGTGTCCCGCCAGTCGGCTGCATCGACACGGCGCGTGACGGGCGGGGCCGCTCCGGCGGCCCCGCCCCCCTGCCACACTCCGACCGACGGAGGGGCAAATCAGGAACTGACGGTGCAGCCGGATGCACCTGAACGACACGGCGGATAAAGTCGCTGCGAAGTTGACCATGTCGAGGGTCTGGAGGTATCGTCACGACAGCAGTAAGGAATTGTCGTGTCGATAGGCAGCATGGCCGATCCGGAGAGGTTCTCGTGCTGCATCTCCAGACCCTCGGCACGGTGGACCTCCGCAAGACGGCCGGTGGCAGTGTCGGCAGTCTCCTGGCCCAGCCGCGGACCACCGCGCTGCTTGTATATCTCGTTCTCGCCCGCCCCCGGGGGTATCACCGCCGGGACAGGCTCTGTGCGCTCTTCTGGCCGGAGTCCGACACCGACCACGCGCGCGGGGCGCTGAGCCAGGCGCTTACCCGGCTCCGGAGGTCCGCGGGGTCCGAGTTGATCGAGATCCGTGGCAAGGAGGAGGTGCGCGTCACCCCCGGGGCCGTGCGCTGTGACGCGGTCGTCTTCGAGGAGGCGGTTCAGGCCGGGAAGGAGGCCAGCGCGCTGGACCTGTACTCCGGGCCGTTTCTGACAGGATTCCATCTGGACCACCTGCCGGGGTTCGAGGACTGGATGGAGACGGAGCGGGATCGGCTGCGCTCCCTCGCCGCCTGCACGGCCCGGGCGCTCGCGCGCCGACTGATCGACGAGGGCCGGCTCGTGGAGGCCGAGCAGGCGACGGGGCGAGCGCTCATCCTGGCGCCGGAGAGCGAAGCCACGGCAGCCGAGTTGGTGCAGGCGCTGGCGGAAGCCGGAGACCGGGCCGCGGCGCTTGCCGTCTACGACTCCTGGGCCGCGACGCTCGCGCGCGAGCTGGAGCTGGAACCATCGAACGACCTCCAGGCACTGGCCGAGGAGCTTCGCGAATCCGCGAGCTTGGACCCGTACCAGCAAGCCCCTCGCCGGGAGCCGGCGGCGGAACGAGAGGCCGTCGCGGATCTCGAGCCCACGCTGCCTCCGGTCGGATCACCGGAGTCCCGGCCGGCCGGGACGACCCCGAGTGCAGCCTCGCTTCCTTCACGGAAGTCCGATGGCTTCACTCGCAGCCGACTCGGTCGCCGTACGGCTGTGGGGACGGCCGCCGCTGTGGTGCTTTTGCTCATCGGCTGGGGAGTCTCGAAAAGCGGCTTGCTTGCTGCCGACTTTCCGGTCCGCGCGAGTGGCCGCGCCGCGACGGGGCTGGCTCCAGGCGACTGGCTGGTAGTGGCGGACTTCGACGGCCCGTCGGGGGATCACGCGCTCCCGCTGGCTTTCCAGACGCTTCTCAGCCAGGACCTCGAGTCCGCCGGCTATGCCAGCCTGGTAGGGGGCATCGGAGCGTTCACCCGGCACGCTCTGGGCGACGCGCTCGTCCGGCTGCGCCTGCCGCCGGACACGGCGGTGGATGCGGATATCGCGTGTCGGATCGCCGAGCGGGATGGAGCAGCAGGGGTGCTGGCGGGACGGGTGATGCCTCTGGGGCACGACTACGTGCTCGAAGCGTCGATCCTCGGCGGCACGGGTTGCGACGAGTTGATCCGGGCAAGCACGGTGGCCTCCTTCGACGACCTCGCGGAGGCGGTGACCGCGGTCTCGCGCGAGCTTCGTCTCCGGCTCGGGGAGTCGAGAGCCAGCATAAGGAGCACCCCGCCTCTCCCGCCGATCACCACGGGGTACATCGACGCGCTGCGCGCCGTAACGCGATATATCTCGACCCCCGAGCTGTGGGACGACCAGGTGGCGGGCGCGACCCAGCTCATGACGGCGCTCCGGATCGAGCCGGACTTCGCGTTCGGCCACTTGCTGCTTGCCCTCCACTTTCAGCGGTTCGGCCGCTTCGAGGAGGCGCTGCCACACTTCCGGCAGGCGTACGAGTTCCGGTCGCAACTCCCACGTTCGGGCCAGCTCGGCATGGAGGCGGTCTACGATCGCTACATAGCCTCCGACCCCGGGGCGGCGATGGCGACCGTCGAGACGGTCATCGCCGACTACCCGGCCATGGCCGACGCCACCGTACCGTTTCAGGTCGATGTGGCGCTCTGGTTGGGGGAGTGGCAGCGGGCCCTGGATATCTCGCTGGCCTACCTGCGGACCGGCCCGACGGGTCTGAGCGCCTACCTCGGCTATAGCCGGGCGTCGGCCGCCGCCTGGGGTGTTGGCCACGTCGGCCTGGCGGACAGCCTCTTCAGAGCGGTACCTGCGCCCGATCCGACGATGGTGCTGATTCAGCTTCTTAGACACCGGGACTGGAAGGGCGCCGAGGCCTACTGCTCACAGCGACCGGGGTGGGATCGGTGCGGCTACGTCTTCCTCGCGCGTGGAAAGCTCGCGGCCGCCTCGGCGATTCTCGCCCCCGTCCTGGCCGGCAAGGCCCCGAGCGGTCAGAGCGGGAACCGGGCCGCCGCCCTGGCCGGGCTGGCCTACATCGAACTGCTGAGGAATCATCCAGACAGCGCCTGGCTGCTGCTGAGCCGGGCCGACCCGACGATGCCCGCGGATGGGGCCTCCCGCGCCGCGGCGCACCTGAGCCGGTTCCTGACCTGTGCGGCCGCTGCCGAGATCCACCGCAGCGATCAGGTACCCGGGTGCGCCATCGAGCGGGAAGACCCGTCGCGATGGGACGCCGATCCCTCCTTCAGCGTGCTGCTCCGGAGCGGTGCCTGGAGCCGGCGCCTTCTGGCCGTACGCTCCCTCGAGCGGGGCGACCCGGCGCGGGCCCTCGCCCAGGAGCGGGATGCGGTCCGGACCAACTGGGGGAATGCGGGGAGTGTGGATCACCTCATCGAGGCGCGAGCATTCGATGCCCTGTCGCATCCCGACTCCGCCCTCGCCCATTACCTCGAGGCCACGCGAATCGAGAGGGACGGCCTCTTCCCGACCGCGGCCGGCATCCTTCTTCCCCTCGCGCCGGTCTACCGCCGGATCGGCGAGCTGGCCGAGGAGGCCGGCGACACCGCCACCGCGCTCGAGTACTACGGCGCCTTCGTGGATCTCTGGTCGAACGCGGATCCGGAGCTCCAGCCGCAGGTGCAGGCGGTCCGTGCTCGCCGGGAGGGGTTGCTCGCCCCGACGTGAGTCGCCAGAGGGCGGGCGACACGCTCATGTAGGGCGCGTGGCCGAGTGGCGCAGACGCGCCGCCCTCGACAATGTCTCAGCACGGTAGCATCGCACCCACATCAGGTATTCGAGGAGTGCCATGGATCTCGCGGGCAGGGTCGCGTTCGTCACCGGTGGCTCCGGTGACGTTGGCGCCGCGGTCAGTCAGTCCTTGGCTACGGCCGGAGTCGACGTCGCCCTCTCGTATGTCGGAAATGCGGATGGGGCCGCGAAGACCGTCGACGCCATCCAGGCGCTGGGGAGACGAGCGCTGGCCGTGCAGGTCGACCAACGCGACCCGGCTGCGATCGATGCGGCGACCCGACAGGTCGTCGAGCGATTCGGCCGCGTCGATATGCTCGTGAACAACGCGGCGTGGAACATCGGCATTCCGTTCAAGAACCTCGACGCGCTCACCTCCGACGTATGGGACCGGGTGCTGGAGACCAACTTGCGTGGTCCGTTCCTGTTGGCTCGAGCGCTGGCACCTCACCTGCGTGAGCACGGATGCGGGCGCATCGTCAACATCGCCTCCATCGGCGGACTGTATCCGACGAGTAGCAGCATCGCGTACTCGGCGAGCAAGGCGGGACTCATCCATCTCACGCGCTGTCTCGCGGTCGCCCTCGCTCCGGAGGTGACGGTCAACTGCGTGGCCCCCGGGTTGATCGAAGGAACCCGCATGGCGCAGCGGCTGCCGGACGAAGTGGCGAACGGCGTGCGAGACAAGGTCGTGCTGGGACGCACGGCGAGCATCGCGGACATCGCGGAGCAGGTCGTGACCTTCTGCCGTTCCGAGTCCATCACCGGCCAGGTGCTGGTGATCGACGGCGGCGAGCCGGGCTGCATGCGCTGACGCGCCGCCGAGAAGCGACGCTGACTGGAGCCCGACCGCGCAGGAAGCTCGAGTCACCGGAGCTGCTCCCCCGCTACCTTGCAGCTGAAGGCGCAGAGACGCACTGTGTCCAAAGCCGCAGCTGCAGGGTAGGCCCCAAGAGAGAGAGCGCCTCCATGACGACGCCCATCCCCGAGGCCCTGGTCCAGGCGCTACACGGCTCCTACCGCTTCGACCGGGAGCTCGGCCAAGGCGGCATGGCCACGGTCTACCTGGCGGAGGATCTGAAGCATCGGCGCCAGGTGGCGGTGAAGGTGCTCCACGCCGAGTTGGCGGCTGCCATCGGTGTGGACCGCTTCACGAGAGAGATCGAGATCTCCGCGAAGCTCACGCACCCGCACATCCTCATGCTCATCGATTCCGGCGAGGCGGCAGGATACCTCTACTACGTGATGCCGTTCGTGGACGGCGAGTCGCTGAGCGATCGTCTCCAAAAAGAATCGAAGCTGGGCTTGAGGGAGTCCATCCGAATCATCGATCAGGTGGCGTCCGCGCTGACGCACGCCCACAGCCTGGGGGTCATCCACCGCGACGTGAAGCCCGGCAACATCCTGCTCGCCGGCGACCAGGCCGTTGTGGCCGACTTCGGCATCGCCCGCGCCCTCGAGGTCGCAGGCGGCCCGAAGCTCACGGGTACCGGGATGGCCCTGGGCACGCCGGCCTACATGAGTCCCGAGCAGGCGTTCGACCACCGGAACGTGGACGGACGCACCGACGTCTACGCCATGGGATGCGTGCTCTTCGAGATGATCACGGGCAGGACACCGTACCGCTCCACCACGGCCATGGCCATCCTGGCAAAGCACGCGGCTGCGAGGCCCCCGAGCCTACGGGAGATCGATCCCGATATTCCGCTCTACGTCGACCGCGCGGTGAGCCGCGCGCTCGCCAAGTCACCCGAGGACCGTTTCGCATCGCCGCGCGAGTTCGCGGATACATTGCTGTCCGAGACCGTGACCATGTCGGCGGGTCGACGCCGCATCGCGGTGCTTCCCCCGGTGAACATCGGGGGCGACCCGGACCGGGAGTACCTGGTGCTCGGACTGCACGAGGCGCTGATCTCGCGCATCGGCCGGGGCGACGTCGGGGTCCTCGCCCGTACGTCGGTTCTCCAGTATGGGGGAGGGGACCACCCGGCGGGGCGGGTCTGCCGGGAGCTGGCGGTGGATGCCGTCGTGGAGTCGTCGATCTTCTGTGTGGGGGACGCCCTGAGTGTGGAAGCGCGGCTGGTGGACGGGACCACCGAGGAGAGCCTCTGGTCGGGATCCTACGACGGCGAGATCCGGGGAGTGCTTTCCATGTACCGTGAGGCCACGGGATCGATCGCCGACGAGATCCACAAGGCCCTCGGGGTGGGGACCCACAGGGGCGGGGAGCGGCCCGCTGTGGACCCGTTGGCCTACGAGAAGTATATGCGCGGCCGGGTCCACCAGCAGAGCTTCAATCCCGCCGACCTGGATCGCGCGGCCCGGTATTACGAGGCTGCCCTGGAGATCGAGCCCGACTACGCCCCCGCGCATGCGGGGATCTCCCTCGTCTGGGGGTCGAAGGTCGTGCTGGGGATGGTGCCGGCGGCGGAGTACGGATCGAAATGGCTCGGGGCAGCAGAGCGAGCCGTGAAGCTGGACCCGGACCACGCCGAAGGCCATCAGGCGCTGGCCCAGGCCCAGACCTGGTACAACTGGGACTGGGAAGCCGCGGAGAAGGCGTACCGGAGAGCCATCGAGCTGGATCCCAATGAGCCGCAGGCCCGGATCTTCTATTCGCACTTTCTGGCGATGCTGCACCGCGCCCAGGAAAGCGACGAGCAGATCGCCAGGGCCCTGGAGATCGACCCCTTCAATCCCTTCACGCAGCTGCTCCGCGGGATCCAGCGTGGACTCACCGGCCGACACGGAGAAGCGATCGAGCAGCTCCAGGTGGTGCCACCCAACCCGCTCCGCTCCTTCGCCCTCTCCTGGCAGCACTTCGCCTTGGGCGACATCCCGCAGGGGTTGACGCACTACCGGACGTACTTCGAGCTACTGGGTGATCAGGAGGTGGCGGGAGCGCTCCAGGAGGACCGGACGGGTCCGCAGCGGGCGATGATCCGCGGAGCGGAGATCCTGGTCGCGCGCTCGGCGCAGACCTTCGTCAAGCCCAACAACATGGTCCATCTCTTCAGTTGGGGTGGGGACGCCGATCGCGCTGTGGAGTGGATGGAGAGGTCGTACGAGATGCGGGACCACGAGCTGGAATACAAGTCCTGCATGACAACGTCCGAGGGGCTTCGCACCGACCCGCGCTTCAACGAGATCCTGACGAGGCTGAAGCTGCCCACCGCGTAGGTGCACGACGAGCCGTGGTGTCGATAGTTGGATGGTCCACTCGCCGGGGTCATCCCTGCGACGGCCAAGCAGCTGCCTCCGCCGTGGAGCAACGGGGGGAAGCTGATGCCCTTATCCGGTGGAGCGTCTCACCGCGCACGTGAGGAGGCGCGGATTGCGGAAGGCCTTCGCGGCGACGCGCATCATGGTGTACACGAACACGTCTTCGGTACCGAGGAAGTCGCGGAGCTCCTGCCGGCTTGCGGTTCTCAGCCGGGCGTAGGTACGGGTCGTCTCGTTGATGGCCAGGTCCACGTAAGCTGCATCGGCGGGGCCACGAACCAACTCATCACGTACGGCGTCGTCCAGGGCACGCACTTCGGGGGGTGACCCGAAGAGCATCCCCTCGAGGCTTCCGCACTCGGCCGCCCCGTGGACGTTGGCGACGATCGCCAGGCGCAGGCTGCGTGGCACCGTGGAGTCGGCGGCGAGGGCCATTGCACGGGCTAGCCAATCCTGGAATGGCTGACCGACGACATCCGTGCTCGTCGGTGGTGAAGGGCGCGCCCATGCTTCGGGTGTCTGGCCTGCCGCCGCACCCGAGGTGCCGTCGACACGCAACTGTCTCAGGGCGTTCAGACCCAGGGTGGCCACGTTACGGCCCAGCAACGCCACGTTCAGGTCGTCGCTTCCCCAGGCCAGGAGCGATCCCACCGAGTAGATCTGTCGCAGCGTCGTGTCCGCTTGGGCCCGATGTCCCGTGGCGATCTGATAGCCCGCCTGTGCCAGCTTATGTAGCGCCACCTCCCGAAGCGCGCCCATGGGGCTCGCATCGGGGAGATCCGAGGGCAGCATCGTTGCCGAGTACCTCTCCGGCACGCCGTCGTCGTAACCGACTGCACGAGCCAGGCGCTCGAAGGCCGGAAAGCGCGGGTCTCCGGTGAATCCCGCGAGATACGCCATCTCGACCCGCGAGACGCCATCCAGGGACGTGGGGACGACGGCCCCTGGGGACAGCGAGTAAGGCTGAGCCAAGGCGCTACCGGGGAGGGCCGACCCCTGCACCGTCTCCTGTCCCGGACGTCCGCCCCGCCAGGGCGTCAGCCCTGGATCCCAGGCTACCACCTGGGCGACGAGTCGACGCGCCTCCTCCGGCGTCACCGACGAGTCGGAGGGAAGCTGGAAGCCGGAGGCCGCGCGCAGACGTGTAAAGAGGGCTCGGGTAGCGTCATAGCTCCCTCGACTATTCCGGATGGAACCTGCCGCGAGCGCCAGGAGCACCGAAAGAAAGAACATGTACGGCACCGCGAAGAACACCGTCTGCGCAGCTTGGAAGGCGAACCAGGTGCGCGAGGACGTGGGCCGTCCAGGCTCGGGGCCCTCCGTGCCCACCACCCGCGTCAGGGCTTCCTTCCACGCGTCCACCTCCGGTCCCGCGATTTCTGCGGGGAGGGAGCGCCGCTCCAGTTTGCCTCGGGCCAATCGCACGGCGTTCGGCTCTACCAGCAGGAGGCTGGCCAACCAAAGGACCAGGGGCGGACCCAGACCCAGCGCCAGACCCAGCGACACGCTGGATACATGGGCGCTCACCAGGTAGACCGCGACAACGACGGTGAAGGGGAGCGCCACGACGGCGGTCCAGCGAAGCCCACTGCGTCGGAGCTTGCGCTTTCGTATGCGACCTCTCGCGGTGGCGTCGAGGATGGCGTACTCTCGGCGCCCCGCCAGCAGGTTGCCGAAGTCCCCCCAGCGGTCGTCCAGCACTTCCAGCACCGTGCGCCAACCGTACCCGAGGCCGAGCGCCACCCTCATGGGGTCCTTCTGGCTCCAGGCCCTGGACGCCTTGAGCGTGTCGATGACCAGGCCGACCCGTCGGCTGGTGTACGCCAAGAACAACCCAAAGACCAGGGGACCGATCATGACCAGGCCGACGGTCACCGTCACGCCCTGGGGTCCGGTGGTGAGATTCCGGAACAGGCTTCGGCCGACCCAGTCCATGCGGGCCGCGAAGGCCACGAGCACAGGGATCACGATCATGGTCACGCCCATGAGGGCGCTGAACAGCATGGCCGCTCCCTGGCCCCGGAGGGGAGCGAGGCCCGGAGGCGGCCACTCCAGAATGGCTTCGGCGCCCGGGGCGAATCGGCGCGCCACCTCCTCCGCCGTGGGCCGCGCCCATGGCTCCTTGGAGAGGCACCGGGCCACCACCGTCTCGAGCTCGGGGTCGACGTCCGGCCGAGACATCGACAGTGGCTCCGGGGCGTCCCGGAGGTGGGCGACCATCAGAGCGCGGGGAGTGTCCGCAGCGAATGGCCCGTGGCCGGTGAGGAGCTCGTAGGCCAGGAGCCCCAGGGAATAGACATCGGACTCGGAGCCGACGTCGTCACCGGCGAGCTGCTCGGGGCTCATGTACTGCGGAGAACCCACCACCGCGCCGGTGCGGGTGAGCCGGCTCTCGGGGGACATCTCGGTGCTGGCGTCCAGGGCGGCGATGCCCCAGTCGGTCACCAGGGCCCGGCCCGACTGGGTGTCGAACAGAATGTTCGACGCCTTGATGTCGCGGTGCACCACTCCCCGAACGTGAGCGGCGTGGAGCGCCGAAGCCACCTCGCCCACGATGCGCCGGGTCTCGGGAACCGACAGGGGCCCTTCCCGCTCCAGGCGGTCCCTGAGGCTGCCGCCTTCCACATAGTCCATGACGAAATAGGGCGTGCCGTTCTTGAGCTCCCCCACGGCATGCACCGCGATGACGTTGGGATGGGAGAGCCCGGCGATGACCTGGGCTTCGCGGAAGAAGCGCGCCCGGGCATGTGCATCGGCCACCAGCTCCGAGCGGAGCACCTTCACGGCCAGCGTGCGTCTGAGGTTCGCGTCGCGAGCCAGGTAGATCTCCCCCATGCCGCCCACGCCCTCGACGTTCAGAAGCTGGAGCGGCGTGAGCTCCTCCTGCAGGAGGTGCCTGAGATCGGGACCCTCCTCGTCGCCAAGGAGGGAGGCGGTGTACAGGCGCATGGGCTCGGCGACCCCCTCGATCTCGTGCTCGCCCAGTTCCTCGATCGTCAGGGTCGTACGCTGCTGCAGGAGTCGGTAGGTGATGTCGGTGAGGACCACCTGATCCGGCTCGGCGAGGGGAGCGATCCTTGATAGGGTCGTCACCGCGTCACCCCAGAGGTCGCCCTCGGCCCCTTCCACGACGTCGCCCACATGCACGGCGATGCGCACGGTCAGTCCGGCGGTGCGGAGATCTCTCCGGGAGACGAAAAGATCCCGCACGGCCAGAGCTGAGCGCACCGCGCCGTCTGCAGAGTCGAAGACCGCGATGACTCCGTCTCCCCGGCGCGCCACGCATCGGCCCCCCGGAGCTTCACACTGCACCTTTGCGACTCCGTGGAGCTCGCCCAAAGCGCGGGTGGTGGCATCGACGTCTCCGCCGGTGCCTCGGGTCCGCTCGACCACATCCGCGAGCCAGATGGCACCCAGGCGGGAAGGCTCTCCGTGCGCCATGGTGGCAAACATGGGTGCTGTGGCGGGAGAAGGATAGATGACCTGACCGCCGTGTCGGGGTGAGGAGCCCGGGAGGGCGCAGGTTCCGGGCCCATAAGACGCTTCCCCGCGGCGATACTGAGGCCACCGGAACCCTGCCAGGACGCATATCGAGGGAGCCAGGCTCGTCTCCAGCCCTGGCGACGCTCCGTTCCTCCGCCTACCCTTCCGATGCCTGCCCGCCAAGTCGGAACGTCCGGCGCCGATCTTGATCCTTCCTGCCCACGCCGGGCCGCCTACCCCTCCGGACACATGAAAGCGCCCAACGTTCTCCTCCTGAGCGTGGCCACCCTGCTGTTCCTTCCCCGTGCAGGCGGAGCCCAGAACGGTCCCCGACCCTATGTGAACGTCGGGTACATCAGAAGCTTCCAGGTGTGTGATGAGTGCGAGAAAGCCGACGCCGGTGGCTCCATCCGTGTCGGGCTCCTCACCCAAGGGAGATTCGGATTCTACGCCGGCTACCTCTGGTTCACCGAATACCACGTGCCGCAGATCGGATACGACGACAAAGGATCCGGCGTCGTGGCCGGCCTCGACATCCGGATCCTGACCAACGGCAGCGTGCAGGGGTACGCCAAGCTCGGCCTCTTCGTCGAAAGGTTCACGTCCAACTACCCCGGGCGGACCGAGACCGAGACGAGCCCCAAGCCAGACCTCGGCTTCCTGCTCCACCTGGGGCACGTCAACACCTACCTGGGATGGCAGCCCTCGGACCCGTCGCACTTCAACGTGGGAATCGGCCTCACACGCTGATCGGAGCCCGTCGCCCGCGGCACCCCGCAACGCGCCATGTCCAGTAGGGGAAGCGGCTCCCTGGCGCGAGGTCGGTCAAAGGCAGTCCCTGCCCGTATCAGCGCTTGAGATAGGGAGGCAGCTCATGGAAGCTCTGACGTGGAAGACCAGAATCGCCGTGCTGTGGATCGTCGCGGCCGTGGCCATGTCAGCGCACATGGTCCTGATGATCCTCGACCCGGCCGCCTTGCAGCTGGCAGCTCAATGGGCGGCGACGGCGGGGACCGGGGGCTGGGTCTTCACGGCGGTCTTCTGGCTCTTTCCGCTGTGGATGGCGTTTGTCACCGTGTCAGCAAAGATACCGGCCAACCGCTGGGCGAACCTCGTAGCGGGTATTCTGCTGACGCTTCTGAACATCTACCATTTCTTCGTGTGCGCCGTCCCGCTCCTGAAGGGAGGCCCCTACACGGAACCGACGGCCCAGCACATCCTGCTCGTCGGCTCGACGGTTGTGGCTACCGGGCTGGTGACCTGGTTTGCGTGGACCTGGCCACAAGGGGAAGGCTGAGGGGTCAATGGAGGTGTTGGTCCTGAGACTCTCGGCAGAAGCCGATAGTCGATAGGGGAAGTCGGCCCCGATCCTGCGCCGGATCGACGAGTGCCCGTGGGTCCACCACCAGCCCCCGGGAGGCCCTTGGATTAGCGCTGGCAGCCGCCGGCGGACCCGCGTAGTTTGCGGCCCGGCCGCGCTGCCCCGTGGCGAAACCGTCCCGCTTCGCCGAGGTGACACCATGAGCTGCCGACCGGTCGCCGCGCTCGTCTTCGCGCTCTGCATCCCCACAGCCCTCGCCGCGCAGGAACGAGAGGACCGTACGCTGCTCAGCCAGGAGCAGATGACCTCGATCATCAACGAGGTCTCGGGCGAGCGTGCCATGCACCTCCTGCTGGAGCTGGTCCCCTACCAGCGCGTGCGCCTACCGGCCGAGTACGGCGGGCCGTACCACGAAACACAGGTCATCGTCGACTACGCGAGGCGCTACGGCTTCCAGAACGTCGCGGTCGAGACGTTCGGACCCGAGAACCAGATGGCCTGGCAGCCCACGCAGGGCGAGCTCTGGATGACGTCGCCGAAGAGCGTGAAGCTGTTCGACATCCATGACATCGCGCTCGCACTCGCCTCGCTCAACGCGAATGGCGACATCTCCGGCGAGCTGGTTGACGTCGGCCTGGGCCGCCCGGAGGACTTCGAGGGCAAGGACGTCGACGGCAAGTTCGTGCTCTCCGGCGCGTCGACCGGCGCGACGTACCGCGAGGCCGTGCAGCACGGCGCGATCGGGGTGTTGGGCGTGAACGCCATCGGATTCCAACGCTCGCAGGACTTTCCCAACGAGATCGTCTCGTCGACGGTGAACGCGCAGGAAGGCACCGTCGCCTGGAGCGTGACGCCCGAGGTGCAGCGTAACCTCGCCGCCATGCTCGCCCGCGGCGACTCCATCGCCATCCGCTCGATCGTGAAGAGCGTGGAGGTGCCGTACAAGAACGAGTACGTCCACGCCGAGATCCCCGGGGACGGCAGCACGACGCAGGAGACCGCAATCAGCTGCCACCTCTACGAAGGCGTGATCAAGCAGGGCGCCAACGACGACAACTCCGGCTGCGCCCTGATCCTCGAGGTCGGCCGCGCCTACATGAAGCTGGTGGCGGAAGGAAAGCTGCCCCGGCCGCAGCGGACCATCAACTTCCAGTTCGTGCCCGAGATCAGCGGGACCAACGCGTACCTGAACGCCCATCCCGACAAGGCCAAGGCGATCATCGGCACGCTCAACTTCGACATGGAGGCGCTCCGCGTCTCCATGAGCCGGAGCTTCTGGATCATGCAGCGGACGCCGGACTCGTTCCCGTCGTACCTCAACGACATCGCGCAGAGCATGATGGAGTACATCGCCGACATCTCGCGCGAGCGCGTGCGGTTCCGCAGCGGCGGCTACGCGCCCTCCGAGCCGGTCGAGTCGACGCGCGGCAGCAAAGACGCCTTCTACATCAAGATCGACAAGCACTACGGGGCGAGCGACCACGTGACGTACATGCAGCACGGCATCCCGGCCGTCATGTTCATCACCTGGCCGGACATGTGGTACCACTCCTCGGAGGACACGCCCGACAAGCAGGACCCCACGCAGTACAAGCGCGCCGCCGCGGTCGCGCTCGGCTCGCTGGCCGTATTGAGCGACGGCACCGACGCGATGGCAGCCCGCGTCGCGCAGGAGAACGTCGGCCGCGGGCTCGCCCGCATGGGCGAGTCGCACACCAAGGGCATGGGTTACCTCGCCGACGCCACCGACGCGGCGTCGCTGGTTACGGCGTACAAGGAGGCGAGGAACGCGGTCACCCACCAGGCCGCCATCGAGAAGGATGTCGTCCAGTCCGCCAGCGTGCTCTGGACCGACGTCGCGGCCGGGCGCAATAAGGTCGCCGCATTCCAGCCGCTCATCGACGGGCGCGCTGCTACACTGCTCGAGGAAGTGAAGGCTGCGTACCAACTGCAGGCCGCACAGCGCGGCGTGCCTGCGACCGAGCCGTCGATGACCGCGGAGGAGCGTGAGGCCGCCGCCCTGGTCGTCGCGCCGGTGGCGAGCGCCGGGCGGGGCGGGCGCGGCGGATTCCGACGCGGCGGCGGGGGCCCACGCCTGCCCGACGAGTACAACGCCGAGTTCCGGCTGCTACTCGGGAAGGGCATGACCGCGCTCCAGATCCGCGACTTCCTGTCCGGCGAGTTCACGCCGCTGCCGCTCGCGGACGTGATGGCCGTGCTCCGCGCGCAGGAGTCCGCCGGTCAGGTCACGCTCACGAGGAAATAGCCGGCCGGTCGCAGAGAGGCGGGGTTTGCGAGAAGCCCCGGCCGGCGTGGTGCCGGCCGGGGCTTTCCATCTTCACCCGACGAAACGCACTCGTTTCGCGGGAGTCCCGATTCGTCGGGGCTCTACTTGATCCCCGCAGCCTCCTCGAGCATGGCTGTCGTCAGCGACTTGGGCCGCTCGATCGGATAGCCGAGCGCCCGGTCCCACGTGATGTTGGCCAGCGTCCCGATGGCGCGGCCGATGCCGAACAGCACGGTGTAGAACGAGTACTCGGTGACACCGTAGTACCACTGGATCACGCCGGACTGCGCGTCCACGTTGGGCCAGGGGTTCGCCGCTTTGCCGTGCTCCTTCAGCACGCCGGGAGCCACCTGGTAGATCATGCTGATGACCTTGAAGAGCGGGTAGTCCGGCAGGTTCTTCAGACAGAACTCCCGCTGCGACATGTAGCGCGGGTCCGTCTTACGCAGCACGGCGTGCCCGTAGCCAGGAATCACCTGTCCACTGTTCAGCGTGTCCCAGAGCGCTTCCCGGATCACGTCCTCCGTCGGCTCCTTGCCGCCCAGTCCCTCGATGAAACCCTGGGTCCAGCGCAGCACATTCTCGTTGGCGAGGCCGTGCAGCGGGCCCGCCAGGCCGTTGATCCCCGCCGACAGCGCGTAGTAGGGATCGGACAGCGCCGAGGCCACCAGGTGGATCGTGTGCGCCGAGACGTTTCCGGACTCGTGGTCGGAGTGCAGGATGAAGTACATCCGCGCCACGTCGTCGTACGGCGCATCGATGCCCATCATGTGGGCGAAGTTGCCACCGAAGTCCAGGTTGGGATCCGGATCGATGATCTTGCCACCCTTGAACTTCAGACGATAGATGAAGGCCCCGATGGTCGGCAGCTTTGCCAGGAGGTTCGTGGCGTCCTCGTACGTCGGGTCCCAAAAGTCCATCTTGCCCAGGCCCTCGTTGTAGGCCTTCGCGAAGACGGACTCCCGCTGCATCGCCACGATGGCGCTGGAGAACATCGCCATCGGATGGGAGTCCTCGGGGAGCGCCCGCAGGACGTCCCAGACGTACTCGGGGACCTTGGCGCGCTTCTTGAAGTCCGCCTCCACCTCCTGCGCCTGCTCCAGCGTCGGAATCTCACCGGTCAGGATGAAGTACCAGAAGGACTCGACGGAGGGGTAGTCGCGGCCGGGCTCCTTGGGCAGAGCCGCGAAGGTCTCCGGGATGGTCTTGCCCCGGAAACGGATGCCTTCCATGGGATCGAGATAGGAGGTGTCCGTCACCAGGCACCTGACTCCGCGAGCTCCGCCGATTGCCTGGCCGATCGTGACTTCACCTAGCTTGACGTCCGAGTGCTCCTTGAGGAGCCGTGTGGTCCGCGGACGATGCTCCTCTATCTTCTGCCGCAGCGTTTCCTTGAGGCTGGACATTGACCTGTCTCCTTGGGTTGTGTTCACTCATCCGCGAGTCTTGGCCACAACGGCTTGTCGTCGACGGACTGGGGTACGGGTACCTGCACGGAAAAACGTACTGTCATCACGAATCCCCTTCCGAGGTCAGCCGCTGCTTCGCCAGCAGGTCGAGTGGAAAAGGCTCGGTCTCCAGGAGTTCCGTGCTCTCCCGGAAGAACTTCTGCACGTCTGTGAGATGTACGCCGATCTCCGCGGGCAGGCCCGTGTCGATCAGCTTACGCGCGATGCGGACGTACTCGTCGTGGACCATGGCGACGAACCGGTCCGCGCTGCGGTCCGCTTCGGGAAGCTCCCTGAAGTCGAAGTACTCCCGCACGCTGATTGGTGCCTTGAGGATCAGGGTCGGGGTCTTGTCTTCGTCTTCCTCGAGGCGCCCGCGTACCGCGGCCTCGAAAAGCATGGGCGAGAGATCTTCGTGGGTGATGTTCCACTCCCGCTCGTAGGGGCGGTGCGTGAAGAAGTCGATCCTGTCGTCCTCCGTCACGCCCATGGAGAAGATGCTGCCGGGGAACGGTGCCTCCGAGATCTTGTAGTCGGCGAAGACAATCTCGCCGCAGGTCGCGTTGCGGTCGTCCGGGGAGGATTCGGCCTTC
>JAJDNI010000072.1 GCA_022340755.1 Gemmatimonadota bacterium
GATCGCCGGAAGTTGAAGGCGACGGTAGCGCGCCTACTTCGCCACATGCTGGGCCGACCCGAGGAGGTCGGTTCTGGGGGGACGGAGCAGCCCTCCGGATGACCCTTGTTTCATGACGGACGCTCCGCGGGGCAGGGCGGGTCAGCCGCTGGCACCGGAGCGTCTCGACCGCCCCTTTGCCGACCCGTTGGTCGGGAGGCTCTTCCCCCCGTTGGCCACCGGCGTCCACTGGGGCCTGGAGCGCACGCGACAGGCCCTGGAGATGCTGGGAAACCCCCATGAGCGCTACCCCACGTTGCACGTGGGGGGGACCAACGGGAAGGGATCCGTAGCCACGACGCTGGCCGCGGTGCTGAACCAATCGGGCCTCCGCACCGGGTGCTTCACGTCACCGCATCTATGCTCCTTCCGGGAACGGATCGTGGTGGGCGGCGACGCGCTGAGCGAGGAAGCCATCGTCGCGCGCGCCGAGGATGTCGCGGGGGCGGTCCGCCGGTTCGGGCTCACGTTCTTCGAGGCGGTCACGGTCCTGGGGCTCCACGCGTTCGCCAAGGAGAGCGTGGACCTGGCGGTGGTGGAGGTGGGCCTGGGCGGACGTCTCGACGCCACGAACGTGCTCACGCCCCTGGTTGCCGCGGTGACCAACGTGGCCATGGACCACGCTGATTACCTCGGGGATACATTGCTCCTCATCGCTCGGGAAAAGGCCGGCATCGTCAAGAAGGGGATTCCTTTCGTGACGGCGGAGTCGGATCCGGACATCTTCGAGCTCTTCCGGGACATCGCGCAGGAACGCCAGGCCCCCTTCCACGGTGTGCTGCCCACCGGCCTTGTGGACGTCGAGGTGGCGAAGGACCACACTGCCTTCACCCTGCGCACGAGAGCGTGGGGTGACCTGCGTGTGCGCACGCCATTGGTGGGACGCCACCAGGCCTCGAACACGGCCCTGGCCGTCGAGGTGCTGGAGCACCTGCCGGACCACCTCCGCCCGGACGCCGAGGCGGTGTTGGGCGGCATTGCTCACGTGGTGCATCCGGGCCGGGACCAGATCGAGGTGATCGACGGGGTGACCTGGCTTCTGGATGTGGCGCACAACACCGCCGGTGTACAGTCGCTGGTGGACACCATCGACCGCCTCTCGCTTCCCAGGCCCCTCGTGGCACTCGTGGGTGTTCTTGGAGACAAGGACTGGCGGGTCATGCTGCCTCCGCTGTTCTCCCGAACCGATCGGGCAGTACTCACCCAGCCGCCCTCGGCCCCGCCGGAACGGCGCTGGGACGTGAAAGCGGCTGCGCAGGCGGTCGAGCACATGTGCCCGTTGCGCCTCGAGGAAGAGTTCGTCGCCGCGCTGGAGCTCGCCCGCCAGGAAGCGGACGGGGGGACCGTGGTGGTGACGGGCTCCTGCCACACGGTGGGGAGCGCGCTCAAGGTGTTGGGTCGGGAGCCGCTGGCGTAGGAAAGAGCCCGGACCGGCCTCCGGAGCCATGACGCCCCCGAAGGGGGATCACGGTTGAATCACCCGCCCGGGGCGCTAGATTCCGCCCTTCATGGCTGCTCCCAACTTCTCCAGGCTTCCCGGGTTCCGGGATTTCCCACCGGAAGACTTCGCGTTCCGCCAGCATGTGTTCGAGGCGTGGCGCCGGGTCTCCCGGCGCTACGGTTTTCTCGAGTATGACGGCCCACCGCTGGAGCCGCTGGACCTCTACGTCGAGAAGAGCGGAGAGGAGATCGTCGGGCAGCTGTACAACTTCGTCGACAAGGGCGACCGGGAGATCACGCTTCGCCCCGAGATGACGCCCTCGCTGGCACGCATCCTCGGGGAGCGGAGCAGGGGGATGTCCAAGCCCATCCGCTGGTTCACCGTGCCCCAGCTCTTCCGCTACGAGCGCCAACAGCGAGGCCGCCTCCGGGAGCACTTCCAGTGGAATGCCGACATCGTGGGTGAGGACAGCGTCGCTGCGGACGCGGAGGTGGTCGCCCTGGCCATCGACGCGCTCCGCGAGCTGGGCCTCACGCATGAGGACTTTCGCGCCCGCGTCTCGGACCGCCGGCTGCTCACCGCCGTTCTCAGGGAAGGCCTGGGGATCGCCGAGGATCGCCTGGGCGCCGCCTTCGCGCTCATCGATCGGTTCGAGAAGCTTCCCCGGGAGTTGGTCGTGGAGAGGATGGCCAGTGAGGCAGGCCTCGAAGCCCGCGCGGCTGACGAGGCGGTGGAGCTCTTCGGCTCCCTCGATCTCGACGGCATCGCGGCTCGCTTCGGCGGGAGCGAAAACATCAGGGGCGCTGCGGCGCCGCTCTCGGAATACGTGGGCATCCTGGGCGAAATGGGCCTCGGGGACTACGTGCAGGTGGACCTCACCATCGTTCGTGGACTGGCCTACTACACCGGCATCGTGTTCGAGCTGTTCGACACGCATGGGGAGCTGAGGGCGATCTGTGGCGGCGGCCGCTACGATCGCCTCCTGGAGCTTGTGGGCGGAGAGCCTCTGCCGGCGGTAGGCTTCGGGATGGGGGACGTGGTACTGGGGGAGCTCCTCGCGGATCGGGGCCTGGTGCCAGGCTATCGCCGCGCCGTCGACTACGCCCTGGTGACCATCGGCGCCGAACAGCGCCCGCTGGCGTACCGGCTGGCACACCAGCTTCGGGAACGCGGACGCAGCGTGGTGTTCGCCCTCAGGGACCAGGCCGTGCGGAAGCAGTTCAAGGCCGCCGAGACCGAGGGGGCGGCGCGGGTGCTGGTCATCGGACCCGAGGAGGCGACGCGGGGCACCGTGAAGGTGCGGGAAATGACGACCGGGGCAGAGCGGGAGGTGAGCATCGCGGATGTGATCGCCGGTGTGGGAGAGGTGGCATCCACAGGCGGAAAGAATGCGGATAAGGAGCGTGACAACGGCGACGCAGGAGCGGAGGCGTGAGCAAGGAGTCCCGCACCGCCCGCCGCCACCGCGGCGACGCGGAGGCGGCGCGGGCCACCCGGGAGGTGGCGAGCCGCGCGGTGCGGCGCCTTGACGTGCTCGAGTGGGTGATCCTCTTCGCCGCGGCCCTGCTCTCCGTGGGAGCGGGGGCGCTGGTGGCGCTGCTGGCAGCGCACTCCTTCGGCCTTCCCTTCCGGGCGACGTTGATCGTGGCGTCGCTGCTTATCTTCGGCGTCCCGGGCTGGTTCGCCGTGCGACGCGCGAGGCGTGAGGATGAGGCGTTCCGTGAGAAGATTCTGAGAGAGATCGGCGGATCGGATGTCTGAAGAGAAGAAGCTGACACCCAGGGGCGAGGACTTCGCGGCCTGGTACAACGAGGTGGTGCTGCGCGCGGAGCTTGCGGACTATTCGCCGGTGCGCGGGAGCATGGTCATCCGCCCCTGGGGATACGGGATCTGGGAGAACATGCAGCGAGCGCTGGACGACATGTTCAAGGCGACGGGGCACGAGAACGCATACTTCCCGCTGCTCATCCCCCTGAGCTTCATCGAGCGCGAGAAGGAGCACGTCGCAGGCTTCGCGCCCGAGCTCGCGGTGGTCACCCGGGCCGGAGGCAAGGAGCTGGAGGAGCCATTGGTGATCCGGCCGACCTCGGAGACCATCATCTACTCGATGTACGCGAAGTGGGTGCAGAGCTACCGTGACCTTCCGGTCCTCATGAACCAATGGGCCAATGTCATGCGTTGGGAGATGCGAACCCGGCTCTTCCTGCGCACGGCCGAGTTCCTGTGGCAGGAGGGGCACACGGCGCACGCCTCCGCGGAGGAGGCGGAGCGGGAGACGCTCCTCATCTTGGGCATCTATCGGAAGTTCATGGAGGAGTGGATGGGAATGCCGCCCATCACGGGCCTCAAGTCCGACTCGGAGAAGTTCGCCGGGGCGGTGCGCAGCTACGCGTGCGAGGCGCTCATGCAGGACAACAAGGCCCTGCAGGCCGGAACGTCACACTTCCTCGGACAGAACTTCTCCCGGCAGTTCGACCTGAAGTTCCAGTCGGAGGCGGGGCAGGAGGAGTACGCCTGGAACACGTCCTGGGGGGTCTCGACGCGTCTGGTGGGCGGGCTGGTGATGTCCCATGGCGATGACGCGGGTGTGGTGGTGCCGCCGAAGCTGGCCCCCATCCAGGTGGTCATCGTGCCCATCCTCCGGGGTGACGACAGCGCGACGGCCGTGAAGGAGAAGGCCGCGGAGGTGGCGAACAGGCTGCGTGAGCTCGGTGTCCGCACCCGCCTGGACGATCGCGAGAATCTGTCGCCGGGTTCGAAGTACTACGAGTGGGAGCGGAAAGGTGTCCCGTTCCGGGTGGAGATCGGACCCAAGGACCTGGCGCAGGGGCAGCTCGCCCTGGCTCGACGGGTCACACCCGAGGGAGCGAGGCGAAAGCAATTCGTGCCCGAAGGAGAGGCGATCGCGGGTATGCCGGACCGCCTCGAGGACTTCCAGAGGGAGCTCCTCGAAAGCGCCGTACGGCGCCGTGAGGAGCACTCGTACCGTGGCGTGACGAGCGTGGGCGAGGTGAAGGAGATCCTCGACGCGACCGGGGGGTTCGTGTTCACCGGATGGAGCGGCGACCCCGCGGTGGAGCAGACCATGAAGGACGTGTGCAAGGCCACCTCGCGGGTGATCCCCGGAGAGGAGTTCCGGTCGGAGACGCCGCCGGAGAACTGTATCTCCGGCGACGCCCCCTCCAGGATGGAGGTCGTCTGGGCAAGGGCATACTGACGAAGCCGTTCCCGAGGGTGGACGGCGAGCTGCGATGCGGCGGCGTGCGTGCCGCCGACCTCGCGGAGCGCTTCGGCACGCCGCTCTATGTCTACGACATCCGGCGTATCGAGGACCGCATTCAGGCCTTCCAGAAGGCGTTCGCCGGGATCGACCACCTACTGGCCTACTCCGTCAAGGCCAACGGCAACCTGAGTATCTTGCGTAGACTCGCAGCCCTCGGGTGCGGGGCGGACATCACCAGCGCGGGTGAGCTGTATCGCGCTCGGAAGGCGGGTATCCCCGCCGAGCACATCGTCTTCGCGGGTGTCGGCAAGACCGAGCCCGAAATGGTCTATGCTCTGCGCGAAGGCATCTACGCGTTCAACGTCGAGAGCGCGGGCGAGCTGGAGAGGCTCGACGCCGTGGCCTCGCGCCTGGGCCTGCGCGCACGCTTCGCTGTGCGCGTGAATCCGGATGTGCTTTCTCCGACTCCGCACGAGTACACGGCCACGGGGCACGCCGCGACGAAGTTTGGCGTACCTCTCGAGGATGCTGCCGAGCTGTACCGGTGGGCGGCCCGGCGCCGCAACCTCGAGGCGCGGGGCGTCGACGTGCACATCGGCTCGCAGATCGTAGATCCGGAGCCGTACCTGACGGCGTTGGAGGCGGTGCTCCGTCTCGTGAGCGTGCTGAGGACGGAGGGCGTCCCGCTGTCCTACCTCGACCTCGGCGGCGGATACGGCATCTCCTACGACGCGGGACCGGAGCTGAATGTCGAGGCCCTGGCACAGGCGGTGGTGCCCCGGGTCAGGGAGGCCGGACTCTCGCTGGTCGTCGAGCCCGGCCGATCGGTGGTGGGAGACGCGGGTATTTTGCTGACACGCGTGGAGTACGTGAAGCGAGCGGGCAAGACATTCGTCATCGTGGACGGCGGCATGAGCGACTTGATCCGCCCCAGCCACTACGGAGGCTACCACGCCGTCGAGCGGGTGGACACGCGGATCCCGAGGCGTACGGAAGCCGTGGACGTCGTCGGACCTCTCTGCGAGACGGGTGACTTCCTGGCCCGGGATCGGCCCCTCGACGTGCCGGAAGCGGGAGAGCTGCTGGCGGTGCGGACCGTCGGTGCGTACGGCTTCTCCATGGCTTCGAACTACAACGCCCGACGTCGCCCCGCTGAGTGCATGGTGGACGGTGACCGGGTAACCCTCGTGCGCCGACGGGAGACGCTCGACGACCTGGTGCGAGGCGAGGAGAACCTCGATGGCGCGGGCGTGAGCGAAGCCGGAGAGGATCGATGAGCCGCGAGCACGATCAGATCCTGATTCTGGACTTCGGGTCCCAGTTCACACAGCTCATCGCCCGTAGGATCCGAGAAGAGCGTGTCTATTGCGAGATCCACCCGCCCACGCGCTCCCTGGAGTGGATCCGGGAATGGTCACCGAGCGGAATCATCCTGTCTGGAGGACCCTCGTCGGTGTACGGCGAGGACGTGCCCACCACGGACGCCGCTCTGCTGCGAGCGGACATTCCCGTGCTCGGGATCTGCTACGGGATGCAGCTCATCGCACACCTGGAGGGTGGCAAGGTCCACCACGGTCGTCGGGAGTACGGCCGAGCCGAGCTCACGGTAGAGCGGGACGAGGGGCTCTTTGCGGGCTTCGAGCAGGGAGTGGAGACGACGGTCTGGTGCTCGCACGGCGATCATGTGGACGATCCGCCGCCCGGGTACCGCAGAGTGGCCTCGACGTCGTCGCTCCCCATGGCGGCATTCCGCGCAGTGGATCGGGAGATCTGGGGCGTGCAGTTCCACCCGGAGGTCGCGCACACGCGTCGCGGCGACGAGGTGCTGTCGAATTTCCTCTTCGAGATCTGTGGGTGTCGTCCCACGTGGACCGCGGGCGCGTTCATCGAGGACACGGTGGCGCGTATCCGCGAGCGCGTAGGCGACGGAACGACCATCTGCGGGCTGTCGGGCGGTGTGGACTCGGCGGTAGCGGCAGTCTTGGTGCATCGCGCCATCGGTGATCGGCTGACGTGCATCTTCGTGGACCACGGGCTCCTGAGGATGCACGAGCGGGAGCAGGTCGAGCGCATGTTCCGGACGCACATGGGGATGACGCTCGTGGTCGAGGACGCAGCCGACCTGTTCATCACGCGCCTGCACGGCATCACCGAGCCCGAGCAGAAGCGGAAGGTCATCGGCAATACCTTCATCGAGGTCTTCGAGGCCACGGCGCGGAGGGAGGAGACCGGTGCCCGCTTCCTCGTGCAGGGGACGCTTTATCCGGACGTCATCGAATCCGTTTCCACCGGTGGCCCCTCGGTGACGATCAAGACCCACCACAATGTCGGTGGCCTCCCCGAAGAGATCCCGTTCGAGCTCATCGAGCCGCTGCGGGAGCTCTTCAAGGACGAAGTGCGCCAGGTGGGCAGGGAGCTGGGGCTCTCGGAGGAATTCGTGGGGCGTCATCCATTCCCCGGACCCGGGCTTGCCATCCGCATCCTGGGCGACGTGACCCCCGAGCGCCTCCGGGTCCTGCGTGGAGCCGACGCCATCTACCTGGAGGAGATCCGCGAGTCCGGTCTCTACGACGAGATATGGCAGGCCTTCGCGGTCCTGCTCCCGGTCCGGTCGGTTGGGGTCATGGGGGACGAGCGTACCTACGAGAACGTGCTCGCGCTGCGGGCGGTGACGTCCCGCGACGGCATGACCGCCGACTGGTACCCATTTCCCCCCGAGGTCCTGGCGCGGATCTCCACGCGCATCATCAACGAGGTCTCAGGCGTGAATCGGGTCACCTACGACGTGAGCTCGAAGCCGCCCGCCACCATCGAGTGGGAGTAGGAAGCGGGGGAGCGCGCGCGTCGGGGTGGCTTCCCGTGCGGGGCCCCTCAGCGAGGGCTCACCACGGCCTCGGCCTCGATCTCGATGAGCATTTCGGGGTCGATGAGACTCCTGACCTCAACCATCGATGTGGTGGGCGGGTTGCCGGCGAAAGCCTCCGCGTGGGCGCGCCCGTACTCGGCCCACCGGGCGATGTCAGTCACGAACATGCGCGTCCGGGTCACGTCCCCCATCGTCGCTCCGAGGGAGGCCAGAGCATCCCGGATGGTGTCGAAGCACCTCCTGGCCTGAGCGTAGGCGTCCCCCGGAGCGAACACCTTGCCGTCGGCGGTGACCGGGGCGGTGCCGGTGACGAAGATCATGTTGCCCGCCCTGAGAGCTCGGCAATAGCCTACCTTGGTCTCCCAGGGGGCGCCGCTGTAGACTCGCTGGAACAACACTTGCAGCTCCTCGCCGGTGTCCCGGCCGTTCCCCGCTCGGCCAACCATGCAACCGGGGGGCCGGCCGCCGCAACAACCTTCGAGAGCCGGGGTCGAGCGGGGCCTTGCATTCCCATCAGTTGGCAGGAGGACACACGT
>JAJDNI010000083.1 GCA_022340755.1 Gemmatimonadota bacterium
GAGGCCCATGGCCCCGGCCCTGACAAAGGCACGTCGTCTCATGACGGCATTAGACCACGTTTCGGAGCGGGACACAAGAAAGGAGGCGAGAGGTGGCGAGCCTCACGCTCGCAGCCCCCTGCCGGCCACGGTCGGCCTGCACCTCGCGCAGCAACAGGCAGCCGCCCGCTTCCCCGGGCGGCCGCCCGGACCGGGACCTCGAGCGTCGTCTACGACTACGAGCTCAGCGACTCGAAGAAATCGTTGCCTTTGTCGTCCACCAGAATGAACGCGGGAAAATCCTCCACCTCGATGCGGTAGATGGCCTCCATGCCGAGCTCGGGGTACTCGAGGAGCTCGACCTTCTTGATGTTCTCCTTGGCCAGCACCGCGGCCGGCCCGCCGATGGAACCGAGATAGAAGCCACCGTGCTTCTTGCAGGCGTCGGTGACCTGCCGGCTCCGATTGCCCTTGGCGATCATGATCATCGAGCCGCCGTGGGACTGGAAGAGATCCACGTACGGGTCCATGCGTCCCGCGGTGGTGGGGCCGAACGATCCCGAGGGCAGCCCCTCGGGCGTCTTCGCCGGGCCGGCGTAGTAGACGGGATGGTCCTTGAGGTACTGTGGCATGCCCTCTCCCCGGTCCAGCCGTTCCTTGATCCTCGCGTGGGCAATGTCACGGGCTACGATGAGCGTGCCCGTGAGGGAGAGCCGGGTCTTCACCGGGTGTTGGGTCAGCTGTGCAAGGACCTCCGCCATGGGCTGGTTGAGATCCACCGCCACGGCTCCGTCCTCACGGCGGGCTCGATAGCGCTCGGGGATGAGCCGCCCGGGATCCCGCTCCAGCTCCTCGAGCCAGATTCCGTCGCGGTTGATCTTCGCCTTTACGTTCCGATGGGCCGAGCACGACACGCCCATCCCCACGGGGCATGACGCCCCGTGCCTGGGGAGGCGCACCACCCGGACGTCCAGCGCAAAGTGCTTGCCGCCGAACTGGGCGCCGATCCCCGTCTGCTGGGCCGCCTTCAACATCTCCTGCTCCAGCTCCACGTCCCGAAAAGCCTGACCCAGCGCGTTCCCCTGGGTGGGGAGGCCGTCCAGGTATCCCGTGCTGGCCAGCTTCACCGTCTTGAGATTCGCCTCGGCCGAGGTGCCGCCGATGACGAAGGCGAGGTGGTAGGGCGGGCACGCGGCCGTGCCCAGCGTCTTCATCTTCTCGGTGAGCCAGGGAATCAGCTTCTCGTGGTTCAGGAGCGCCTTGGTCTCCTGGAAGAGGTATGTCTTGTTCGCCGAGCCTCCGCCCTTGGCCACGAAGAGGAACTTGTACTCGGCGCCGGACACGGCGTGGAGGTCGATCTGCGCCGGGAGGTTGTTCCCCGAGTTCTTCTCCTCGTACATCGAAAGGGGAAGGGTCTGCGAGTACCGCAGGTTCTCACGGGCATACGTCTCGAAGACCCCGCGAGTGAGCGCCTCCTCGTCACCACCCCCGGTCCACACCTGCTGCCCTTTCTTCGCGTAGACCGTCGCGGTCCCGGTGTCCTGGCAGAGGGGGAGCACCCCCTCCGACGCCACTTCCGCATTTCGAAGCATGGCCATGGCCACCCCGCGATCGTTGGGGCTGGACTCCGGATCGTCCAGGATCGCGGCCACCTGCTCCAGGTGCTTGGCTCGCAGGAAGAAGGACGCGTCGCGCATCGCCTCGCGGGCCAGATGCGTAAGGCCTGCGGGATCCACCTTCACGACCTCGTGGCCGTCGAAGTCGACCACGGTGACGTAGTCGGTCGTCAGCAGCCTGTACGCGGTGTTGTCCGGAGCCAGGGGGAACGGGTCTTGATATGCAAAATCGGCCATGGTGGGCACTCCTGTCGTCCCTTGTCGTGCCACCCGGTGATGGGTGGGCGGGGCATGGGCCGGCCTTGCGCTCGACGACGACAGGCCGGGCCTGCTTCACAAGGCTAGGGAGGGGGACGCGTTGATGGAAGATGGGGCGCTCCAAATGTCGTGTGATGGTGAAAGCGGGGACGCAATCCAGGGCGACTCACGTCGGAGCCGGCCGCCCGGGGCACCGTCTTGCTTGACGGGTGGGCCTTTCCTCCGGTATACCCGTAGCGGTCCGTTGCCTGAACGATGCTCATCCCGAAGGAGTGCGTGTGAAGACACAACCTGACGCCGGCGTCACGTCGGTGGCCGAGCTCACCGTTCGGGGCCTCATCCTCGGTGTCATCATCACGGTGGTATTCACCGCGGCGAATGTGTACTTCGGCCTCAAGGCCGGCATCACGTTCTCCACGTCGATTCCCGCCGCCGTGATCTCCATGGCCATCCTCGCGGCCTTCGGTGACGCGACCATCCAGGAGAACAACATCGTCCAGACCGTGGCGTCGGCCGCCGGCACGCTCTCGGCGATCATCTTCGTGCTTCCTGGGCTGATCATCGTCGGATGGTGGACCGGATTCCCCTTCTGGATGTCCTTCGCCGTCTGTGCCGCGGGCGGCGTCCTGGGTGTCATGTACACGATCCCCCTCCGGCGGGCCCTGGTCACCGACTCCGATCTGCCGTATCCGGAGGGGGTGGCCTGCGCCGAAGTGCTCAAGGTGGGTGCCGGCCACGAGGGACACGACGCCAGCGAGGCGGTGGAGACCAGCGGCGCGGGACTGAGGGCGGTCATCGTCGGCAGCATCGTGTCTGCGGTCTTCTACATCGTCGTGCAGACGAAGCTCTTCGCCAGCGACGTCGCACACTACTTCCACCTCGACAGCAACAGCACCACGGCGACAGGCTACGACTTCAGCCTCTCCTTCGCGCTCTTCGCCATCGGTCACCTCGTCGGGCTGTCGGTGGGCATCGCCATGCTCATCGGCGCGTTCATCGGGTGGGGCTGGGGCGTGCCGTACTACACGGCCCTCCACCCGGTCGCCGGGATCGCCGCGGACGTGGCGCAGGACGGGTGGAGCCACTACGTGCGCTATGTCGGCGCCGGCGCCATCGGCGTCGCCGCTGTGTGGACGCTCATCACCCTGATCAAGCCGGTGGTGGGCGGTTTGGCAGGGGCACGAGCCGCCAGCCGCGTCCGACAGGCTGGACAGGCGCACACGCTGCCGCGCACCGAGCGGGACATCCCCATCGGCACGGTGGGAATTGTCTCCCTGATTTGCATGATCCCCGTCGGCTGGCTGCTCTGGCACTTCAGCCGCATCAGCGGCCTGGGCTCGCAGGCCTTCACGCTCACCGTGGGCGGCGTGGTGTTCGTGGTGGTGATGGGATTCCTGGTGTCGGCCGTGTGCGGGTACATGGCGGGCCTCATCGGGTCCTCCAACAGCCCGCTGTCGGGGATCGGGATCCTGGTGGTCGTCGTGGCCGCCCTGCTTCTGGTGGTGGGTGTGAAGGCGCTGATGCCGGCCTCGGCGGGGCAGGCGCTCGTGGCCTTCGCGCTGTTCCTGACATCAGTGGTGTTCGCGGTGGCGTCCATCGCGAACAACAACCTCCAGGACCTGAAGACCGGTCAGCTCGTGGACGCCACGCCGTCGGCGCAGCAGTGGGCCCTGGTGATCGGGGTCATCGCAGGCGCGCTCATCATCCCGCCGGTGCTCGATCTCCTCAACAACGCATACGGGTTCCTGGGGGCGCCCGGCGTGGATCCGGCACGCGCCCTCCCGGCGCCCCAGGCCGGACTGATCTCCGCCCTCGCGCAGGGGGTGATCCAGAACAACATCGATTGGAGCCTCATCGCCACCGGCGGCGTGATCGGAGCCGCCACCATCATCTTCGACGAGCTTCTCCACCGAGGTACGAAGTCGATGCGGCTGCCGCCCCTCGCCGTAGGGCTCGGGATCTACCTGCCCACCTCCACCACCCTGATGGTGGTCGTGGGGGCCATCGTCGGGTGGTGGTTCGACCGACGGGCGGGCCGCGCTCCCAAGCCGGACGCGACGAGACAACTCGGTGTGCTCCTCTCGTCGGGGCTCATCGTGGGGGAGAGTCTTCTGGGCGTCGTGTTCGCGGCCGTCGTCGCCTTCTCGGGGAAAAGCACCCCGCTGGCGTTGGTGGGAGAGGGCTTCACCACCGCGTCGATCTGGATCGGCGGCGTCGTCTTCGTCGCGACGGTGGTCGTGCTGTACCGATGGATCGAGGAGTTGGGACGAGCCTGAGGACGCCGCACCGGGAGACGTGGCGAGCGCCAGGGTATTCCCGGGAGCGGATCGACCAACAGAAGGAACCGACTCGAGGCCGACGCCGGCTCATCGACCCGCGTCGTCACCCCCCAGGTGCATCTGATGTCTCAGATGCAGCGCCAGGCCGAGCACGCCCCCCGCCATGGCGTTGGCCAGGAGGACGCTGCGAAGCCCGAGTGAATGTACGGCAATGGGCGTGGCGGCTATCCAGCCACTCGCGTAGAGCAGGGCCGTGCACGCGACGCTCCCGTAGGCCGCGCCGCCGAGAAGGCTCAACCAGAACGACCTGAGATCGAGGATGAACGCGGCGACCACGCCCACCACGGCGAAAATCAGAAGGTGGAGCACGGTGTAGGTGACGACCTGAGCGCCGAGGGACTCCAACGACGCCAGGCGGGCAGCTTCTCCGGCGGTCGCCGCGATGTTCCCGGCACGCAGCAGCTCTGAAGACAGCGTCACCGGGACGACGAAGGGTTGGAGCCTCACGGCGCCCACGACGAAATAGAAGACGGCGACGGCAATTCCGGCGACGGTACCTGCTGCTGCCCCGGCTGCAACGCGGCGCAGGAATCGCATTGTGACCTCCATGTGGGGGAATGCCGCCCCGCCGCACCGCGCAACCCGCGCCACGATGCGGAGGAGGCCACCGGGCGCGCAAGCGCAGCATCCAGCGGGGCCCCCCTTCGAAGGTGCGTCCCGCAGTCAGACCCGAAGTCGAATGCCTCCCGTTGCCGGAAAGCCTCGCGTCCCTGGAGCCGTCGTCCCATCTTCCGGCGATGAGCGACACCCTCCCTAAACTCGCCCAGGCCCTCGAGGGCCGGTACGTCCCCGAGCGCGAGCTGGGCGCCGGTGGGATGGCGACGGTCTACCTCGCGCACGACGTGAAGCACGACCGCCAGGTCGCCCTCAAGGTCCTGCGCCCGGAGCTCGCGGCCGTCATCGGGGCCGAGCGCTTCCTGGCCGAGATCAAGACGACGGCCCACCTCCAGCACCCCCACATCCTGCCGCTCTTCGACTCCGGGGCGGTGGAGGGCATGGTCTTCTACGTCATGCCCTTCGTGGAGGGCGAGTCCCTACGCGAGCGCCTGTCCCGGGAGCGGCAACTCCCGGTCTCCGAGGCCATCCGCATCGCCACGGAGGTGGCCGCCGCCTTGGACTACGCCCATCGCCACGGCGTCATCCACCGCGACATCAAGCCGGAGAACATCCTCCTCCAAGACGACTCGGCGCTGGTGGCCGACTTCGGCATTGCCCTGGCGCTGAGCCGCACCGACGGCGGCACCCGCCTGACCGAGACGGGCCTCTCTCTGGGGACGCCGTTCTACATGAGCCCCGAGCAGGCCATGGGGGAGCGAACCGTCGACTCTCGCACCGACGTCTACGCGCTGGCGTGCGTCCTCTACGAGATGCTCACCGGCGACCCGCCGTTCTCCGCATCCAGCGCCCAGGCGGTGGTGGCCAAGGTGCTCACCGAGCGGCCCGTTCCCGTTCGCACCGCCCGGGACACGGTGCCGGAGCACGTGGACAACGCGGTCCTCACGGCCCTGGCCAAGCTGCCCGCCGACCGCTTCTCCAGCGCCGCGGACTTCGCTACCGCCCTGAGCTCGCCCGGTGCGCCGGCCGCGAGGACGGCGTCCACAGCTGGAGGGCGCCCCGCGCCACCAGGTGAGGACGAACGAGCACGTCCCAAACGCGCGGTGGGTCTCCCCGCCGCCGCCATCCTCGCGATGGCGACGGCCGCGGCCGGGTGGGTGGTGCGTGCCGCCACGACGCCTGCTCCGGCGCCGGAGCCGCCGGTGAGCTTCACGCTGAGGCTGGGCGATCCGGTCGCGGACGCTTCCTACGTCGACATCTCACCGGACGGACGCCGGGTGA
>JAJDNI010000034.1 GCA_022340755.1 Gemmatimonadota bacterium
CAACCTGCACGAGCTGATGCGGTGCTGGGAGGACGTCCACCGGATGTACCAGGGCGAGGCACACGTGCGCTCCATCCTCTTCCGTGAGGAGACGCGCTGGCCCGGCTACTACTTCCGGTCGGACACGCCGGCCATCGACAACGAGCACTGGCTGGCGTTCTGCAACTGCGTCTACCACAAGGACACGGGCGAGTGGGAGATGAAGAAGCGGCCCGTGAAGTACCTGATGGCCGAGGAAGCTCCACGGGAGCCGGCCCAGGTCATGTAGTGAGCCGACGGGGAGGCGCTCCGTGGGTCGCCCGCCAGGCCCCGGAGCTGCCTCCCGCGGCATGCCTCGATCACGCGATCGGCCGAGGACGGCCGAAGGACGCGAGATGTCGGATCCTGCTGTCTCCTGCCCGCACTGCGGTTCTCGACTGAAGAAGTGGCGCGTACCGGAGGGCGCGACCTGGGACGCGGAGCACTTCTGGGTCTGCTTCGACGACGGCTGTCCCTACTACAGGGACGGGTGGACGTGGATGATGGAGCAGTTCGGCCAGAAGGCCTCGTACCGATACGCGCTCAACCCTTCCACCGGTTCCTGCCTTCCGATCCCGGTGTGGTCGGACATGGCCACCCGGGAGATGATCGAAGAAGACGACGAGGGGCATGAGCCATGAGCGAAGTGAGCAACGGACCACAGGGTGATGAGGCGCCGGAGGAGCTCCGGGAGAAGATCCTGGCAGACTATCCCCGGCTGGGCCCCGACGACCTCTTCACCTTCGCCTGTCATTCGGGCGTTTCCTGCTTCAACTGCTGCTGCAGCGACGTCAACATCTTCCTCTCACCGTACGACGTTCTCCGCCTGAAGAACCACCTGGGCATCAGCTCGAGCGAGTTCCTGGAGAAGTACGCCCTCGTCCCCATCCAGAAGGACATGAAGACCCCCGTGGTCGTCTTGAAGATGGGTAGCGACGAGCGCAAAACCTGTCCGTTTCTCACCGAGGCGGGTTGCGGCGTGTACGCGGACCGGCCGTGGCCGTGCCGCATGTACCCGCTCGGGTTGGCGGCCCAGAAGGACACGCCGGACGGATGGCGGGGCGAGCGCTTCTACTTCCTTCTGCGCGAGCGCGCGTGCATGGGCTTCGAGGAGTCGCGCGAGTGGACGGTGCGCGAGTGGCTCGAGGATCAGGGCACGGGCCCCCACGATGAATGGGGCGAGGCGTACAAGGAGCTCACCCTCCACGAGTTCTTCGACCACGGAGGCGTGCTGCCTCCCGAGAAGCTCGAGATGTTCTACACGGCGTGCTACGACCTGGACCGGTTCCGCCGCTTCGTGTTCGAGAGCTCGCTCCTCGAGCGCTTCGAGGTCGACGAAGACTTCATCTACGAGATGAGCTACGACGACGAAGCGCTGCTGCGGTTCGCGTTCCTCTGGCTCCGCTTCAGCCTCTTCGGGGAGCCGACGGTGCGCCCCCGGGAAGAGGCGGTCGAAGCCATCAAGGGTCGCGTAGCCGCTCAGAAGGCGAAGGCGGCCGCGGCCGACGCGGCGAGGGCGGCGGCCGTCCCGGCCGGGGAGGCGGCGCCATGATCCAGCGCAAGTCGCGCGGCCGCATCGTCGTCATCGGCGGCGGAATGAGCGGCATCACCGCGGCTCTGGAAGCCTCGGAGGCCGGATGCGAGGTCGTGCTCGTCGAGAAGAGCGCCTCGCTCGGTGGCCGGGTCGCGGCGCTCAACCAGTACTTCCCGAAGCTGTGTCCGCCCCAGTGCGGCCTGGAGATCAACCTCCGGCGCGTCCGCACGAGCCCCTGGATACGGTGCCTCACGCTCGCCGAGGTCGAGCGCATCGACGGTGCGCCGGGCAACTACCGCGTGGACATCCGACAGGCCCCACGATACGTGACGGAGAAGTGCACGCTCTGTGGGGAGTGCGTCGAGGTCTGTCCCGAGGAGCGGGCCGACGAGTTCAACCTCGGAATGGGCACCACGAAGGCCGTATACCTCCCCCACGAGGCGGCCTTCCCGATGCGGTTCGCCATCGACGAATCCGTCTGTACGGGCACCGAGTGCGGCCGTTGCGTCCAGGCGTGCGTCTACGGGGCGATCGACCTGGAGATGAAGCCGGAGACGATCCAGGTGGAAGCCCAGGCGGTCATCGTCGCGACCGGCTGGGAGCCGTACGACGCCCAGCGGATCGAGGGGCTGGGCTTCGGCGCGTATCCGGACGTGATCACCAACGTGATGATGGAGCGTCTGGCCGCCCACAGCGGACCCACGCACGGCCGGATCCTCCGACCGTCGGACGGTGAGCCCCCGAAGTCGGTCGCCTTCGTGCAATGCGCCGGCTCTCGCGATCAGAACTACCTCGAGCACTGCTCGGGGGTGTGCTGTCTGGGGTCGCTCAAGCAGGCGCGCTACATCCGGGAGCAATACCCGGAGGCGGAGGTCTACGTCTTCTACATCGACATCCGCGCCCCCGGTCGTCTGGAGGACTTCTACCAGGCGAGCCAGGAAGACGAGCGGCTCCACCTGATCAAGGGGAAGGTCGCCCGCGTCACCCCCGAGGACGGCACCGGAAGCCTCGTGGTCGAGGCCGAAGACGTGCTTTCCGGCACGAGCACGAGCCGGAGCGTCGATCTGGTCGTCCTGGCCACGGGCATCGTGCCCTCCGACGCGAGCGAGATCCAGGTCGACGGCGGACTCAGGACCGACGCCCACGGATTCCTCACCCGCGAGCAGCCCAGCGACGGACTGTTCGTCGCCGGGTGCGCGGCGAGGCCGACGGACGTGGCGACCTGTGTGCGCGACGCATCGGGTGCCGTGATGCGGGCCCTCCAGTTCTGCCGGGAGTGACGGAAGTGGACAAGAACGTAGCCGTCTACGTGTGCCGAGGCTGTGAGATCGGGGCCTCCCTGGACGTCGAAGCGCTCTCGGAGGTCGCCACCGGCGAGCTCGGCATCGAGCGCTGTGTCGCCCACGACTGCCTGTGCGGCGCCGAAGGGCGCGAGCTGATCCGCGAGGATGTCCTCGACGGTGTCACCGCCCCGGTGATCGCGGCTTGCTCGCCCAGGTTCATGACCGACGTCTTCACCTTCGACGGGTGCCGGACGGAGCGGGTCAATCTGCGCGAGCACGTGGTGTGGAGCCACGAGCCGAACGACGAAGACACCCAGATGCTCGCCGAGGACTACCTGCGCATGGGCGTCGCCCGCGCGCAGAAGGCCGAGACCCCCGAGCCGCACGAGGAAGAGGTCGACCGGACGCTCCTCGTGGTCGGGGGCGGTGTGACCGGCATGACGGCGGCGCTCGGCGCGGCCGCGGCGGGCCACGACGTGGTGCTGGTCGAGAAGGCGCACGAGCTGGGTGGATGGATGGGGCGCTTCAGCCATCACATTCCCCACCGTCCTCCTTATCGGGACCCACACGTCTCGGACGTGCCGAGCCAGGTCGCCGAGGTGAGCAAGAGCGACCGGATCACCGTCCATACGGACACCACGATCCAGCGCATCACGGGTCAGCCCGGCCAGTTCGACGTGACGCTCGGCACGAACGGCTCCACGACCTCTGTGCGCGTGGGTGCGATCGTGCAGGCCACGGGCTGGAAGCCGTACGACGCCTCCCGGCTCGGCCACCTCGGCTACGGACGCTGCCCG
>JAJDNI010000106.1 GCA_022340755.1 Gemmatimonadota bacterium
GCTCCCGTCCTCCGAGCCCGTGGACGTGGTGGTCACCGTGCTCACGTCACAGGGTCGGCGCGAGGCACGGATGAACGGCGTGACGCCCGCGACCCAGCGGGGCAAGGTCCTGGACGTGAAGGTGGACGGCGAAGGAAGAGTGGTGCAGTAGACGGTTCGAAACCGAGCCGACCGCCGATTACGCGGGGGAGGACTGAGGCCCGATCCAGCGGGCCATGCCGATCGACTTCGGCATTACGGGCGCGAAGCCAAACTGCGCGTAGAGGTTCCGCGCTTCGCCGTCGGCAACCAGGCTGCAATAGGCTGGCGCGTCGAGCCGGTCGGCCAGTGCCTCGACCAGAGCGCCTACGATCGCCTTGCCCAAACCCTTGCCCTGGTGCGCCGGCTGCACAGCAATGTCGACCAACTGCAAAAACAGGCCGCCGTCGCCGATCACCCGGCCCATGCCGACGGTTTCGCCCCGGTGCTCGATCACTACGGCGAGAAAAAGGTCGTCGAGACCCCGCGCCGCGGCTGCGTCGTCGAACGCGCTCAAACCCGCTTCGCGCCGCAGGCGCTGGTAGTCTGCCACCCCGGGAGTGGTGAGGGCGAAGCGATAGCCGGGCGGAAGCGGACTGGTCATCGGTACTTCCTCCCCAGAAGCAATGAGGCGAATGGATGGTCGAAACGCCGTCTTGCGCCAAGAAGCATCGTGGGAGCGGGTGGAGGAGGATCGCGGACCGACGGGCGCGTCGGCGAGGAACCGAACGCCCCCCCGGTAGGACCCGCCGGAAGCACAAGCGTAGTTCTCCCCACTTGCCCATCCCCCACCGCCCCCGCAGCATCCCCGGAGTCCAACTCAAATCCGAGGGATCCCCATGCGATCGGCTCTTCGCTTCACCACCCTCCTCGCCGCCCTGTTCCTCGCCGTCGCCGCACCGGCGGCCACGCAGCAACAGGCCCCGGACACCGCCAAGCGTGCGCTCACGCTGGCCGACTACGGCCCCTGGAGCCGCATCAACCAGGTGGCCTTGTCGCCGGACGGAAGGTGGCTCGCATACGCCAAGCAGCCCAACGAGGGTGACGCCACGTTCGTCGTGAAGTCCCTCGACGACACCGCCACCTACGACTTCGTGAACGGAAGCGGGGCCGAGTTCACCGACGACGGGCGTTGGGTCGCGTTCCTGACGTCGCCTCCGAAGAAGGAGGCGGACGAGCTCCGGAAGCAGAAGAAGCCGGTGCAGCGGACCTTGCACGTGATCGATCTCGAGACCGGCACCACGTTCCAGCACCCCGGCGTCCGCGAGTTCGCCTTCTCCGATGACGGTCGGTTCCTGGCCATCCACAGGGAGCGCGCGGACCGGCAGGCCGACTTTGAGGGGTCGGACCTGCTCCTCCGGGACCTCTCGAGCGGGACGCTGCTCAGCCTGGGCAACGTCTCAGCCTTCGCCTTCAACAAGGGGGGCTCCCGCCTGGCGTACCTGGTGGACGCCGCCAACAAGGGAGGCGACGGCCTGTATCTGCTGAGCCCCGCGGACGGACGCATCCGGCCCCTGGACACCGACACCCTCCGCTACGACGACCTGACGTGGGACTCCGCGGGCACGGACGTCGCGGCGCTCAAGGGGGAGAAGCCCAAGGGGAAGGCCCAGCGGGCCAACGCGCTGCTCGTGGCACGGGGAGTCACCGGCACGACCCCCGCCGTGAAGACGTACGACCCGGCCGGCGACGCGTCCTTCCCGGAAGACTTCGTCCTCTCGGAGCTGGGGAACACCACCTGGACCAAGGACGGTGGGCGCATCCTGCTGGGCATCAAGGAGCAGGAGGACGAGGCGAAGCGGCCGGAGAACGGAGAGGAGCGGGCCAACGTGGACGTGTGGCACTGGAACGACGACCGCATCCAGTCGGTGCAGATGCGGCAGGCCGCAGGAGATCGGCGCTTCACGTATACCTCGGTCTACAACGTGGACTCCGGGCGGTTCTTGCGCCTGGCCACCGAGGACATGCAACGGGTGCAGGTCACCGAGGACGGGCGCTGGGGCGTGGGCAGCAACGACGCCGCCTACCGCCACGACCTCAATCGGCCCGACGGCTACGCGGACTACGTGCGCATCGACCTGAACGACGGCCAGACCGCCGAGCTGGTGAAGGATCTGCACCGGCCCATGGGCACGTCGCCCGACGGCAAGTGGTTCCTGTATCTCGCCGACGGGAAGGTGCAGGCCATCGAGATAGCCACCCTGAAGCACACGGACCTGTCCACCTCGGCGGGCGTGGACTTCGTGAACCACGAATTCGACCAGGTGGACGAGGCCCCCGCGTGGGGTGTGGGCGGTTGGACCAGGGATGGCTCGGTCCTCCTCTACACCAAGTGGGACGTGTGGCAGGTCCCGGCCAACGGCGGCAAGGCCGTGAACGTCACCAACGGCGTGGGGGAGGCCCAGCAGATCCAGTTCCGCGTGCAGGACCTGGATCGGGCGCCGGGCTTCGGCCGCTTCCGGGGAGGCGGCACCGCGTCCTTCGTGGACCCGAAGGACATGGTGCTCTCGGCGTACGGTGAGTGGACGAAGAAGTCGGGCTACTACAAGGCCCGCCCGGGGAAAGACCCGCAGGTCCTCATCTACGACGACGAGATGATCGGCGGAGTGCGCAAGGCGGAGAATGCCGACCGCGTGGTCTTCACGCGGCAGACCTTCCAGGAGTTCCCCGACTACTGGGTGAGCGACCTGCGCTTCTCCTCACCCCGGAAGGTGACCGACGCCAACCCCCAGATTTCCGAGTTCCTTTGGGGCAAGCGCGTGCTGGTGGACTACATCGACAAGCGCGGCAACAAGCTACAGGCCACCCTCACCCTTCCCGCGGGCTACGAGCAGGGAAAGAAGTACCCGATGATCATCTACTTCTACGAGAAGATGTCCCAGAACCACCACCTCTTCTCGCAGCCCGTGTACGACGACCGGCCCCACATGTCCACCTACGCCAGCAACGGCTACCTGGTGCTCATGCCGGACATCATCTACGATCGAGGACTTCCGGGGAGCTCGGCTCTGGACGACGTGACGGCGGCGGCGCAGGAGGTCATCGACCTGGGGTACGCAGATCCCGCGCACATCGGCCTTCAGGGGCACTCGTGGGGCGGATACGAGACATCGTTCATCCTCACCCAGACGGACATGTTCGCGTGCATCGTGACAGGGGCTCCCCTCACGGATCTGATGAGCATGGACAACATCCTCTACAAGCAGAGCGGAAGCTCCAACGGCCCGATCCTGCAGTGGAGCCAGGGACGGATGGGCGACACGCCGTGGGACGACGGCCCGCGCTGGCGCAGCCAATCCCCCATCGAGCACGTACCGGACATCGAGACGCCGTTCCTGATCCTCCAGGGAACCGCCGACGGCGCGGTGGACTGGAACCAGGGCCTGGAGCTGTATTCCGCCGCCCGGCGACTGGGCAAGAAGGTCATCCTGCTCTCGTATCCGGACGAGCCCCATCATCTGTCGAAGGAACCGAACCAGAAGGACTTCCAGATCCGCATGAAGCAGTTCTTCGACCACTACCTCATGGGGGCACCCGAGCCGGAGTGGATGGCGAAGGGCGTGACCTTCCTGCAGAAGGGCAAGGTGGGACCGGACGGGAAGGAGATCTCGTAGGGGAAAGGGTGGAGCGATGAGACAGGGGGCGCCCTGCGGGGGAACAGGAGGCGCGTCCGTAGGTTAGATTCTCCATACCCTGCCCCGCCCGTAGCAGCGCGTCCCGGTGCGGGAGGCACCGTCCATGGGTCGGACACTACACGAGCTCCTGAGGCGCCGTGTGCCCCAGGTCCTGGGCGTCTACCTGGCGGCCGCTTGGGGGCTGCTGGAGTTCACCGACTGGGCCGTCACCCGCTTCGGGCTGGAGCGCAACTGGACCACCGACGTCCTGGAGCTTCTCGCCGTCTTGCTGCCCGTCGTCCTCTGGACGGCGTGGAAGCTGGGTGGAAGGGGGGCTGTCCCGCCCACCGTGAACGCCCCGCCCCGGTCCGTCGCGGTTCTTCCCTTCGTCAACGTCGGCGGCGACCCCGACGTGGAGTACCTGGGTTTCGGGCTGGCGGATCAGATCGTCACGGACCTGGCCAAGATCGGCGATCTCAAGGTGGTCGCCCGGACGTCCTCCTTCGCCTTCGGCGGAACGCCCGAAGACGTTCGTACGATCGGCAGACGGCTGGGCGCCAGGGCGGTGCTGGAAGGAAGCGTGCAGCGCGCCGCCGATCGGCTGCGGGTGACGACGCAGCTCATCAACGTGGAGGACGGATATCACCTCTGGTCCGAGCAGTACGATCGGACCATGGAAGATGTCTTCCAGATCCAGGACGAGGTGGCAGACGCCGTCGTGCGGGTGCTTCACGCCGTCCTGCGGGACACGGAGCGGAAGGCTCTCGCCAAAGTGCCTACCCAGCACGTCGAGGCATACGAATTCTATCTGAGGGGTCGGCAGTTCCTGGCACAGGCGCGGCGGAGAGGCCTGGAATACGCCCAGGAGATGTTCCGGAGAGCCATCGACAAGGACGAGCGCTTCGCGCTGGCCTATACGGGCATGGCGGAAGCCACCGCGGTCCTGGCCATGTACTACCCCGCCGCCGAAGCCGACCTGGGGGCCGCGCTGGAGGCCGCCGAAAAGGCATTGAGCATCGACCCCGAGCTCGCGGAGGCCCACGCCGCCCGTGGCGCCCTGCTGTTCCTGGGAGGAAACCTGGACCTGGCGGAAACCGCGTTCATCAGGGCCATCGACCTGGATCCACGTCTCTTCGAGGCGCGCTACCTGCACGGGCGTGCCTGCTTCCAGCAGGGTCGATTCGCGGACGCCGCGCGCCTCTTCCAAGACGCGGAATCCGTGCGCGAGGACTACGCGGCGGCCTTCTTCGCCGCCCAATCCCTCGAGGCCATGGGAGAGCACGAGCGGGCCCAGGACGCGTACCGACACGCGGCTGAGGTTTCCAGCCGATATGTAGAGCTGAACCCGGACGACCCCCGCGCCGCGACCATGCTCTCGGTGTCGTTGTGTCGGGTCGGTCGCGAGGAGGAGGGGCTGCACTGGGCGGAGCGTGCCCTCGACATCGATCCGGAAGACGCCGGCGTGCGCTACAACGTGGCGTGTCTGTTCGCCGTGGCGGGGCGCGCCGACCGGGCTCTGGACTGCCTGGAGGAGGCACGAAGCGTCGGCTTCGGCAACCGGGCCTGGCTCGAGCGCGACCCGGACCTGGAGTCCTTGCGGGATCACCCTCGATTCAAGGAGCTCATGGACACCATGTAGGACCGGCGACCATGAAGAGCCAATTCGTACGCGCCGCCTCGGTTCTCGCCCTCACCGTCGTCTTCACGGTAGGGCTCACCTTCGCGACGGTGGAGTTGCCGCACCTCGTGGACGGGTTCCTCCAGGGCGCCATCCGGACCCCGGGAGGCGACTCCCACGCGGACGTCGTGGCCCGCCTGAAAACCGAGCTCTTCATGGCCCACTATCACATCCGGACCGTGGGCTATCTGGCTTTCTTCGTGCTTCTGGGACTCATCGTTCTGGGTTTCTCCACCGAACGCACCGGGCTGGCCACCCTCGGCGCCGTCGGCGTCATGCTCCCGGTGTTCGCCCAATTCGCCGGCGTGATGTTCTTCCTCGCCGGCCTGGGACTTCTGAACGTCGTGTGGCTTCCGATCCTGGACGTCTCCCATCAGATGCAGAGCTGGGGGCGGGTCATCGACGCGCCCAACGACTTCCTCCAGTGGCTTCTCGGCCTCGTGGGAGTGCACTCGGTGTGGCCCACCGCCGTCCTCTTCACCGGTGGCGGCATCCTGATCTTCCTCCTCGGTGTGCACGCATGGCTGCAGGCCCGGGCACGAGGGAAGGTCGTCGCGGATTCCTGGGTGTACCGCCTGAGTCGGCATCCCCAGTACCTGGGCTGGATCCTCTGGACCTACGGTGCCTACCTCCTCCTGCAACGCATGCAATATCCCCGGCGATCCTGGGGGATCGGCGCGAGCCTGCCGTGGCTGATCTCCACGATGGTCATCGTCGGTGTCGCGATGGCCGAGGAGGTCGGCATGGGAAAGCGGCACGGCGAGGAGTACGAGGCCTACCGCCGGAGGGCGCCCTTGCTCGTTCCCCTTCCACGCATCGTGGTGCGGATCCTGGCTGCTCCGTGCCGTCTCTTCTTCGGGAAGGCGCGGCCCGAGCGGAGGCGCGAGGTGGTCGCCGTGGTCGGTCTCTACACCGCCCTGCTCATGTCCATCTCGGTGACGTTCTACGCCGGAGGGCTGAAGGTGGCCGTGGCCCGACTCGCCTCGCCCCGGGATGGGACGGAGACCATGCAGCGGCTCGTTTCGGAGGCGACGTCCGAAGCCAACTGGCGGCGGCAATCCCACCTTCTGGAGGAGGTCGCCTCATTCGGCGAGCCGGCGGTTGACCCGTTGGTGGGGCTCCTCGAGGGGGCCGATCCCGCGCTGAAAGGTATGGCGGCACGGCTCCTGGGGCAGCTTTCCTCCCCTCGGGCCGTGCCGGCGTTGTCGGCCGCCCTGGGTGATCCAGACGAGAATGTCCGCTACCGAGCGGCGGAGGCCCTGGGCGCCATCGGCGCACCGGAGGCCACACCCTCCCTGGTGCCCCTGCTCGGTGATCCCTCGGCGCCCGTCCGGGTCACGGCCATGGCCAGCCTGGCGGCCATCGGGTCGCCCCGGGTGCTGGAGGAAGCTCCCACCTTCCTGGGCAGCTCCGAAGCCTGGATCAGAGGGGCCGCCGTGCAGTCGCTGGGAATGCCGGGGCTGGAGAAGGCCCTTCCCATCCTCTCCGCTCGTCTCGACGACGAGTCGCCTGATGTGAGGCGCGAGGTCGTCGTGGCGATCCTGCGGATCGGCTCCCCGCGAGGCGCGCCTATCCTGGAGCGAGCACTCCAGGACGAGGACTGGGAGGTGCGGGTCTACGCCGCGGAGGCCCGGGACCGGCTGCGACGGCGACCGCCGTGACCCTGCCGCCCCCTCGCGGAGGTCAGAGCACGTCCAGGTCCGCAGCCGACACGACCCGACCCGTGTAGCCGGCCGCCCTGATCTCCTTCACCAGCCCCGCGTCGTCGGTACCCCAGTACAGCTGGTGATAGAGCACCAGCAGCTTCGGGTGGGCGCGCCGGGCGATGTCCGCCAGCTCGGTGGTGGACGTGTGGAACGCCTTGTGGTAGCGCTGCCACTCCGGGGAGCGGCCGGCGAAGCGCGCGGCGCTGTAGACTTCGTGAACCAGCACGTCGCACCCATTGCACGCCTCGACCACCGCGTCGGTGGGACGCGTGTCTCCCGAGAGGACGATGGTGCGGTCCGGTCCCTCGAAGCGGTAGCCGTAGGCGTGGGCCCAGGAGCCGTGCTTGACCGGGAAGGCGTACACCTTGACCAGGGAGTCCTGGTAGACGAATCCGGGCTCGATCTCGTGGACTACCGAGCGGTAGGCATCCCGGTTGTGCTCGTGTGGCTCCAGGCCGTCGCGGCGGATGGCGATGTCCTCGCTCCACGCCTGTCCGATGAGGTCCATCATGCGCTTCGTTCCCGGCGGACCGAACACCGTCAGCGGGTCCGGTCGGTCGAGCACCCAGGGCGTCAGCAGCAGGTCCGGCAGGCCGACGGTGTGGTCCGAGTGCAGGTGGGTGAGGAAGAGCATGTCCAGACGGTTCGGGGCCAACGCCCGGATATGGTCGTCGCGGGCCGCCTTGGCGGCCCGGCGCACGATGCCGGCGCCCGCGTCGACGAGGTAGGCCTGGTCGTCCACCACCACGGCGGTAGCCGGGCCCGAGCGCTCGGGATCGGCGTTGGGCGTGCCCGTGCCCAGGATGACGAGGCGCGTGCGGGGAGACGTCTGCCCCAGGGCCGAAACGGCGGTCGCCGCGCACAGGGCCATCCCCAGCAGGAGCACGTGGGCCGAGGCGGGCATCCGCCGCCAGGGTCGAGCCATCTTCATGGGATCTCCTTCAGGGGGACGATGGGCATCATGATGCCACACGAGTGGCTCTCCGTCACCTCACCACGTCTCTACCCGGTTCTGGGCGGTGAAGAAGAGCACGCGCTCTTTCACGCGCTCTCCGGTGAGGTGGGTCCAGGCCTGCGCGTACAAGTCCACCTGACGCCGGTACGACTCGACCCGTGCCGGGAACTCCGGGTCCGTGCCGATATCCGTCTTGTAGTCTGCGATCACCCACCCCTCGGGCTCACGAAAGGCAAGGTCGATGACCCCCTCCAGAACGGCCCGCGCGGGTGTCGGCCCGTCGGCGGCGAGCGCCTCTTCTTCCGGACGCGCGTCCGGGCCGAAGAGATCGAGTTGCCGGTGTCCTCGCCTGTCGGCCGCTCCGGCCTTCCCGGGCTTCCGGGCCCTCGAGGCGACCTCTTCGGGCTCCCGCTCGTCATCGACGAGCGTCTCCGCTTCCCGCATCGCACCCGGTGCGGCGAATGGCACTTCCGTCAGGACGCGATCCGAGGCCGCAGCTCGCGCCCACAGCGTGGAGGCGCGAACGGCCCGCACCAGCGCGAGGAGCTCCTCGAGCTCCAGCGGCTCGCCGTGGTCGTCGAGGGGACGCCCATTCTCCACCAGCAGGGACCGACAGGCGGCACGTAGCCGTCGCTCCGTGGCACCGTTGGCCGCCGTGGCGAGGGCGCCGTGGACGGCACTTCCCCAGGAGTATCCGCGGAACGCGCCGGGGTCCGGAGTCGTCGACCCGCCGGTACGCTCCTGCACCTTCGCGGGTTGCGTGCCCTCTCCGGCTTGACCGTCGCCCGGCCGCACCTCCTCCTCCTGGCTGCCCTTGGCGACCTGCGTGACCGTCAGGTGCCGATAGGAGGGAACCGCGAGCGCCGTCAAGCGCGCCTCCGCCTCCCGCACCTCGGCGGCCACCTCGGCCGGCTCCACGCGCAACTCCTCTCGCGGCGCCGGCTCCTCGGGATCCAGCGCGAGGGAAATCCCGTGGGCCTCGAGCCACGGGTCGAGGGCACTCCATACCGTGATGCCGGTCGCGCCCGGGCGACGCGCCACCACGAGCTCGTCCCGGGCGCGGGTCACCGCCACGTACAGTAGCCGCACGCGTTCCGCGACCTCGAAGCGGCGTTCGGTGTTCTCCTTGTCCTGCCACTCGGCGGGACGCGCCAGGACGTGGTCGCCGTAGCCGCTCGCACGTTCGCCGGTCACCCGCACCCAGCACACCGGCGTACCGTCCTCCAGGCGCTGCGTGTGGACCTCCGGGGGCCGGTCCCTCTCGCGCGAAGGGTCGGCCAGGACCACGACGTTGGCCTCGAGGCCCTTCGCCTGGTGGAGATTCATGACCCGCACGACGTCGGGGCGGCCTGGCTCCAGCGGCGCTTCCGCCTCCCTGGCGTCGAGGGCGGTCCGCAGCGCGTCCAGGGCGCCGGGCAGGGAGGCATCACCCGCCAGGGCCGCGGCGCGTACGGCGTCCAGGACGAACACCAGGGCTCCCGCGCGCACCGACCCGAGATCCCCGGCGGCCGCATAGGGGAGGAGGCCCAGCTCCGACACAACCTGACCCACGAACACGTCGGCCGGCGTGGTGCTCGCCGTCCGCCACCATTCGTGGAGCTTGGCCAGCGCTTCCACGACCTCGCTCTGGCCGCGGGAGCCCGGCCGCACCACGTCGAAGGACCCGCCGGTAAGGCGGTGCTCTACCAGCGCCTCGTAGTCCAGACCGAAGAACAGGCCCACCAGTACCGCCACGACCTTCAGTGGATTGGTCGGATCGATCATGCACTCCAGCAGCGCCACGAGCTCCTCGAGCTCGTGCTCCATCCCGACGCCGGCGCCGGTCACCTGGACCGGGATGCTGTGGGCCTCGAGGGCCCGCGCGTAGGCGGCCAGGTAGTGGGTGGTTCGCGTCAGGATCATGAAGTCCCCGGCTACGCGCTCTCCCGAGTCGATGCGTGTCCTGATCCAGGAAGCGATGCGGGCGGCATCGTCGTCCGTAACGGCGGCGCGATTGTGCGCGTCGGGGGCGACGGCGTACCAGAAGACGCCCTCCGCGGGCGCTGGGGTCTTCCGTGGCCTCGTGCGCAGCGGCTCGAAGCGCGCCTGCTCCGGAGTCGTTTCCGCGGGAAAGAAGTCGTCGTCGTCGAAGACCTCGTTCACGAGGTCACCGATCGCCGCCCGTGATCGGAAGTTGGAGATCAGCTCGAGGACGTCCCCGAAGTCGCGGAAGCGTTGCTTGACGAAGTCGTACAGCTGGATATCCGCCCGACGGAATCGATAGATGCTCTGCTTGGGATCACCGACGACGAACAGGGCGCCGGGGCGCGGCACCACGAGCCTCCAATCCGGCTCCGCTCCGGCCGACGTTTCGCTTCCAGCGCCGTCGCCCTCGGGATCCGAGGCGAGCAAGAGGATCACCTCGGCCTGAAGGGGATCGGTGTCCTGGAACTCGTCCACCAGCACGCGCCGGTAGCGCTCCCCCAGCTCACGGCGGACATCGGGATTTCCGCGCAGCAGACGCGCCGTCAGAAGGAGAAGATCCTGGAAATCGAGTCCCCCCGCGGTCCTGCGATGCTCCGCGAATTCCTCCGCCGCCTGGCGCGCCAAGCGCACGGCCAGCGCGTATCGATTGGCGTACCAACGGTTCAGGAGGCGGTGCGCGGGCTTGTCCTCCCCTACGCCGAAGGCGTCCACCTGCTCCCGGAGGGCCTTGGCCATGGGTCCGTCCTTCCACCGCTTCAGCGTGATGGCGTGACCTTTGGGCCCCGGCTTGCACACCAGCGCCAGCGCGTCGAAGAAGTCCACGGGCGACTTCCATCCGGTCACGTCCCGCGTGAAGTGCAGGGTGCGCATCTTCCGCTGCAGGGAATCCCACTCCGGGTCCGGCTCCCGGGCCGGCATGAGCTCCCAGGCCGTGTCGACGAGGGTGCCGAGCTGGGTCCGGATCGCCGAGATCTCCCCGGCGGAGGGCGCCTCCGCCTCTTCGGTGGGGAACCTCACGTCGGGGTTCTCCACAAGCCTGTCGAAGAGCTTGAAGAGCTGATTGGGCCGCAGTCCCGCGTTGCTCAACTCCTCCACGACGGGGTCCACATCCCGGGACAGGCGCTCGAGGTACGCCCCCCAGAAGCGCCGCCGAAGCACCTTGCGCTCCTCGGCCGGCAGCTCCTCGAAGCCGGGGTCCAGCCCGACCTCCAGAGGATGCTCCCGGAGCAGCCGGGCACAGAACGCGTGGATCGTTCCGACGAACGCCCTATGGATCTCGTCGAGCGCCCGTCGGATGCGATGCGCTCCCTCGGAATCCCCCTCGCCGTCCCCACCTTCGCGGATGCGCTCCTCCAGGCGCGTCTGGAAGCGCTCCCGCAGCTCGCCGGCGGCCTTCCGCGTGAAGGTGACCGCGGCGATCTGCTCCACCGAGGCCGTGCCACTCTCCACGAGCGCGACCATGCGGGTCACCAGCTCGGTGGTCTTCCCCGAGCCCGCGCCCGCCTCCACGAGCAGGTTCGCGTTCAGGTCGTCCGCGATGCGGCTACGCGCCGCCGCATCGGGCAGCGGCAGCACGATGACGTCGGATCGGCTCATGGACCCGACGTGGACGCGGGGCCTCCCGGAGGGGAAGCCCCGCGCGTAGCTGGGATACGACTCGTCATCGTTCCCGGACTATCCCCACGAGCCCCGGAGGCCCATGCCGAGGGCACGGGCTGCGCGGGGCACCACGCGCATGCACGGCCTCCCTACCGCTGGGAGTCGCGCACCGGACGGCCGGGACTCCACGGCACTCCGGCGTCGTCCAGGGACTTCAGGAACGCGGGCATGCGGGCCAGCGCCGCGTTGAGCTTTTCCACCTGCGCGTCCAGCGCGGCGGGGAGGGCATCGAACGCCTGCTGCTCGTAGCCGGTGGGCATGGCTGTCGCCCGGTTGATGCCGTTCGCCTGCGACACGAGCTGGCTGACGGTGCTGGGGCCCACGACTCCTCCGCCGCCCCCACCACCACCGAAGCCGCCCCGACCGCGGAGCTGCGCGATGACCGCATCCACGTCTCGCTCGATACCGTTTGCCTCGGTGGTAATCGCCGGCGGCACGGTGACGCGCTCCATGGCGGCCTTCGCCCCGGTGATCTGCTGCTTGATCTCGTCCGCCTGCTTGAGCGCCACCGCCACCCGGCCCTGGATGTCGGACAGCGACCGCCGCATCGCCGTGAGCGACGCGATCTGAGCGTCGGTGATCCGAACCGCTGCGTCACGCTCCGCGGTGAACGTCTGCTCCAGAACGGTCGGCGTGCCTTCGCCCCGGGGCCTCACCGTGAGACGGGCCGTGTAGCGCCCGGGAGCCGTCATGGGACCCTGGTTCGCGCCACCGAAGCCACGGAAGCCGCCGAATCCGCCACGGCCCTGCGGCTGGGGGTTGGCCTCGGGTGGGCCGGTGTAGGGCGCGTCGTAGCGGAAGTCCCACAAGACGTTGTGCATCCCCGGCGTCCGCGGCGTGTCCAGGGTGCGCACCACCTGTCCGGAGCCGTCCAGGATCTGCAGGGAGATGCTCCCCATGGTGCCCCCGGGGATCCAGTAGTGCACCTGCACCCCCACTGGCGGGTTCTCACCAGAGTAGTCCCGGCTCGCGTGGGTCCCGCTGGTCTTGGAGCCGTCTGGCACGAAGAGGAGGTCGCTCTTCACCGGGGCCAGGTACGGGCCTCCGGCGTTGCGGGCGTCCGCCAGGTACTCGAGAGCGCCCAGGTCGTCGATGATGTAGAAGCCCCGGCCGTGGGTGGCCATGACCAGCTGGTCGTCCCGCGGGTGGATCTTGAAGTCGTGCACCGGCACGGTGGGCATGCCGCTGGCGGCGGCGATCTTCGTCCAGTGCGCGCCGCCGTCCACGGTGACGTACGGCCCCACCGCGGTGCCCACGAAGAGCAGGTCCGGGTGCTGGGGGTGCTCCACGAAGCCGCGGATGCTTCCGAACTGGGGTAGGTCGCCGGTGACGGATTTCCAGGTCTTGCCGAAGTCGGTGCTCTTCAAGAAGTACGGCTTGAAGTCGTTGCTCCGGTGGTTGTCGAAGCTGACGTAGAAGGTGCCCACCGTCGCCCTGGAGTTACGGACCTTGCTGACGTAGGCGGTATCCGGCACTCCGGGGAAATGCATGATCTTGTTCCAGGTCTTGCCGTCGTCCTGGGAGATGGAGACCACGCCGTCGTCGGTACCCGCGACGATGAGCCCTGCCTGCAGCGGCGACACGTCCAGCGTCGAGATGTTGCCGAACTGCGCCGTGCCCTGCCCAAGGGAGACGGCGTCGGATTTCTGGATCTCCCCCATGAGCTTCAGGGAATCCACGTCCACCTGGCGGGTGAGGTCCTCGCCCAGGCGCTCCCAGTGGTCACCCTGGTCGGTGCTCTTGAAGACGTAGTTCGCAGCGAAGTAGATGGTGTTGTGATCCTGGGGCGAGACGAGGATGGGCGCGCTCCAGTTGAAGCGATAGCTCTTCTCGCCCTCCGCCGGCTGCGGGCGGATGCTCTTCTGCTCGCCCGTGCGGTGGTCGAAGCGGACGATGCCGCCCTCCTGGGACTCCACGTACGAGATGGTGGGGTCCGTGGGGTCGGTGACCGCGTAGAAGCCGTCGCCACCGCTCATGCTGTACCAGTCGGCGTTGACGATGCCGTCGCGGTTGCGGGTGCGGGACGGGCCGCCCCACACCGAGTTGTCCTGCAGGCCACCGGCCACGTTGAAGAACGGCTCGGCCATGTCCAGGCCCACGGTGTAGAACTGCGAGATCGGCAGGTTCGGCGAGAAGTCCCAGGTGGTGCCGCGATCGTGGGACACGTAGAAGCCGCCGTCATTGCCGACCAGGAGGTTGTCGGAGTCTTCCGGGTTGATCCACATGGCGTGGTCGTCCGCGTGAAGCCCGCTGCCCACCCGGTTCCAGGTCACGCCACCGTCGGTGGAGAGGGTCAAGCTCTGCCCGAGGTGGTAGACCACGTCAGGGTGGTTGGGGTCGACACGGATCTGCCCGAAATACCAGGGAATGGACGACTGGTCGCTCTGCTTCCGCCAAGACGTGCCACCGTCGTCGCTGCGGTAGACGCCCTGCTCGCTCCCCTCGATGACCGCGTACACCGTGTTGGGCTGCGAACGCGCTACGTCCAGGCCGATGCGACCCATGTCCGACGTGGGCAGACCGTCAGTGAGGTGGGTCCAGGTGTCGCCCCCGTCGGTGCTCTTCCAGATGCCGCTCCCGGGGCCACCGCCTACGTAGCTGTACGCACGGCGCTCCCGCTGGAGCATGGCGGCGTACATGACCTTGGAGTTGAATGGGTCCAGGACCAGGTCCGTGGCGCCTGTCCACTCGTTCCCAGTGAGGACGGCCTTCCACGTCTCGCCCCCATCGGTGGTGCGATAGATGCCCCGCTCGCCACCGCCTGCCCACAGCGGACCCCCC
>JAJDNI010000127.1 GCA_022340755.1 Gemmatimonadota bacterium
TCGCCCTGAAGGACGCCGAGCGAGCCGTCCTCCGGAACCCCAGGTACCTGAACAACTACGGTGTCTACATCGCCGTTCCTGGAGGGCTTCCAGACTCCGCGCTGAACATTCGGTTCAGGCTGGAACGAGACGTCGCCGACAAGGCCCGGCGGTTCAACCCTGAGCTTCCCCACAGCACCCGATGCTTCATCAACACCCACTACTTCGCTGCTGCTCTCGACCGAATGGACGAGTGGTACGCGCTGCTGGATTCGATGCACGTCGGTCTGCCGCCCGATTGTGCCCGGGAGGCGGCGCTCTTCGAGAGCATTGCCGCAGGGGAATGGGCCCGGGTGGACAGCATGGTCGAACACGGTCCCGGGGACTGGCGCTGGCCCACCCAGGTGGAAACCGCGCTCCTCCAGATGGTCCCGCTGCGAGGAGGGATCCGGGCCGCGCATACGGTTCCGCTGTTGAAGCACCCCGAGACCCGGGCCCTCCGGCCCGACTCGAGTGCCCTGAGCAACGTCTCGCACCTTCTTCTCGAGGTCGCCTACGGCCTTCCCCTCGAGGAAGCTCCGGAGGAGACGTTCGGCACCCACGGTGAGCCGAGGGAGCTGGCAGGACGGGGGCGCTACGAGGTGACCGACTACGTCCTCTACGGCGTTCGAGAGTCGCTCCTGGGTGACACGCTGGAGGCACAACGGGTCGCCAGGCGGCTCCGGGCCATGCGGGACACCGCCACCAGCCGGACCTTCGAGGGAGCCTTCGAGCCCTGGTTCGTTCTGTTGGAAGTGGGTCCCGCGTTCCAGAGGGGAGACTGGCGCCGCGTCGTTCGGAGCCTGAGTCCCATGGCGGCCCGGATCCATGAGCCGCTTGTGGGCCACCTGGGAGGGGACGACTACCTCCTCTGGTGGCTTCTGGCCGAGGCGCACGTCCGCCTCGGAGAGCCGCGATGGGCGATCCAGCACCTGGAGTCGATCCTGAATCGTCCGCGGGCACGGACGGACAACTGGATGATCCAGGGCTTCATCCACCCCGCCGCCCGCTTCAAGCTCGCGGGCCTCTACGCTGAAATGGGGAACGACGGAGAAGCGCGGCAGCAGTACCGGACTTTCCTCGACACCTTCACCGACCCCGAGCCGGAGTTCCGGGGGATGGTCCATCAGGCGGCGGCCTACCTGTCGGGTGAGGTCCCTGTCACCTGAGACGGCGGCGGAGGGCGGGAGCCGACGTCGGTCCGGGAGGGTGAGCTTGCGCCCTACGCCGAGGTATCGGCCGCCGGCAGGGTGACCCGGAACTCGGTACGGCCAGGCGTCGAGGTCAGCTCGACGACGCCCATGTGACCCAGCACCACGGTGCGCACGACATCCAGTCCGAGGCCACGCCCCTCGCCGACGTGCTTGGTGGTGAAGAAGGGCTCGAACACCCGCTCCTGGTCCGCGGTGGGGATCCCGGGCCCGTCGTCCACCACGCGCACGACGACGACGTCGCGTTCCCGCCTGGCGTCGATGGAGATGCGCCCCGACTCGGGCGCGGCGTCGATGGCGTTGTCTACGAGGTGCATCCACACCTGGTTCAGGTCCGCGACGAATCCGTCCACCGGGGGCAGGGCGTCCTCGACGCTCAGGTCCAGCGAGATCCCCTTCAGCGCCGCCTTGGAGCCCATGAGGGTGACCGTGTCCCGGAGATGGTCCCGGAGCAGGACCGGCTCGATGGCCGGCGCACGGTCCATGTGGGTGTGCTTCTTAACCGCCGCGACGAGCGCGTGGATCCGCGAAGCCGCAGAGGAGATGTCCGAGGTCAGCCCGCGAGCCGCAGCGTTGACGGCGACGTATCGCAGCATCACCGGGAGCTGCTCGGCATCAAGCTTCGGCGCCGCATCATCCAGATCGGCGACCGTGAGGCCATGCTCCACCAGAGGATAGGCCAGATCGGCGGCCACGCCGTGTTCCTCCAGCCACGACATGACCCGGTCTTCGAGGTCGGCCCGGTCCACGGGTGACAGCTCCTCGACAGCCCTTGCTCGGGCCGCCGACTCGAGGGACTCCAGCGTGGACTTCGCCTCTCCGTCCAGGGCGGTGGCGCCCAGGGCGCGCGCTGCGGCGATTACCTCCTCCCGGAGGGCCTCCAGCTCACGCGCGGCGCGAGCGACCGCCGACGCCGGATTGTTGAGCTCGTGGGCCAGGCCCGCCGACAGCCGACCGAGGGCGGCCATCTTCTCCTGGTGCTTGTCGTCGGCCTTGTACTCACGCGTGCGGTCCAGCATCTCGTGCACGCATGCAGCCGTGAACTCATAGCATGCGCGTGTCATCTCCCTCATGTGTTCCCGCCGGACCAGCAAGAACTCCACCGGCCCGTCCGCCACGACGTAGACCCGGGTCGTCGCCAGTCTCGAATACGGGGCGTATCCGGTGATGTGTCCCGCGGTCACCTCCCGGACCTCTCGGGACACGCCGCCCTGATCCAGCCGAACGGAGAAACGACCCGAGATCAGAAGGAGGAGCCCTGCCATCTCCTCGTCCCCAGTTCGGATCGTTCGGCCGTCTTCGATGCGATGGACCTGCCCGTGGTCGACGAGCCACTGGAGCTGTTCGCGGGGGATCCCAGCGAGAGCCGGCAATGCGGCGAGGCGCTCGACAACGGGATAAGTGTTCACTGCCACTGGTTCCAATGGACGGGAGGGGTCTCGAGGCGGGAGCGGAGAGTCTAGGGAGTGACCCGGGGCCGGGCAATCCAGATGAGAGCGTCGTGGGCTGCCCGGCGGCGATGGCACCGCTACCCTCTACCGCCAGATCATGGTGAAGTGTCGTCTTCCCCGCCCGAGCCCGTGTCGGCGTCGTCCGGCGTCCAGTGGTCGCCCCACTCCTCCTTCATGGCGCGCAGCCGTTCCTCTGCCTCCCGAACGATGCGGCGTGCCTCACGCTCGTCGGAATTCTCGACGGGCAGCAGGTGCTCCGTCGCGCGGACTTCATAGTCGAACAGCAGGCTCCGAAGATCGCCCAGCCGTCTGATGAGGAAGGGTACGGCGCTCAGCAGGGCGTCTCTCCGGGCGAGGTCGCGTATCAACTCCGCGAACCGCTCCATCTCGACGCGTACGCGGTCCGCGGTGGGAGGGCCCGCACGCCTGTCGCCCGAGCGATCGTCCTCAGGTGGGTCGTCCGCTTCGTCCATGGGTAGCTCGTACCCCGAACCGGGCCGTTGGAAACGGGCGAACCTGGTTGCCACGAACGGATCTGCACGAAAGGATGCTAAGAGTGGAGATCGTGCATCCTTCGGAAGCGACGCGCGGGAGACGCTGATGCCGGAGCAGAACGAACGAGCACCTACCGCACGCGACAACCGGGAGGCGAGCCGCTACGAGGTCACCGTGGAAGGCGAGACCGCGTTCCTGACCTACGAGCGGCGCAAGAACTCCATCGCGCTCGTGCACACCGAGGTACCATCATCCCTCGGCGGTCAGGGTGTGGGTGGCATCCTGGCGCGACACGCGCTCGACACCGCCCGCGCCGAAGGGGACAGGGTCGTCGTCCAGTGTCCTTTCGTGCAAGCGTGGCTGCGCCGGCACCCGGAGTACCTCGACGTCGTGATCTGGCCGCGCTCCTGAAGAGCGCTGGGCGGACGCGGTAGTCGCGGGCGAAGGCAGGGGTTCCTGGTCAGGGACCGATCCGGCGGTCGTCGTCCTCGGCCGGCCGGTAGTCCCGTTCGCCCGTGTCGGGGTTGTAGTAGACGTCGGTGAGCTGGTACGTGGTGGGATCCACGAACCGTTCGCCGGTGGGAAGCCAGCGCCCCTCCCGGCTGGTCAGGGAGCGGGCGTAGCGCCAGCGCTCGAGGCCGACGCCGGCCGTGAGCACGCCGGAGCCGATCAGCAAATGAAGCCCGGGTTCGTAAAGCCCCACCACGAGGAGCCCAACCGCCAAAACGAGGCCCAGGGCACCGATGCCGAGCAGCACGTTGCGGAGCATCTCAGGTCGCCCGCTCCACCACCACGCCCGTTCCGTACGCCACGATCTCACTCATGGTCTGCCCGATCTCGGACGAGTCGAAGCGCATCATGATGATGGCATTGGCGCCCATCGCGGAGGCGTTCTGCACCATCCGATCCACGGCGTGGCGACGCGCCTCCTCGAGAAGCTCCGTGTACTCCTTGATCTCGCCACCCACCAGGGACCGGAGCCCCGCCATGATGTTGCCGCCGATACCGCGGCTGCGCACCACGACCCCGAAGACCTGACCCTTGGTCTCCGTGATCCTGTGGCCAATGACGTGCTCCGATGTCACGACGAACATGCGGTGTGTCCTCCCTTCGTCTGGCCCGGCCCCGAGCGGGGATCGCTTCGGGCTTCTTCACCCTAGCCCGCAGCTTGGCGGACGGCAACGACCGAGGCGCCCGGTGGTTTCTCCTGTTCGCTCGTCATTGATCCCCCTTACATCCCCCATCCGCGCCAGGTATCTATCCTGAAGGAGCACAGACGAAGGGGGATCGTCTCCACCGAGGGGAGGACTCTGATGATGGAAGCCGGCCAGGATTGGAGAGCCCATGCGACCGAAGCCTGATCCGGTGACGCGGACCCGGTCCGCGAAGCACAGGCTCGGCCGAATCATCCTCCTGGGAATCCTGGGAGTGGGCGTGGTGGCCGCGGCCGCCCTCGTCTGGGGGAGCCTGGACGGGCGGCAGCCGGCGACGTCCTCGGGTCTCTTGCCCGCACCGGCCCCTCCCGCCCGTGCCGCGTTCCCCGGGCGATCCTTCCCCGTCGTGCTTTTCAATTCTCCCCGGAACCGGTCGTTCTTTCCCGACTCTACGTTCTATCCCACAGCGCTGGCGCAGTGGGCGGGGCTCGTCCAGGCGCTCGGTGGGGAGGTTCGGGAGGTGGGCTCCGTCGCCGAGCTCCTGGCCCTGGAGCCTCGAGAGCTCCTTCTCCTCCCCGAAGCCCCGTGCCTCTCCGAAGCTGAGGTAGCGGCCATCCGCGCTCATCTGGCCGCGGAGGGGAGCCTGGTGTCCAATTGGGCGGTGGGTGCCAGAGACGAGAAGGGCGCGTGGAGGGGCTGGCAGACCGTGGCCCAGCTCGCCGGCGCAGGCGGCGTCCAAGAGCTCGGGACTGGGCGGGAGCTCTATCTGACGGTTCCGGCGGAGACCCCCCTCTCTGCGGGTCTCGACGCGGGTACACGCATCGAGCTCCGGCCGGCGCCATCCCCGGCCCTGACGCTCCCGGGCCCCAGGGTCTACTGGTCGGACTGGGCCCTGGACCCGGCACCGGATGAGAGCGGCGGAGGCGCCGATGTGGCTGCCCTCACCACGGTCACCGAGGCGGGGGGGCGGGCCGCCTGGTTCGGATTCCGTCTCTCTCAGGGGGCCACCCCAAGAGACAGTGTCCTTCTGCAGCGGATGGTGCAGAATGGGGTCCTCTGGGCTGCGGGCATCCCCACGGCCTCCCCTTCGGCGTGGCCCGGGGGGGAGAGGGCGGCGATGGTGCTGGACGAGGACGTGGAGTCGGACTACAAGAGCTCGCTCGCCATGGCGCAGCTTCTCGAAGAGGTGGATCTGCCCGGGAGCTTCTACGTGGTTTCCGGGCTGGTCCAGGATGATCGAGAGGTAGTGGAGGCGCTGGCCGCGGCGGGAGAAGTGGGGTCGCACACTACCGACCACAAGCCCCTGGGCGGGCTGCCCTTCCGTGAGCAGCTCCGGCGTCTGCGGCAGAGCCAGTCCGACCTGGAGGAGTGGACCGGCGAGGACGTGGATGGTCTTCGCCCCCCCGAGGAGAGCTTCGACTCGGGCACCCTCCGGGCCTGGGAGGAGCTCGGTGGGCACTACATTTCGGCCTCGAACCAGGACCGCTCGGCCAGCCCCGAGATCCACAGAACGGGCGGGGGAACCATGGTCTTGCTTCCGCGCCTGATGCCGGACGACTACAACGTCTTCGCGCAGGAGGGAGGCATCGATTCGGACAGGATCTCCGACGCATTCGTGGAGGGAGCCCGGAAGCTCCGGACCATCGGCGGACTGGCCGTGGTGGGCACGCACACCCAGATCGTCGGCGCCGGGGGACGGTTGGACGCCGTCCGCACGCTCGCCGACACCGTTCGGGCCCAGGGAGATTGGTGGGTGGCCACGGGTCGAGACGTGGCCCAGTGGTGGAAGAAGAGGGCCCAGGTCCGGGTCACGTTCCTCCAGCCCGGGAGCCACTCCCCCGGCCTGAGAGGAGATTCGACGCCGGATTCCCTCGCGGCACACAGGCCCGAATTCCGTATTCTGGTAGAAGCTCCGGAATCCGAATCCATCGAGGGGCTGTGGATCTACGTCGTTCTGCCGGAGGGGCCGGACCGACTCGTTCCGCTGGTGGAGGGCTCCCCGGCCCCGTTCGTCGCTGCTGAGGGGGGCGTCCGAGTTTCCGTGGGAGATCTCGCAGGGGGTGCCAGCCGCATCATCGCGTTTGCCGACCTCGAGGGAGAGCCAGGGCAGCCGGCCTCGTAGGGCCCGGCGTGCCGTCGATCCGATAGGGAGGTGGAGTCGCCCCCTGCATGCGATCCATCGCCTACGGATCACCCTCACCCTGACGGTGGGGTGTGATGCCCCACCCACCCTCTGCCGCTGCCGCTACCGTCGCCAGGAGTGCGTCCAAGGCCCGGGTGCCGCGCATCAGGCCGTACCGGTATATGGCTCGCATCCCGGCGAACGCGCCCAGGCCCCCGGCGGCACCGCCTGCGGCGACCAGGAGCGCGAAGCCCATTGGACCGAGGAAGGCCAGCCCGGAGCCTATGGCGCCGCTCAGGAGGAGCGTGATCCCGCCCGCCAGGGTCGACAGGCCCCCGGAGAGGCCCGCGTTCAGCCGGAATGCCCACGCCACCGGCGAGCGGAGGGTGACCTCCGTGCGGGGGGAGGCTCCCGGGAGGCTCGCCAAGGTCACGTACACCTGCCGCATGTCCGCGAAGCTGGCGTCTCCCTTGAAGCCGGGTGTGCCGTGGGAGGTGAACCCCACGCCCTGGATGTCGAACACCAGCGTCCCCCCCGCTCCCGCGTCTCCCAGGCGCTCCTGGAGCGTCAGCGCGTACGGCTCCTCGGGGAGGATACGCTCCATGGCCTGGAGGATCTCGCCAGGCGACGTGCGGATGACCCGCCTGGCCGTCAGGGATTCGGGCGGGTTTCCCAGAAGCCATCTGGAGAACCGACGCCTCCCGGGCGACGCTAGCTGCGTGGCCCGATCCGCGTGCACCTCCGCCAGCGCGGCTTCCACGAAGTGCTCGCCGATGCCCGCCTCCGACGCGGCCGCCCGCACGTGGGTGAGGGCGTATCCCTCCGGTCTCGACGAG
>JAJDNI010000137.1 GCA_022340755.1 Gemmatimonadota bacterium
GAGAAGCGCAGGACCGGTGGCTCTTCTGGTGATTCCGGGTCCTCCACGTACCAGAAGGTCAGGGCATAGGGGTCGGCGGCCGCGTTGCCGGTCACGGGATCACGCACCGGCACGGTCACGACGGTGTCGAAGGTGGACCAGTACTTGTGACGCAGCTCGCTGGGCGTGGTCTCGAGCATCTCGCCCGGGTCGAATCGCCCGTTACGGTTGAAGTCGACGAAAAGGCGGTCGTAGTGCCGGGCTCCGTCACTCCTGGCGAGCTCCAGGTCGATGGGCGCTGTGCCCTCCGGACCCAGCTCCAGCTGGGTGGCCATCCGCCCGTCCAGCTCGGCGGTGAGGGCCAGCTTGTGGCCGTAGGGCGACCACTCCAGGCGGCGGCCTCCGTCGGGGCCCGGGACGCGTGGAGTCAGCGTCACGATGACGGCGGAGCTGTCGGCATCCAGAGTCGTATCGCCAGTCATGGCCACGCCGGGGGCCGTAGCCGCTTCGCCTCCGGCGGCCGTCCCATTGCCGGTCCCCGAGCATGCCGCGAGGAACGCGGCCACGCCCAGCATGGAAAGTCGCGTGAGGGGAGTGGGCCGAACGTCGCGACGGAGCATGGCGGTCCGGGGTCCTGGATGGGGGAACGGTATGCGACGTACACACTGATACGCCCACCTCGCCGGATCCACCAGCCGAAACCGGCCTGGTCCGAGCTTCTCCTCCCACGACCGGCTAAATTGCAGAGACGACGCTGTGCAAATCCACGACGCTGATTCGTCGAATGCACATGAGCCGACCAGCATCGCCCGATGAGGCGAGGGGCCACGCCCACCGACCTGGAACGAAGGCGAAGACCGACTGGGGAGCCGTGTACCGCGCGCTCTATCCCGAGGTGCTGCGCTTTCTGCGGTGGATGCTGTGGGACGACGAACGGGCAAAGGACCTGGCCCAGGAGACGTTCGTCCGCGTTCTCGACCGGGACGCCGACAACCCGCGGGGACTCGTCTTTCGGACCGCTTCCAACCTCGCTCGGGACGAGGCGCGCACCGTCGTCCGACGCAGGCGTCATCTCAAGCTGGTCCGCGTGGAGGAGGACGTGCGGGCGGAACATACGACCACCCCGGCACAGGAGGTCGAGCGGCGGGAGCGCGCCGAGCGTCTGCACCGCGCTCTGGAGGAGCTGTCGGATACGGATCGAGAGGTGCTCCTGCTGTGGAACGCCGGTCTCAGCTACGCCGAGATCGCGGGGCAGACCGGACTCGCGCAGGGAGCCATCGGCACGACGCTGACCCGGGCCAAGAAGAAACTCGTGAACGCGCACGACGCGCTGGAGAGCACCGATGCAGCACTTGGATGACGGAACCCTCCAGGCCTGGCTGGACGGGACGCGCTCGGGGTTGAGCGCCGCCGAGCGCATCGACATTGCACGCCACCTGGCGAGTTGTGCGTCGTGCGCGGCCAAGCTCGAAGAGCTGGACGCGCTGTCGCTGCGGGCGGAAGTACTTCTCTCCACCTCCGACTCGATGGACGAGCCGATCCCGGCGTTCGAGGCCGTTCTCGCTCGTGCGGAGAAGAGTCAGGCGACCGCCCGCCGTCGCTCGCCGTGGCGAGCCGCCGCATGGGCCGCGAGTATCGCCATCGCCCTCGGCGTGGGATGGATGGCCAACGGTCTCCATCGAGGTGCCGATGTCGCCCGGATGGCGGCGTCGGAGGCGAAGACCGACTCGGTGACGGAGACGCAGGTGGCGGCGGCCGCAGAGGTAGCGCCGGACACCTCGTCCCCGGGCACGGAGCCGCCGACTCTCGCGTCGTCCGCCGAACAGACGAGGATGGCGGACGCGACGCCCGTACAGGACAAGGACTCCGCTGCTGGCGCGCCGACGTCGTCGGAGCCCCCCCCGGCGGAGCCCGTCGTGGCTGCACTGAGGACCAGGCCGGACAGCGGTCGTCTCGCCGATGAGGCGCGAGCAGCGAGGGGCGTTCCGGAGGCGCCGCAGGTGGCTGCTGCGAAGCCTCTGGCGTCGGGCGTTACGTCCGTGCGGCCGGCACCGGCCGCGGAAGCCCTCCGGAAGGTCGCGATGGCGGCCGATCTGCAGAGCGCGCCCGACTCGGGCCCCGCGCTCGTGCGGGGCAAGGTGACGGACGAGTCCGGACGGCCGCTCTCGGCGGCCCAGGTCGTGGTGAAAGGCACGGGGGTGGGCGCCCTGACACAGCAGGACGGGACGTTCGAGCTGGCGCTCGAGAAGCTGCCCGCCGACTCCGCGTCACGTCAGGTTACGCTGACCGCCCAGCTCATCGGTTTTCGGCAGGCGAGCCGCGAGCTGGCAGTGCAGGGGGGGACGGTGGCGTCTCTGGACTTCCGCCTCGCTCCCCGGTCGGTGGCGCTGAATGAGATCGCCGTCACGGGCGCGGCGGCGGAGGCGCGGCGCCAGCGTTCGGGATTGCCGGAGATCGTCGTGCCGGCGGGTGACCCCACCTGGGGGGGCTGGCGCGCGATGAGCCGCGACGAGGCGGAGACCGCCGCGGGCTTTCTCATTCTGACGGTGCCTGACCTTCCGGTGGTTCGGATCGAGTTGGGGAGCGCCGAGGGCGCGATGATGGTGCGGGTGATCCAGGAGCTGGACGGCGGTGGCCGACTCGAGCTCGTCGAAGCGCGGCAGGCGGTGCGCTTCGATCAGAGTGCAGTGTTCGCAGGTCGTGCGTACGCGACGGTGCGGCGAGGAGACGTCTCCGTCGCCGCCGCTGCTCCCGTGGCCGGGGAAGTGCTGGAGGCGCTGCTCGTCCGGCTGTCACGAACCCCGTAGTCTCGCCCCCGCACTCCGACTTGTCGAAGTGGGCTCCGTCCCTAGGTTTTCGGGATGCGCATCCCTCCCGGCTCCGTTGACCGCCGCGCTCGTCCGCGCCACGTGGCCACCTGCCTCCTGGGGGCGGCCATTGCCGTCACTGTGCTGGCTCCCCGGCGGACGACAGCCCAGGCGATCCTCAACGTGGAACGCCTCCAGCCGCGCAACGTCCACGGATGGCACGCTGGTGTGGAGGGCTCCCTCGACATAGCACGCGGGAACAGCTCGCATACGAACATCACGTCGGGACTCGCCACCGGTTACCGGTGGCCGAGCGATTGGATTCGGATCTTCACGGGCATCAACTACCAGTCCAAGGACACCGGCAGCCTCGACAACGACAGCTACCTCCACCTGCGCTACAACCACTGGTGGAAAGAGCGGGTACAGTCCTTCCACTTCGTGCAGCTGCAAGGGAGCCACTCCGGCGTCATCCACGACCGGTTCCTCCTGGGCTCGGGGGTCCGATTCCGGGTGGCGGGGCGGACGCGCACGACGTTCGACGTTGGCAGCGGCGTGATGTACGAGCTCGAGGATCTGAACCGTGCCCGGTTCGCCGGGGGGAGCCGGCCCATCACCACGCGTTACTTCCGCATGGCCAACCTGCTGGTCCTCAACCGCCAGCTCAATGACGGGGTGCGCTTCCTGGGCGTGGGGTACCTGCAGCCCCGATGGGACGACCTGGGAGACCTGCGCGCGCTGAGCGATCTCTCCCTCTTCATCGCCCTCACCGACCACGTGGACCTGGCCGTGCGCTACCAGTGGCGGCACGACACGCGACCGCCCGGCGGCGTGAAGCCCGACGACTTCTCTTTCAC
>JAJDNI010000141.1 GCA_022340755.1 Gemmatimonadota bacterium
GAGACAAGGACGTGGCGTTCCTCCGGGCGACGCTGCTCGACGCGCAGGGCACCACTGCCTCGGGCGCCTGGGAGAACGTCTCCTTGGGGGCGACCGGCGACGTCACGCTCATCGGTGAGAACCCGTTCTCTTCGGAGGCGGGCATCGCCAGCATCCTCGTGCAGACGGAGGTCCGCGGACCCCGGGGAGCGGTCTACGGCCTGGCCATCGTGCGGGAGGGAGACCGGGTCCGCGTGCTCAGCTCGGCGGTCGCCGTGGGGGGTGACGACGTGCCCTGGGCGGTACACATCACTACCGACGGGAGCGAGCCCGGGCCGGACGCCCCCGTGTACGAGAATTCGTTCGTCGCGCCCGGACGCGTGCGCGCGAGCCTCCGCGTGTCGGGCAACGCGGTCGTGTCGGCCGACACGGACACACCGAAATCCAGAATCCCGGGGAGCACGGCTCCAGTGAGGCCATGATGAGGAACCGGCGAACGGTCAGATCGGCGATCCCCCTGCTCTGTCTCGTCGGCGTCGCCGCGCCGTCGCTGGGCGGGCGGCAGGTGACGACGGACGCGGGGCCGCGGCAAGCCGGCACCGTGCGTACGCCCCCGCAGGAGGCGCCCTCCGCGGCCGACCGCCGTCTGCTCATGGACTATGGGTGGCGCTTCACCCGCGGGGACCCGGCCGGGGCCGAGGCCGAGGCGTTCGACGATTCCGGCTGGACCAAGCTGGACCTTCCCCACGACTGGAGCATCGATGGCCCCTACGACCAGAATGCTCCCGCCGGCGGAGGCGGCGGATACCTACCTACCGGCGTGGGCTGGTACCGCAGGTCCTTCGCCCTCTCCCGCGCCCAGCGTGGTCGCCACGTGTCCATCGAGTTCGACGGCGTCTACCAGAACAGCCACGTCTGGATCAACGGACACGACCTGGGCACGCGTCCCAACGGATACATCAGCTTCCAATACGATCTCACGCCGTACCTGACCTCGGGGAACAACGTCGTGGCGGTCCGGGTGGACAACTCGCGTCAGCCGAATTCGCGGTGGTACTCCGGCAGCGGTATCTACCGCCACGTGTGGCTCATCGTCACCGATGCGCTCCACGTCGGCGCGTGGGGCACGTACGTGACCACGCCGCGCGTCGACGCCGCTTCCGCGCAGGTGACCGTCCGTACCACCGTCGTGAACGACGGCACCGCGAGGCGGCGAGGGACGCTGCGCTCCTCGGTGCTCGACGCCGACGGCAGAGAGGTGGCCCACGTGGACGACACCTTCGACCTGTCGGCGGGAGCGACGACGGATCTGGAGCAGAGCCTGGTCGTGGACGAGCCGACGCTCTGGTCACCGAAGACGCCCGCGCTCTACACCCTGCGTACGACGGTGTCGGACACGAGAAACCGCGCGGTGGACCGCATGGACACGCCATTCGGCATCCATACCATCGCGTTCGACGCCGATCGAGGCTTTCTGTTGAACGGAGCCCACGTCAAGCTGCGGGGCGTGAACCTGCACGCCGGCGGCGGGCCCGTGGGGGCCGCCGTACCAGAAGCGGTGTGGGAGCGACGGCTCAGGCTCCTCCGGGACATGGGCGTGAACGCCGTGCGTACCTCGCACAACCCTCCGGCCCCGGAATTCCTCGACCTGTGCGATCGCCTCGGCTTCCTCGTGATGGACGAGGCCTTCGACGAATGGACGCACGGCAAGGTGCCCCACGGCTACCACGAGTACTTCGCAGATTGGGGCACGCGCGACCTCACGGACATGATCCGCCGGGACCGGAATCATCCATCGGTGGTGATCTGGAGCCTGGGCAACGAGATCGGAGAGCAGTACGCAGCCGGAGGGGAGGACGTGCTGCGCACGCTGAGAGACGTCGCCCACCGCGAGGACCCGACCCGCCCCGTCACCACCGGCAACGACCACATCGCCGCCGACGACGGGCCCACCACCCTCGGTTTCCTGCAGCTACTGGACGTCGTCGGCTACAACTATGTCGACCGGTGGCACGAGCGCAGGGAGCTGTATGCCTCCGAGGACCACCTGGCGCATCCCGACTGGAAGATGATCGGCACGGAGAGCGTGTCGGTCTTCGGTACCCGGGGGGAGTACTCCCTGGGTGATGATCCCCACCGCGTGCAGCCCGACTACACGTGGGGCATGATTCGCGCCGAGCAGCTTTGGCGCTGGGAGTCGCTCCACGACTACTTCGCCGGGGATTTCATGTGGACGGGGGTCGACTACCTGGGCGAGGCGCGCTGGCCGCGGAAGAGCTCGACCTCGGGCGTGCTCGATCTCGTGGGATTCCCCGACGACGGATACTACTTCTACCAGAGCCGGTGGACCGGCGCCCCCATGATCCACCTCTTCCCGCACTGGACGTGGCCCGGGCGGGAGGGGCAGACCATCCCGGTGCTGGCATACACGAACTGCGACGCCGTGGACCTCTACCTCAACGGCACGTTCATCGGCGAGAAACGCATCGAGTTCCCGCGGGAGGGCACGTCGCAGAGCTGGAACCACTACGACCGCCCCCAGGTCTTCCCGACGACGGCGGATCTGCACATGTCGTGGGACGTCCCCTACGAGCCGGGCGTGCTCCGCGCGGTGGGGAAGCGAGACGGCGACGTCGTGGCCACCACGGAGGTGCGCACGGCCGGGGCGCCTGCGGCGCTGCGGCTCAGCGTGGATCGGGACACGATCCGGTCGGGCATCCGCGACGTCGCCCACGTCACCGTCGAAGTGGTGGACAGCGCCGGCGTGGTCGTTCCATCGGCGGACCCCATGGTCGAGGTGTCGGCGACCGGGCCGGGGCGGGTGCTGGCGGTGGGGAACGGCAACCCCACGGACCACACCGCGTACGGGATTCCGCGACGCACCGCCTTCCACGGGCTTCTGCTCGCCATGATCCAGTCCACCGACGAGACCGGTGCGGTGCGGGTCACCGCCACGGCGAAAGGCTTCGAACCCGTGTCGCTCGTCGTCCTGGTCGCTCCGGGCAACCCGTTGCCTCGGCTGCACTGAACGGCCTGTTGGGTGGCCGCGGCACCCTCCGGGGTCATCGCCTGGCGAGCCCTGAAGGGATGGCCCTACCTTCCCGCGGTCACCCTGACCCGGAGGGCACGCTGGACCCCGACGCCGGACGCCACGATTCCGACCGCCGTACTTTCCTTCGCCGAGCCGCACGCGCCGTCGGAGCCGCGGCGGTGGCAGGTCCGCTGGGAGGCGGGGCCGTGACGGACTCGGCTGCGGGTCCCGGACGTGACACCGCGCGGGCGCGGCCACGCTCCACTCTCGCCCCACCCGCGCATCAACTCACCGGTCGGCCGCCGGTGGCATCACGTCGCTTCACCAGCCGGGCGGTGGAGCGCACCATCGAGGGGGTCAAGGCCCAGGTGGCCGATCCGGATATCGCGCGCCTCTTCGAGAACTGCTTTCCGAACACGCTTGACACGACGGTGGACTTCGGGGAGTTGGACGGGAAGCCCGATACCTTCGTCATCACCGGGGACATCGATGCCATGTGGCTGCGGGACTCCAGCGCGCAGGTGTGGCCCTACCTGCCCCTGGTGACGGAGGACGCCGACCTCCGGCGGCTGATCGCCGGGGTCATCCACCGGCAGACCCGCTGCATTCTCATCGACCCGTATGCCAACGCGTTCTACAAAGGTCCCGGAGACAGCCCGTGGAAGGACGACCTCACGGACATGCAGCCGGAGCTCCACGAGCGGAAGTGGGAGGTCGATTCTCTCTGCTACCCCATCCGATTGGCGTATCGCTACTGGAAGCTCACCGCCGATACGGCTCCCTTCGACGACGCCTGGCGGGAGGCGATGGGCTCGGTGGTGGCCACGTTCCGCACGCAGCAGCGGAAGAACGGCCGGGGCCCGTACCACTTCGAGCGGGTCACCGGGTGGCAGACCGACACGGTGGCGGGGGGCGGCTGGGGGAATCCCATCCGCCCGGTGGGCCTCATCGTGTCGATCTTCAGGCCCTCGGACGACGCGACGATCTTCCCTTTCCTGGTCCCGTCCAACCACTTCGCCGTGGTGTCCCTCGGACAGCTCGCGGACATGTCCGTGCCGCTGGGCCTGGGAGACACCTTCGCCGGGGAGTGCCGCGCCCTGGCCTCGGAGGTGAGCAGCGCCCTGCGCGCCCACGCCGTGGTGGAGCATCCCACCGCAGGGCAGGTGTGGGCGTACGAGGTGGACGGTTTCGGCAACCGTCTGCACATGGACGACGCCAACGTCCCCAGCCTGCTTTCTCTTCCGTACCTCGGCGTGTGTGCCAAGGACGATCCCCTCTACGTGCGCACACGTGGATTCGTGCTTTCTTCCGACGACCCGTATTACTTCCAGGGCAGGGCCGCCCGCGGCGTCGGTGGTCCTCACGCGGGCATGGGTCGCATCTGGCCCCTCGGTCTCATCATGCAAGCGCTTACGAGCACGTCGGACGATGAGGTTGCGGCCATGCTGCGTACGCTGAAGTCGACGGACGCGGGCACGGGCTTCATACACGACGCCTTCGACAAGGACGATCCCACGGATTACACACGGGCATGGTTCGCATGGGCCAATACGCTGTTCGGGGAGCTGATCCTCACGGTGCTCGAGGAGCGCCCCCATCTGCTGAGATCATGACCGCGCGCGAGCGGCATCTCGAACGAGCGTCGGCGATGAGCTCGTCTCCCACCACCGTGGCGCCGCGGCGCGCCGCGAGCTACGCCGCCCTCATCACCGTGGCCGCTCTGGCGTCGTGCGCGCCACCCGACCATCCACCGGCCCTCGAGCGTGGCCCCCTCACGCAGTGGGTGAATCCCTTCATCGGCACCGGTGGCCACGGCCACACTTATCCCGGGGCCACGGTGCCGTTCGGCATGGTCCAGGTGAGTCCCGACAACGGCCGCGCCGGATGGGACTGGTCCTCGGGGTATCATTGGTCTGACTCGGTGCTGACGGGATTCAGCCACACGCACCTGAGCGGCACGGGGATCGGCGACCTGTTGGACATCCTGGTCATGCCGGTGGCCGGACCCGTGGACCTGTCGGTCGACACCCTGCCCGACGGGACCCGGCCCTACTCCGACCGCCTCGACCACGCCCAGGAGCGCGCGTCGCCGGGCTATTACGCGGTCACGCTGCAGCGCAGTCGAATCCAGGTGGAGCTCACCGCCACGCCCCGGGTCGGCCTCCACCGGATCACGTTCCCGGAAGGCGCCGATCCGGGCCTCGTCATCGACCTGGGGTACCACGAGAACTGGGACACGCCCACCTCGACGGAGCTCGTCCAGGTCTCGGACACGCTCTTCCTGGGAAAGCGCTACAGCAAGGGATGGGCGAACGACGAACGCATCCATTTCGCTCTGGTGACGTCGCGTCCGGTGACGCACGTGGATCGGGTCGGCCAGCCACCCGAAGAGCGCGCCCTGCTTCACTTTGCCGACGCCGGTGACCAGCCGCTGCTGGTCAAGGTGGGCATCTCGTACGTGGACGAGGCCGGCGCCCTGGCGAACGTCGAAGCCGAAGCTCCGCAGTGGGACTTCGACGGCGCCCGGGCCCGGGCCGTGGACTCGTGGGAGCACGAGCTGTCGAAGGTCCGCCTCTCGGGCGGCACGCCCGAGGACAAGACCATCTTCTACACGGCGCTCTACCACACGCGTCTCGCGCCCGTGCTGTTCGAGGACGTCGACGGCCGGTACCGGGGAGGCGACGGTGAGATCCACCGGGCGCAGGGCTTCGTCAACTACTCCATCTTCTCGCTCTGGGATACGTTCCGCGCCGCTAATCCGCTCAACACCATCATCGACCCTGCCCGAGTGCACGATCTGGTGGCCTCGATGCTGGCGTTCGGCGACGAGCACGGCCTCCTGCCGGTGTGGCTCCTCACCGCCAACGAGACCAACACGATGACGGGAAACCACGCCGTTCCGGTCATCGTGGATGCGGTTCTCAAAGGCCTGGCGGGCGTCGACCCGAAGCGTGCGCTGGCCGCTGTCGTCAAGAGCCAGTCCTCGGACATCCGGGACCTCGACGATTACCGCAAGTGGGGATGGGTGCCGTCGGACCTCGGCGGCGAGTCGGTGACGAAGACGTTGGAGTACGGGTACGACGACGCCGCGGTCGCCCGCCTGGCGGCATTCGTGGGCGACACGGCCACCGCGCGCACGTTTCGGAAGCGCTCGGAGGCGTGGCGGCACGAGTACGATCCTGCCACCGGCTTCATGCGCGGCCGCCTGACGGACGGATCCTTCTCCCAGCCCTTCGACCCCCTGCGCTCGGACCACCGCCAGAATACCGACTACACTGAAGGCAACGCCTGGCAGCACTCCTGGTTCGTGCCTCACGACGCAGGTGGCCTGGTGGCGGCCCACGGTGGAGACACCCCGTTCGTGCGCCAGCTCGACGAGCTCTTCGACCAGGACACCGTCATCACGGGAACGCACGTCTCGGCCGACATCTCAGGGCTCATCGGGCAATACGCCCACGGGAACGAGCCCAGCCACAACATCGCCTACCTCTACGCCTGGGCGGGTCGTCCCGATCGTATCGCCGATCGCGTGCGACAGATCCTGGACACGCAGTACCGCGTCGCCCCAGACGGACTCTCCGGAAATGAAGACTGCGGGCAGATGTCGGCGTGGTACGTCTTCAGCGCTCTGGGCTTCTACCCGGCGGACCCCTCATCCGGCGTGTACGTGCTCGGCGTCCCTCGCTTCGACGAGGCCCGGGTCCGCGTTCAGCACGGCACCTTCATCATCCGGGTGCACCGCGACGGTCCCGACGCACGCTACGTGCGCTCGGTGCACCTGAAGGGCCGAGCATGGCCGTTCACGTACATCCGCCACGAAGACGTAGCCCGGGGAGGGGTTCTGGAGATCGAGCTGGGATCGACCCCCGACCCCGTCTGGGGGCACGAGGCCTGGACGCGGCCGCCCTCGGACTCCGATCCGGAGTCCGTCGTAGTCGTGAGGGAAGAAGCGGAAAAGCTGGCCCGCCGATGAGGCCCGGAGCCCGCCTCGTCCTCGTCGCTGCGGCGGTCTCGGCGGCTGCATGTGCGGCGCCCGAGCCCGCACTCCTGACCCGGACTCTCGACTCGGGGTGGCAACTGCAGAAGGTCGGGGATTCGACGTGGATCTCCGCGAAGGTGCCCGGAACCGTCCACACGGATCTGTTCGCTGCGGGCCTCATTCCCGACCCCTTCGTCGGGGCGCGGGAATCGGAGCTGCAGTGGATCGAGGACGCCGACTGGACCTATCGGACGGAGATCGATGCCGACGCGCGGCTCCTCTCGCAAGAGCACGTCGAGCTGGTGTTCGAGGGCCTGGACACGTATGCGGACGTGCGCTTGAACGGAGAGACCGTCCTCACCGCGGACAACATGTTCCGGCGCTGGCGCGTGGACGTGAAGAGCCGCCTCCACCCAGGCGCCAACACCCTCGAGGTCCGCTTCACCTCGCCCGTGAGGGTGGGTGCCGAGCGGGCTGCCGCGAGCCCCTGGCCCATCCCCCACCAGGAACCGGACGCCAGGAACACCAGGGCGTTCACGCGGAAGGCCGCGTACCAGTATGGCTGGGACTGGGGACCGCGGTACGTGACCTCCGGTATCTGGCTCCCCGCGCGCCTGGAGGCCTGGAGCGGGTCGCGCATCCGCGACGTCCGGGTTCGCACCGAATCCATCGGGCCGCGGGAGGCCCAGGTGCTCGTCGACGTGGAGATCCAGTCGTCCCGGGCCGGCGGTGTGCGCGTCGGCGCCAGGAGCCCGGACGGCTCCTTCGAGTCCGTGCTCGAGGGGGCGGGGGCGCGTGCCGGCCTGGATACCGTTCAGCTCCAGCTGAGCATTCCAGAGCCGAAGCTGTGGTGGCCCCGGAACCTGGGCGATGCACACCTCTACTCCGTGGACGTGGATCTGACGAGGGAGAAGCGCTGGGACCGCCGCCAGGTCCGCTTCGGCGTGCGCACCATCGCGCTGGACACGACCGCCGACACGGTTGCAGACCCGGGCGGTGCGGCCGAGGTCACCGAGGGGACTTCACCGGCCGGGGCGGACCGGGCCGCCGACGAGCGGACCGCGACCCGGCCGGCCCACTTCACCTTCGTGGTGAACGGGGTCCCCTTCTTCGCGCGCGGTGCCAACCTGGTGCCACCCGACCACTTCCTTCCCAGGGTGGACTCGGCGGCGTGGGAGCGTCTCCTGGGGGACGCCGCCGCGGCCAACATGAACATGCTCCGGGTGTGGGGAGGCGGCGCCTACCTCCCCGACGTGTTCTACGACCTGGCCGACCGGATGGGCATCATGGTCTGGCAGGACTTCATGTTCGCCAACGCCATGGTTCCGGGCGACTCGGCGTTCGTGGCCTCCGTGGCTGCGGAGGCGCGTGACCACGTTCGCCGCCTCAGGGACCATCCCAGCCTCGCCCTCTGGTGCGGGAACAACGAGATCGCGGAGGCCTGGGGCGCCTGGGGGTGGCAAGACGACTACACCCCGGCCGTCCGCAAGGAGGTCGCCGCGGCCTACGCGCGCATCTTCGACGACGTGCTCCCCGCCACGGTACGCACCCACGATCCGGCGACGCCCTACTGGCCTGCGTCGCCGCCCGTCTCCTGGGGACGGCCGGAGGCACTGGTACGGGGGGACAGCCACTACTGGGGCGTGTGGCACGGGCGCGAGCCGTTCAGGGCCTACGCGGTGAAGGTGCCCCGCTTCGCCAGCGAGTTCGGCTTCCAGGGACTGCCGGCTCCGGCGACGGTGGAAGCCTTCGACTCCGTGGCGCCGGCCACGCTCGACGACCCCGGGATGCGCGCCCACCAGAAGTTCCTGGGGGGCGGCGTGAACGGCTACGACATGATTCGCATGTACATGGAGCGAGAGGGTTGGCCCACGCCGCCTTCCGACTCGGTGGACGCCTTCGCCTACGTCAGCCAGCTGCAGCAGGCCGAAGGTGTAGGGCTGGCCCTCGAAGCCCATCGGCGATCGTGGCCGCACACCGCAGGATCACTCTACTGGCAGCTCGACGACTCGTGGCCCGTGGTCTCGTGGTCGGGACGCGACTACTTCGGACGCTGGAAGGCGCTCCACTACAAGGCGCGGGCCGTCTTCGCGCCGGTGACGATCCTGGCCGACACATGGGCCGACACGGTGCACGTGTGGGCGATGGCCGACACGGGCCGGGTGGAGGGGGTCGTGGAGGTGCGCTCCGTCGACATGACCGGTGACTCGACTCAGGTCCGGGTGACGATCCCCGTCACGCTGGAAGGCGGTGCGGCTCCCCTGACCTGGAGTTGGCCCGTGGACTCGCTGTTGGGCGGATCCTCTCGGCGAGCCACCGTCATCGAGGCCCGCCTTCTGGACGCCAGCATCCGCATCGCCCGGGACCTGGCGTTCGCGGTGGTGCCCGACTCCCTGGAGCTCCCGGACCCGGGCGTGCACATCGTATCGGCGGAGCCGGCCGGAAACGCCTGGAAGGTCACCGTGACGGCGCATCGCTTCGCGTTCGGCGTCCGACTCACCGTGGAGGGCGTGGGCGCCCGCTTCTCGGACGATTATTTTGACCTGCTCCCCGGCGAATCCGAGATCCTCATAGTCACACCCGACCGTCCCACCCCGGACCTTCCCGATCGGCTCAGGTTGCGAACGCTGGAAGGCATCACGGGGACGTAGGGGCCTGCACGATGTAGCCGGCGAACAGCACGGTGCCGGACAGCCGTTCCCTGATGGCCAGCAGGAAGGGGCGGTCCGCCTTGACGACGTACTGCAGGGGCGCCGCAGTGACACCGACGCTCACCGAGGTCACCGCGGCGGCCTCCGTTCCGGTCTCATCGACCCTCAGGAACGTCTTCTGCTTCACCTCCTGGACATGGAGCTCGGCCTCCCGCGCGTCTCGGAACATGGGGGTGAAATCGGCGTTCACGGGCGAGAACGCGTCAACCATCCCCAACGCCTTCAGGTCGTCGTTGAGCACCCGCTCCCACTCGAGCTGGAACCGAGGAAGATCGATCACGACGGTATGCTTGCTCCAGGAGGCGTCGGGGTCCAGGAGCGTGACCAGGTCGGCGGATACGTCGTCCAGCGAGTGACCCTGGGTGGGGACGGCCACCGTCATCACCCACGCCCCACCCCCGTACGGAAGCTCGACGGCCTGCCAGGCATCCGTGGCGCGGTATGCCAACGTGTCCTTCTTGGTCATGAAGCGGACATCGGTGGTACGTCCGTTCACGAGATGGAAAGGCCCCGTGTACGTGTCCTTGGTGTCGAACCGCTTCGTCCAGTCGCCCTTGAAGTAGATCGCGTTGAGGAGGAAGGCCATCGTTTGCGGGTCGATAGGCGGATCGACGATCCCGTTGATGCGGTTGTTCGTGGCCTGCTTCACCCAGTCGTTGATGGTCACCACCGCCGCAGGATTCGCGAAGTCCAGACCCTGGATCATGGCGTCGAAGTAGGTGCGAACGGTGTCCACGAACGTCGCCTCGAACTGGAAGGTGCTCCGGTGGAAGATGGCGTTCGCGATGTCCACCTCCACGTGGCTGTCGAGGCTTCCCAGGACGTCGAGAAGCCCGCGGTACGAGGCATCGACATCGCTCATGGACAAGGAGCCGAAGCCCAGCATCTCCCGCATCTGGTCCAGCGTGCCCCCTGCGGCGCCGTTCATGGTCATCCCCAGGGCCATGGACGCCGACAAAGGCGACAGAAAGACCGTGGAGTCGGGAGCCGCCCGGTGCACCTGGTTCAGGAGGGACACGGCGAAGGTGTTGCTGGCCTGGACCACGGCGTGCTCCGCCGCGGTGAGGTCCCGGGGAAGCTCTGTGATGGGCTCCGGCGCTACCGGGCCATCGCCGCACGATGCGATGCTCAGGGCGAGCGCGGCGGACGCGGTCGCGCCCGCCCAGAGGATCCGGTGTCCGGTGCGAAGGTGACGCATGACATCTCCTGGCGGTCTAAGAGTACCTCTTCCTATGAACGACTGTACGGAACCCGCCGTGACATATGAATCGTACTACACCTATGGTCGTAGGATAGATTATGTCGCCACCCATCGAGGCGATGCAGTTCAGGACGCGTGGTTGATCACCGGGAGGTGCACCATGGCCCAGTGCCAGGGGACGACCAAGAAGGGCGAACGATGCAAGCGCGACGCGCGCGAAGGCTCCGACTTCTGCTCCATCCACGTGGATCAGGAGATCCGGCCGAGATCCGCACCCGCGGGCTCGGCGGAGTGGGACCGTGACTCCATCATGAAAGTGGCTTTGGGCTTCGCGTTGGTGGGTGCGGTCCTCTTCTTCAGGCTCCGCAAGTAGGCGGGGCCCGAGCCGCCCCCGCTACCCGGGCGGCTTCACGGCGTCGGCCACCACCCTGACGTTGCGGCGGTGCGTGTCCTCGTAGAAGGGAGGGACCTCCCCCGGGTCCGGGGAGGCTCCTTCCAGCAGGGCCCGTAGGTACGCGAGCGTTTCGCCGATGAGCTCACGGCCTCCCAGCCGGCCGTGAGCGGGGATCACCTGGGCTACCCCCGCGTCGTCGCGCCATCGCTCCAGGTACTTCGTCCACCCGGGCACCGCCGCGCCGTCGTTCACCACGGGAAGCGGCGTCTCCACGGTGTCCCCCGCCAGAAGCACCCCCCACTCCGGCACGACGCCCACGATGCAGTCCGGGGTATGGCCGGGGAGGGCGTGCAGGAGGAGGGCCGCGCCCCCGAGATCCACGACGTGGCGTTCCTCGAAGGTCACCTCGGGCGGGACGAGCTCGACGGCGCGCCAGAGGTCCGGGTCGGCGCGACGCCGAGCATCGAGCTCGGACGGAACGTCGGAGGCGAATCGGGCGAGGGCCGCCTCGTGCGCGACGACGGTCGCCCGCCCCAGGCCGCAGGTGCCCCACGCGTGATCCCAGTCGGCGTGGCTGTACACGACCGTGACGGGGAGATCGCCGACCAGCCTCGCCACCGGCGCCATCTGGGACGGATGCGCCAACGTGTCCCACACTACGGCCCGCTCCGAGCCAACCAGGACGACCGAGCGCACGTCGAAGTCCTCCACCTCCGTCTCCAGGAGGTGGAGGCCCGGACGGAGCGTGCGAACCGCGGGAACGGAGAGCGTGCTCACCCGGTGGGAGCCGTCTCCTCCACGGGCGCCTTCTCCCAGGTCCAGGTCCGCCCCGTCACCCACTTCTCGAACCAATCCAGCTCCACGTTGGCCTTGAACAGCCGGTGGCGGAGCTCCCGCCAGCCGTGGGGCTCCCGGGGAGCGACATACAGGTGCGTGGGCACGCCCTGCGCCTTCACGCCGCGCCACATCTCCACCGACTGGGGCATGGGAACCCGGGGATCCTGCTGCCCCACAAGGAAGATCGTGGGGGTCTTCACGTTGGAGACGTACTTCAGCGGCGAGTTGTCCCAGTACACGTCGATAGGGGCGTTCTTCTCCCAGGGGGTGCCGCCGAACCACGGCGTGCGGTAGGTGCGCACGTCAGACTGGGCGTACATGGAGATCCAGTTCGCCGCGCCTGCTCCCGACGAAGCCGCTTTGAAGCGATCCGTGAAGGTGATGAGCTTGTCGGTCATGTGGCCGCCGGCGCTCCATCCCATGGCCGCCATGTGGTCACTGTCCACGAGTCCTCGTTGGATGAGCGCGTCCACCCCGGCCATGACGTCCAGGTGCGCCTCGTGGTAGTAGTGGTCCACCATGTCCCGCAGGAAGGCGTCGCCGTACCCGGTGCTCCCCCGGTAGTTGGGCTTGAGCACGAAGTAGCCGAGGGAGGTCAGCACGGGCACGTAGTTCGACGAGCTCCAGGCGCCGCCGAAGTGGTCGCTGGACGCAGGCCCGCCGTGGGTCTGCACAACCAGCGGGAAGCGCGTGCCTTCCCGGTAGTCCAGCGGATAGTAGAGAAGGCCTTCCACCGTCACGCCGTCCCTCCCCTTCCACTGGATGGCTTCCTCCGGGGGAATGCGGAAGCGGCTCGCCAGGTCGTCGAACACGTGGGTCACCTGGGCAGGCTCCCCTCCCCCGGCCCTCCACGTCCACACGTCTCCTGGACTGGCGGACGTTCGTCGGGTGAACAGGAACCGCCCTTGCTTCGGGAAGAACGACACCGAGCCGACCGTGGCGTCGCCACCGAAGACTTTGGTGAGGGAGCCACCGGCGGCGGGCACCGCATACATCTCCTCACGAACACCCGTGTTGGCCATGACGTAGAGCCGGCTCCCGTCGGCGCTCCATGTCGCGCCGTCGAGGCCGAGTCCCGACTCCGGGGCCAGCTCCCGGGTCTCACCCCCTGTCGCCGGCACCACGAACAGATTGCTGTTGTAGTAGCTCTCGCCCAGATCGGAACGGGAGTCGGCGGTGAAGAGGACCCACCGATTGTCCGGGGACAGCTCGGCGCCGCCCTCCGTGACCCCATTGTGGGTCAGCTGGACAGCACCGCTGCCGTCGGCGCGCATGACCCACACCTCACCCTTCTCGAAGTCGCCGTACAACGGGTCCGGCGCCCGATGATGGGCAATCATGGTGCCGTCACGGGAGAGATTGTACCCCAGGACGGAGAAGTCACCCTGCGTCAGGCGCTCCTCCTTGCCTGTGGCGACTGCCACCCGCCAGAGGTGCACCTGCTGATAGTTCTCGTCGTAGGCGAAGACGTCGTCCTTCGCCTTCTCCTTCGCCTTCTCCTCAGCCGTGCGGTCCTCGGGCGCGGTGAAGTAGATCCACGCGCCTTCGGGGGACCACTGGATGTCTCCCACCGCGGTGGCGTGCGTCGTGAGGGACCGGCCTTCACCTCCCGACGCGGGCATCAGGAAAACCTGGCGTGGACCATCTTCGGAGCGGTCGGCGACAAAGGCGATGAGGCTACCGTCCGGGGACCAGCGTGGGCTCGACTCACCGGACACCCCAGTGGTCAGCTGCAGGTCGCCGGTGCCGTCGGCACCGATGCGCCAGATGTGCGACACGGTGCCGTTCTTCCTCCAGTCCGCCGCAGTGCGGACGTACAGCACCCGACTCCCGTCGGGGGATAGCTGCGGATCCCCCACCGAAGGCATGTCGATGAGGTCCACCACCGTCATGGCGCGCGGTGCCCCCTGCGCCAAAACCGTGTTTCCGGTCGACGCGGCGACCACAGCGAGGACGCAGGCCAGAGCAGTCACCTGAAGGGGACTCGTGGGATGCTTCATGATCGGTCATCCGTTGGGGGATCGGGACAGTATCGTGGGGGGCTCGGGTCTCAGATCGCCGGAGCCACGGCGGCGGGAGCGTGCGTCACCCCCGCCGCCATCTTGCCTTACCGCCGGGGCCGCCCCGACATCGCGTCGCTCATCTCGTACTCTTTCGGCGGTTCGGCCCCCAGCAGGTTCCTCACGAAGTAGTCCCACCGCCGCCGCGTCGCGTACGCGTTGTCTTCGCCGTACCCGTGGCGCTGGTTGGGAAGCAGGAGGAGGTCGAAGTCCTTGTTGGCCTTCACCAGCGCGTCCACCACCGCCAGCGTGTTGTTGGGCGGGACGTTGTTGTCCATGGTGCCGTGGACCAGCATGAGCTTCCCCTTGAGGTTCTTCGCCAGGAGCTCGTTGGCCTGGTTGTCGTAGTTGGTGGTGCCGTCGGGGTTGGTCTTCAGGAGCCCCTGCCACTTCTCGCCCCAGTCGTCCTCGTAGATCCGGTTGTCGTGGTTCCCGGACTCCGACCACGCGACCTTGTAGAAGTCGGGATAACGTAGGATGCCGTCGGCGGACGCGAAGCCGCCGCCGGAGTGGCCCCAGATGCCCACGCGGGTCAGGTCCATCCAGGGATGGACGGCGGCAAGCTGCTTGATGGTGGCGATCTGGTCCGGCAGCCCGTTGTCCCCCATGTCACCGTAGTACGAGGCGTGGAAGGACTTGGACCTCATGGGCGTCCCCATGGCGTCCACCGTCACCACGATGAAGCCCAACTCCGCCAGGGCCTGGTTGTCCCGGCGGGCCGCGCTGAACTGGCGGCTCCCCACGCTCCCGGTCTGGGGGCCCGGATACAGGTAATTGATCACCGGGTATTTCCTGGTCGTGTCCAGGTTGGTGGGCGTGTACATGATGCCGTACAGGTCCGTCTTCCCGTCACGGGCCTTCGTCGTGAAGGGGATGGGCGCCTTCCAACCGGCCGCCACCAACCGGGAGATGTCGGCCTTTTCCAGGGGCACGACGACCTTGCCGTTCATGTCCCGTAGCACCGACGTCGGCGGGATCACCGGCGTCGACCACGTGTCCACGAAGTACTTCCCGTCGGGGGACAGCGTGATGGCGTGGTCGGCGCTGTCCGGGGTGAGGAGCTTCACGTCGCCCGGCCTGCCCTTGGCGTCGATGCTCACGCTGTAGAAGTACTGGAAGTACGGATCCCCGGGCTCACGGCCGGCGCCGGTGAAGTATAGCTTACGCGCCTTGCGATCCACGTTCCGGACCTGCAGCACGTTCCAGTCCCCCTGCGTGACGGGGTGCTTCAGCTGACCCGTGGTGAGGTCATAGAGGTACAAGTGGCCCCAGTCGGATCGCTCCGAATACCAGAGGACGTCGTTCGAGCCCTCCAGCACGTGCCAGTTCACCTCGTTGAAGCCGGACTCGAAGAACGTGTTCACGTGCTCTTCGAGGACGTCGCGCACCGCACCGGTGGCCGGATCAGCCATGCGCAGGACCTCGTCCTGGTGGTTCCGGGACGTGGACACGAAGGCGAGCTGCTTGGAGTCGGGGCTCCACTCCACGTCCGCAAAGGTGCCACCGCAGTAGATGTCGTCGCAGATGGTCGAGCGGTGCTGGTCCGGCGGCATCTGGAGGCGCACGACCTTCGGGCCGTCGAGGTCGATGACGACGCGCGAGATCCGGAAGATGACCGTGTCCTCGGGCAGAGGATACTTCCACGCCTCCAGCGTCGGATGCCCCACGGCCGTGCTCACCAGGTACATGTCGCCGACGCCGCGCTCATCCATCTGGAAGGTGGCGATCTTCTTCGAGTCCGGAGACCAGAGGACCACCGGGCTGTCCCTCCTGGTCCAGCCGGCATTGTTGGTGCCGTAGCCGTAGTCCTGCACACCATCGGTGGTGAGCTGCGTCTCCTGTCCCGTGGACACGTCTCGCACCCAGAGATTGTAGTCCCGGATGAAAACCTCCTGCGTGCCGTCGGGAGACACGACGGCGTTCCGGTCGGCCCGACGCTCACGCGGCGCCGCAGCGCAGCGCGTGCCCTGGGCGTCGCATACGAACGAGCGGCGGCCCACGCTGAGCTGCGGGCCCTGGTCCGTGAGGGCCGTCATCGTGAGATCGAAGGCGCCCAGGGTCGTGTCCGCGGCCGCCGAGAGCGCTCGGGCCACGGCTTCGTGGTCGAAGGCCCGGGCCCTCTTCTTCCCCCTCGGATCCACGAGGATGTACTCTGCGCCCTGGGCGATCTGGTTGCGGTACCAGAAGCGGTCGCCCTCGAGCCAGTTGGGGCGCACCGAACCGCCCGACACCAGGGGGTTCATGTCCCCGGCCATATGGTGCTCGGCCCTGGCATAGTCCGAGGCCGAGACGGAGTCGGGTCGATAGGGGGGAAGCTGCTGTGCGGAGGTCGGGAGGCTGAAGACCGCCAGTGAGGCGGCGACGAGGAGGCAACGGGATAGCGCGCGCATCGGAGTCTTCCTGATGGAGCGAACACTGTAAGGGCCGCGGGCCGGGCCACGGCACCGTCATCATACGTCCAGTGCGGCTTCCCGTCAGCGGGGCGTCATCTTATATTGCAACATCTAGATTATTTGATATTCATCGCCGATTTCGCCGTTCCCGGTTCTTCGATACATGCCGAGCTACGACTTCGTCTGTCAGGAGTGCGGCGCCTCATACGAGGCCCGCCTCTCCATTTCCGCCTACTCCTCCGGTGAGGGGCGGGAGTGCCCGAAATGCGGCTCCAAGAAAGTGGAGCGGGCATTTACCGCGGTGAACGTCATCGCGGGCAAGAGCTACGGAGGGAGCTACAGCGGCGGTGGCTCGTGCGGCACCAGCGGTTTCTCCTGAGCATCGTGACGCCATCGCCCGGTTCGGGCGACTGAATCCCCATCCGCGGTTCTCCCAGGTCCTGCTTCCTCGGCGACTCCCCGACTGAGCGTCAGGCGAGGCGCGACCCCGCTCGTCGCAAGCATGGAGGGTGTGCGCTTGCATGCCCGTGCGTTGACGGCTCCGTTCGCGGTCAGCTATGCTCGCCGTTCCTGGTCTGTCCACCCCCACCCATGGGTGGCTTCGGATGGCTTTGTCCCTCTTCTCCCGAGTCCAGACCCACGCCGACCGCCTGGCGGTGGCCGCCCCGGAAGGCGTCTTCACCTATCACGACCTTCGTGAGACTTCGGCGGTGGCCGCCACCCGCTTATTGGCGGGGCGCGACGACATGGAGGAAGCGCGGGTAGGCTTCCTCGTCCCTCCCGGCTGGGAGTGGGTGGCGACGCAGTGGGGCATCTGGCGAGCTGGTGGGGTCGCGGTTCCCATGGCGGTCTCGCACCCTCCGGCGGAGCTGGCCTACGTCCTCGACGACGCCGAGCCCGAGGTCGTCGTCGCACACCCCGCGATGGCGGATCGGGTGGCCGCTGCCGCCTCGGAGCGTGGAATCGCGGTGCTCAGCACCCCTGCCCTGCTGCAGTCGGGGCCCTCGGGCCTTCTCCCTGACCTGACCCCGGACCGCCGCGGGATGATGCTCTATACGTCGGGCACGACCGGACGTCCGAAGGGTGTCGTCACCACGCACGGCAACATCGAGGCACAGGTCCGCTCGCTCGTGGAGGCGTGGGGATGGTCAAAAGACGACCACATCCTCCTCACCCTCCCGCTGCACCATGTCCACGGGATCGTGAACGTCGTCACGTGCGCCCTCTGGTCGGGCGCCGTGTGTCAGGTCCTCACGAAGTTCGACGCCGAGGAAGTGTGGTCTCGCTGGACCCGGGGCGACGTCACCCTGTACATGGCCGTCCCGACGCTCTATCGCCGGCTGGTGGAAGCCTGGGAGCGCGCCGACGAATCCACCAGAAAGCGTTGGAGCGTTGGCGCGCGTCACGTGCGCCTCATGGTCTCGGGCTCGGCGGCGCTCCCCGTCCCCACGCTGGAGCGCTGGGAGGAGATCACGGGCCACCGTCTCCTGGAGCGTTACGGGATGACCGAGATCGGCATGGGTCTCTCCAACCCACTCGTCGGAGAGCGACGGCCCGGCCACGTGGGCTCGCCGCTGCCCGGGGTCGAAGTCCGCCTGATGGACGACGGCGACGCACCCGTCCCGGACGGCCTTTCGGGTCAGATCCAGGTGCGGGGCCCCGGCGTGTTCAGCGAGTACTGGCGACGTCGCGAAGCCACCGCGGAGGCATTCACCCCCGACGGGTGGTTTCGGACCGGTGACCGCGCGGTCGTGGAGGACGGCGCCTACCGCATCCTCGGCCGCGAGTCCGTGGACATCCTCAAGACAGGTGGCGAGAAGGTATCGGCTCTCGAGATCGAAGACGTGCTCCGGACGCACCCGTCCGTGGTGGACTGCGCCGTCGTGGGCGTACCCGACGACGAGTGGGGAGAGCGCGTGTGCGCCGCGGTGGTTGCCGGCGGCGATGTGGACACCGAAGAGCTGCGGGCCCTGGCCCGCGAGCGCCTGGCGCCCTACAAGGTGCCCAAGGACGTGCTCGTCGTACCCGACCTGCCGCGCAACTCCATGGGGAAGGTGACGAAGCCGGCGGTGCGGGAGCTCTTCGAGTAGGAACATCGAGGCGTGGCAAGGCCCTTCGGCGCCGCGCGGTGGTGAGCGTCGCCGCGTGCTTGTGTACCCGGGGCACCCCCTCCAACGCTCTCGCGCCGTCCCCGACTACTTCTCGTAGCGCCAGTTCTGGCGCTTCCCCTCCTCCAGCCACTCCACGGTGGTGGCGATGCGCTTCGCCCGCGTCTCCGCCCTCTTCGCTCCGGTGATCCACTCGATGTACTCCCGGCGATGGCTGGGGCTGAAGCCCTCGAACGTCGCCCGGGCCTTCTTGTTGCTCTTCAGTGCCGCGGCCAGGTCGCCCGGGACCGCCGCCTCGGGCTTCTTCCCCTTCTTCGCCCGCGTCACCCGCGCCGGCTTCACGCCGGCGTCGTTCAGGGCCATGGCCTGCTTCACATATCCGGTGAGCACCTTCTTCGAGGGCAGGTCCCTCACCGAGGTGATACGACCGAACTGGCCCATGCCCCCCTCCCTCGCCTCATCCCCGAGGACCAGCTCCGCCTTCCAGAAGCCCAGCGTGCAGTGCGCCTTGAAAGCGGCCATGCTGCACATCATCCCTTTGTAGTCGAAGTGGGGGAAGCTCCACTTCATCTTCTCCTCGACCTCGGGGCATGCGGCGTGGACGACGTCGCGGATGCGTGTGAGGACAGGCCGGGCGAAGTCCGCGGACTTCTCGATGTATGCGTCTACGCGGGGGTTGCGCTTGCCCATGAGGGTCTCCTCGTTCGGGTGCGAGTGGCAGGGCAACGGTCCAACGGTTCAGGGGCACGCCGCGGCACACGGGGCGATGCCCTCGGCCCGCCTCCTTCATTGGGGAGCCGGCATCTCTCCCGCAAGAGCGCGACGGAACCGTTCCTTGAGCAGCAAGCCATCTCTGGGTGGCAGCACCAGCGGAGGCGACTCCGCCAGGACCTTCACCACCGCGAGGAGAGGCCCGTCCCCGGTATGGACCGCCGTGCGAAGGCCCGGAATCTCCTGCCCGCTCGTCACGACCATAGTCCTCCGGAACCCACACGCCCGTGCCACCGCCGATAGGTCGACGCCGTGCGCGGTGTGCGTGGGCTGCATCCCCGTCTCGCCATAGCGCTCGTTGTCCAGGACCACGACCGCCAGATTCTGGGGCCCCTGGACGCCGACGGTGGCCAAGGCGCCCAGACCCATGAGCATCTCGCCGTCCCCGGTGAGCACCAGGACCCGGCGATCCCGGCGGGCGAGCGCCAGGCCGAGCCCCATCATCGTGGCTTGCCCCATCCCGCCCCAGAGGGAGAAGGTGAGCGGGTGATCCCCCGCAGCGGCGCAGTCCCACGCCGAAGCGCCGAGGCCAGCGACCACCAGAAGGTCCCCGCGGTCGGCCAGGAGCTCGGCCACCACGTCCCGGCGGTGGAGAGCGGCCCCGTGGGCCCGGCCACCCGCCCTCGTCGCGCCCTCCGGCGGCGGTGATGCCAGGCTCAATCCGCGACCTCCACGAAGTGCTTCACGCCGATCACCGTCTGGGAAATGAGCACGGCCACGGCCCTCTCTTCTCTACCGTTCGCATTATAAGCGCTGGCAATTGCCATTTCCACGGCGGGCGCGACGCCCTCCGGCGCCTCGGCCCTGCGCGCCTCCACACCCATGGCTTCCAGCACGATCGCAGCCGCCTGCCCCATGGGCACCTGCCACGGATTCGTCTCGCCCTCCTCACCCCGCATGGTCACGATCATCACCACCGGGAAGTGGCACTCCCGGGCCATGGCCAGGGCGTTGACCACGTTGCCCACGCCGCTGGATTGCATGAGGAGAACGGACTTCGCTCCTCCCAGCCACGCCCCGGCGGAAAGCCCGACTCCTTCCTCCTCGGATGTGAGCGGCACGGCACGCATGGTGGGGTCGGCGTGACAGAGATCGATGAGATGTTTGTGCCCCGCGTCGGGGACGTAGGCGACCTGCGTGACGCCAGCAAGCGACAAAGCGCGGTGGACGCGATCGGGCCAGTTGGCAACATGGGAAGAAGCGCCGGGTTCGGACATGGGCGGAAAATTGGCGCGGAGCGGGGCCGCCGGGAAGACAGGAAGCCGAGCCGCCGCCGCGGCGTCCGAAAGGTCCGGCCGCAGCAGGCACGAGTGCCCGGGACCGGCCGTCAGCTCTCCGCGGCCCCCAGGGCCGCCAGCCGCTCCCGCGCCTTCCGAACGTACGTCTGCCCGTCGGCGTCGGCGTCACCCCATCGGTCCACTAGGCGCTGATAGGCCTCGACGGCCTTGGCGGTGTCGCCCACCTCCTCGTAGAGGGGGCCGAGACGCAGCATCGCCGCAGTCCTGTCGACGGGGTTGATCTCCACCCACGTATAGAGGTGTGCCAGAACGGACTCGTGCAGCTCGATGGCGCGGGCGGGGCGGTGCATCCACTCGTGCGCCAGAGCGATCTCCGTGCGGTAGCACGACCAGCACCCCTGGTCGTCCTGCACGGACTGAAGGTCGGACGAGACGCCCACGGTGTCCCGTCCACGCGCGCGGATCATCGCCTCCAGAAGCCGTATGTTGCGCACGGTGGCAGCACTCTTCTCGGCATCGGGGACGGATTCCCGGAAGTCGCGGATCACCTTCCGCGCCCCCTCGAGGTCGCCGGCAAGGATCAGTGTCTCCGCCACGTAGACGTGATCCCGACCCAGGGGAGGGAGCGACGTGAAGCGCCCGTCGGCCATCCAGTCCTTCAGTGCCCCCACGCCTTCCGCGCTGGGCTTCACAAGGCCCTCCAGCCACACCGCCCAGTTCAACACCTGCCACCCGTACGCCACCCCGGCCTGTGCTCCCACACGGGCGGCCTCCGACGCGAATCGCCGCGCGTCGGCCAGACGTCCGCGAACCAAACCGGTCTCCTCGAGGATCAGGTACCCGTACGCCCGATCGTTGACTGGACGGGCGGCATCGGTGACGACGGACCGCGCCGCGGCCTCTGCATCCTCGACGCGCCCCATCTCGAGCAAGGGGAAAGACCGGAGCAGGACGGCGTTGGCATCGTCGGGGTAGCGAGCCTCGTATGCGTCCAGGACCTTCAGCGCCGAGTCGGGCTCGCTCTGCGCCACGAGCGTCTTGGCCAGGTTCTGGAACGCGATGTTGGAGACCCCCCGCCCGGAGATGGCCCGCTCGTAGAGAGATGCTGCCTTCTCCAGTGCGTCGGTAGCCAGATAGATATTGCCGAGGTTGTTCAGGGCGTGGGGATTGTCCGGGTCCAGCCGGAGCACGTTCTCGTACGCCTGGCGAACCGCGGCCTGGTTTCCCGTCACCTGGTCGTTGTAGAACGCCTCCGTCAGGTAGCGCTCGATCTCCGTGAGGTGATCCCGGTGCTGGTAGGCTTCCGTCGCGGCGGCGACCATCTTGGAGGGATCCAGCCCCGAATTACTGTACGCCACCGCCATGAGACGCCAGGCCATGGCGAAGGTGCTGTCCGCCGCCACCGCCTGCTGCAGTAGGGAGAGAGTGGAGGGGTAGTCTCCCCGGTAGAACGCCGCCTCGGCCTGGCTGTACAGCCGGAGTGCGTCCAGGGAGCCCGTGGTGACCTGATCGAGGGGCTGCCCGGTGTGGATGTTCTTGAGCGACTCGCCGGCCTTCTCCCGGATGTCCTGGGAGAGCTTGTCGATTGCGGGGATGAGGTCGTCGGGCCCCGCAGCGCTTACGCGGAATGCGCCCAGAGCACTGCCCGACGCGGCGGAGCGGATCGTCGCCGTCAGGATGTACCCGGCGCCCACCGAGCCCACCTCCCCTTCCAGAACCGCCTTGATCCCGTCGCGCTGCGCGGCCTCCCTTGCGACGTCAGGGGTGAGCTGCGTCGAGGGGTCCCGCTGCATCCGTCTGAGGACGTCCTCGAGGCTGGCCCGCTCCACCAGGCGCAGAACCGGCGACTGCACCAGGTCCGCCCTGAGCGCCGCCGTAACCACGTCGCCCAGGGTGGAATCCGGGGTGCTGTTGGTGAAGTCCGCCAGGATGACCGGCTCGCCTGCGGAGATCACTCCCTGGGCCACCAGAGAGCCCACCGGACCGATCCCGGTGGCCCACATGGCCAGGTACGCCACCACCGCTGCCACGAGCAGGGTGCCCGCGCCGACACCGCCGAGGATGGCGTTCCGCCAGGTGAACAGCCGCTCGTGGTGGAGCGGGTGTTTCTCGGGCTCGACGAGGACCTCGGCGGGCGTCTGTCCCTCCAGATCCTCGGGCGCCACCTCGTCCTGGTACTCGCCGCGGAGGGCGGGCATCCCCCGCTGGATGAACGCCGTGGCTGTGACGATGGGAAGACCGACCAGGAGGAGCACCAACGCGAATGTCGGCGTCCACTCGGGGAGCCCGGCGAACTGGGTGAGGGAGTCCGTCACCTGGAGCACGGCCCAGGAGCCCGCCAGGTAGATGCCCAGCACCTGCCATATGGAGCGGCGGTGGATCTCGCGGAGGAGCTTGCGCAGGAAGTACATCGGCGATGGGCAGCGGGGGGAGCCGGCGATCCAGCGACCACTATGGGACCGGACACCCGGTTTCTTCAAGGATCTTGGTACATCGGCCCACCCCCGTGCCCGGGGGTGGGCCGATACGCGGAAGCTCAGCTCCGCAGCATCCCGGTGGCCTGGTCGAGTCCGTCGCTGAGGCGGTCCAGGGCGTCGGAGATCTCACCGACGTACTTCGACACGTTGTCCCACTCGCGCTGCTCGATCCCTTCCCGGACGCCGGGCAGGGTCTTCACCCCGTACCCGGTCCAGAAGCCCGGCGCATAGATCATGTGCCGGAACCACTTCCTCCGGGGCAGGCCGTCGGGGCTCGTCAGGCGCCGCTCGAATCCCTGGAGCAGAGTGTTGAGGCGCTGAGCATCGGCTTCCGACGGCCCACCAGCGGCCATCTTCTTCCCCATGGCCGCGTCGAACGCCGCCGCCGACTTCTTCAGGCGCGCCACCGAGTTCTCCAGGGGAGCGAAGTTCAGGTAGGGCACCGGCTCCTTCTTCTCCGGCGCCACCCAATAGCCCTCCGTGGGGTCGTCGGTGAGAGCGTACACCTTGTCGTCCACCATCTTGTTCAGGTGCTCGGTGCTCGTCCGCATGTCGTCGGCCAGCGTCTCCACCTGGTCCAGGTAGGTTCCGACACGCGCGGCAAGGCTCGTGTACCGGAAGGGGAGCACGTCGGCGTCCGCCAGCCGGAGGGTGAGCCTCCCGGCGGTCTTGGCCAAGGCGACGCCGTACTCGAACGTGGGATCGCCGAAGCGCTTATAAAAGTCGTAGGAGTCGATGATGGAGTGGTATGATCCGCCCCCTCCCTCACCGCCGTACCCCACGTTCATGGCCGGGATGCCCAGGTGCTGGAGGAAGGGCGTGTAGTCGGAGCCCGAGCCCAGAGGAGAAATCTCCAGGTCTCCTTGCTGCATCGAGGCCGGCACGCTCCCCACGGCCAGCCGCGCCCGCAGGCGGGCCAGCGCGGTGACCCCCGTCTCGGGATCATTCACGTCGGCGGCCACCTGCGTGACGAGACGCTCGAGTTGGTGCGAGCCACCCACGCCCAGGAAGCCTCGCCCGTTGCCGTCGGTGTTGATGTACGCCACCGCCTTCTTCTGCAGCTCAGCGGCGTGGTATTCGGCGAACTCGGTGGACCCCAGCAGGCCGGGCTCCTCACCGTCCCACGAGGTGTAGACGATGGTCCGCTTGGGCCGCCATCCGCTCTTCGCGAGGATGCCCACGGCCCGGGCCTCCTCCAGGAGAGCGACCTGACCACTGAGGGGATCTCCGGCGCCGAACACCCACCCGTCCATGTGGTTGCCGCGAATGACCCATTCATCGGGAGACTCGGAGCCGGGCATCGTCGCCACCACGTCGTGAGCCGGAACCAGGTCCCAGTTGAACGACAGCTTCAAGTGCACCTTGGCGGGCCCGGGGCCCAGGTGGTACGGAAGGGGCAGCGCACCGCGCCACGACACCGGGGCCATGGGCCCTTCCATCGACGCGAGGATCGGCTGGGCGTCCCCGTACGAGATGGGCAGCACCGGGATCTTCATGATCACCGGGGAGTCCTTGCGGTCCAGGCGCTTCGCGTCCTTGGTGGCGCCGACGCCCGGCGTGAGAGGATCGCCGGGATACTGGGGCATGTCCTCCACGGAGCCCCGCTGGAAGCCCATGTCCGGGCGCCACGGTCCTTTCGGATAGACGTCGCCGTTGAAGTACCCGTCGTCTCTGGGGTCGGAGTAGATGAGGCACCCGACGGCGCCGTGCTCGGCGGCGACCTTGGGCTTGATCCCCCGCCAGGAGCCACCGTAGCGGGCCAGGACGATCTTGCCCTTCACGTCGATGCCCCGGCGGGCCAGCTCCTCGTAGTCCGCCGGGATGCCGTAGTTCACGTACACGACATCGGCCGTGACATCGCCGTCCGCGGAATAGGCGTTGTACGGAGGGAGGCGCCCCTTGGTAATGCCCGAGGTGGCGTCCCCCTTGAAGGCGGGCTCGGCGAGCTTCATACGCTGCCGGTTCGGCGACACCAGCTCCAGCACCCGTTCTTTGGGGGTGGGAAAGAGCACCTGGAACGTGTCGATGCGCGTCTCGAAGCCCCACGCCCGGTAGTGCGCCGCGATCCACTCGGCGTTCTCCGCGTCCCCCGGAGAGCCGAGATGATCGGGCTGGCGGGACAGGTACTCGTCCCAGGCTCTCAGGCTGTCCGGTTGAAGCTGCGCGTCGAAGCGCCCCTCGAGCTCAAGTTGGGCGCGGCTGCCTTCGGCAGTGAAGCCCCACAGGGGGGTGTCGGCCGACTGTGCCGGGGTGAGGGCCAAAGCCGACAGGCCGGTGAGGATGACGACGGTGGAGCGTATCAGGGTGCTGCGCATGGTTCCTCCCACGTGAGCAAACGTGTCCGGCACCTCTTACCACGGGCGCCATGATCGGTGTTCTCGATCGGTTCGGCAACGTGCCGATCGGGTGTCGGCGCACCTGCTTCATCGACAGGATCGCGCGAGCGGGCGGCGTGTATCAAAGGGCGGCCAGGATCTACGAGCGTCGAACCCGGCCGAGAACCGGAGGTCACGATGGTCACGCGGATGCGTCTGCCCCTTCCCCGCATTGCCGTTCTCCTGCTTCCCCTGGTGACGGCGGCGTGCGCTACGGGTGGGAGGAGCTCAGGTAATCCCTTCGGGAGAGCGTCGGGAGAACAAGAGATCCATATCAAGGTCCTGAACCAGAACTTCTACGATGCCACCATCTGGGCAGTCGTGAGGGGAGCGCGCCACAGCAAGCTCGGTGTCGTGGTGGGCAAGCAGGACGCCGAATTCACCATGCCCTGGACGTTCTCCGAGCCGCTTCAGCTCGAGATCGACCTGCTCACGGGGAGCATGCGGTGCAGGACGGATCCTCTCACCGTGGACCCGGGCGACATTTTGGAGCTGCAGATTTCCGTCGACTTCGGCCAGACGCGCGGCTGTAGCATGTACTAGGGAAGCGCTGCACAGGTATGGCGCTCCGCGTCACGAGCACCATCGCCCCATGAACCGTGAGGCCCACCCGGCTAGCGGCTTGGATCAGCCGTACAGCCGGTATGACTCCGCCGACGAGGCGAACGCGTCGCACTCGTCTTCGACACCCTCCAGGATCTTCTCCGCGGATGCTCCCGCGTCCACGCCCCGGCGGAGCCCGTCGTGCCCCCAGAGGATATCGATGGGCATGAGACGCTCCTCGTATTCGTAGGGCGGCGGCCGCCAGTCGAAGTCCGTGGGTGCCAGATCCCGGGCGGCGGAAAAGAGCTCCACGGCGGTGCGCACCGGTCTGAACGAACCAGGGTCCGTGACGTGCAGCTGGACCCCTCCGCACAGCCGGCCGGCATGCTTCTGGAACGTCGGCTCGAAGGAGCAGCCGCGAAACGCGACACCTGGAAGCCCACACGAATCCATCCGATTGGCCAGCATCCGCGGATCCAGCCAAGGCGCTCCGACGAGCTCGAAGGGCTTCGTCGTACCGCGCCCTTCCGACAGGTTCGTCCCCTCCACGAGCACCATCCCCGGATACACGTCGCATGAGGCCGGCGTGGGGAGGTTGGGACTGGGAAGGACCCAGGGCAGCCCGGTCTCCGGCCAGCGCATCTCCCGGTGCCACCCCTCCATGGCCACGACCTCCAGATCGCACCCTATACCCCGCTCCGCGTTGAGCCATCGGGCCAGCTCGCCCGTGGTGAGGCCGTGCCGGAGTGGGATGGGATGGAGTCCGACGAAAGACTCGAAGCCGGCGCGCAGCACGGGACCTTCCACCACGACCCCACCCACGGGGTTCGGGCGGTCCAGCACGACGAAGCGGATGCCCTCCCGGGCACATGCCTCCATGGCCAGAGCCATGGTCCACGCAAACGTGTAGACCCGCACCCCCACGTCCTGGAGGTCGAAGAGGAGCACATCCAGGTGCGCGAGCATCTCCCGGGTGGGGCTGCGCACCTCCGAATAGAGGGAGTGCACCGGCAGCGCCGCAGCGGAATCCACGTAGTGGTCGCTTTCCACCATGTTGTCTTGCTTCTCACCGCGAGCACCATGCTGCGGCCCGAAGAGGCAACGTAGCGAGAAGCCTGCGTCGATCAGGGCGTCGACGCTCAGCCTCAGGTTCGCAGTGACCGAGGCAGGGTGCAGGATCAAGCCCGCGGCCGCTCCTCGAAGGTGGGCGGCGGCGTCTCCGGAGACGAGTCGGTCCAGGCCGGTGCGAACGGCAGGTGCGCTCATGGAGGCGAAGATAAGGCGAGGCCGACCGACACGCGCGGGAGGCGGGTCCGCCCACGGCCTTGCCGTGGCGGCCGTCACCTCCGATCCTTCGCGCGCCCTCCCCAAGAACCACACAGGGAAGCGCATGCGCCGCCGCCTCGTTTCAGTCGTCTTCGCCGCTCTGGGTGCCGTGGCACCCACCGCCGCCGCCGTGGTGATGAGCGCCATCGCCCCCGCCAGCCCCTTGGTCGCTCAGGGCGAGCAGGGTATGGAGGTCGGCGCGCACCCTGTGGACCCCCTCTCCATTCCCCGACCGTCCCTCGCCGCCGCGAGGGTGGACGAGCCGATCCGCATCGACGGACGGTTGGACGAGGCCGCATGGTCTCGAGCGGTGCCTTCCACGTCCGACTTCATCCAGGTGTCGCCGTCCGCCGGGCTACCCGCATCGGAGCGGACGGAGATCAGGATACTCTACGATCAGAGCAGGCTCTACATCGGGGCCACGCTCTACGAGGCGGAACCAGGGAAGCTCATCGTTCCGGGGCTCGAGCAGGACTTCGACACACACAGCTCGGACATCTTCGGCGTCGCCATCGACACCTATCACGACCACCAGAACGGCTTCCTGTTCGCGGTGAATCCCGCCGGGGCGCTCTTCGACGCCCAGACGTTCAACGACCAGCGGGACGTCGTCAAAGCCTGGGAAGGGATCTGGGAGGTCCGTACCACCATTGGTCCCGACCGTTGGACCGTGGAGATGGCCATCCCCTTCGCGACGCTGCGCTACAATCCATCCCCGGGAGAGCAGGTGTGGGGGATCAACTTCTCCCGCCGGATCCGCCATCTCAACGAAGAATCCAACTGGGCGCCCACGCCGCGTCAGTTCAAGCTGTACAAGTTTTCCATGGAGGGAACGCTCACGGGCCTCCGTGACCTGGAGGGAGGCCGGAATCTCTGGATCAAGCCCTACGTCCTGGGAGACCACGCGCGCCAGCCCACAGACCGAGGGCACCACTCCGTCAGCACCGGCGACGTGGGCCTCGACGCCAAGTGGGGGCTCACGCCGCGCCTCACATTGGATCTCACCACCAACACCGACTTTTCCCAGGTCGAGGTGGATCAAGAGCAGGTGAACCTGACGAGGTTCAGTCTCTTCTTCCCCGAGAAGCGTGACTTCTTCCTGGAGAACGAGGGCACCTTCGCGTTCCAGGACGTCCAGATCCGCAACTACCACACAGGGTCGAGCTCGAGCTCATTCAAGCTTTTCCACTCGCGTCGTATCGGGTTGTCTCCCGACCGCACGCCCCTGCCCATCGCCGGTGGCGCGCGCCTCACCGGGAAAGTCGGGGACCGACTGGAGGTGGGGTTCCTCAACATGCAGACGCGCACGTCGGGCGATCCTCTCGGGGCCACGTACTATCCCGCCGAGAATTTCGGCGTGGCTCGCGTGAAGGCTCAGGTGGGCACCTCGTCGGCGGTGGGCGCCATGTTCGTCAACCGCCAACAGACCGCCGGGGTCGAGGCGCGAGACTACAACCGCTCCTACGGCGTCGATGGGAACTTCAACCTGGGTGACCTCGTGCTCACGTCGTACGTGGCACGCACGGACGAGCGCTCACCTGCCGGAAGCAGCCGCACCGCCGCCATGATCCAGGCGGCCTGGCGCGACGCGTTCTGGGACGTCTCCTTCCTGGCCAAGCACGTCGGCTCCGACTTCAATCCCGGGCTCGGCTTCGTGGATCGTACCGGCGTGCGTCGTGCCTTCGGGACCGTGGGCGGGCACCAGCGGCTCGCCCGCGCCACCTTGGTGGAGGTGAACCCCTACGTCGATGTGGACGTCTACACGAACCTCGACGGGATCCTCGAGACCCGCAACATCACGCCCACCCTCAGGCTTCTATTCCGGGACGGCGGGGAGCTGTCGCTGGAGGCGTCGGATCACTACGAGCGTCTGTTCGAGGTCGCGACCATCGCCGGGGCCGACGTAGGCGCCGGCATCTACGCCTGGCGAGAGGCGAGCGCGAGCTACACCGTGCCCGCGAGCCACAAGGTCTCCGGAAGCCTGTCTGTATCCCGAGGTGACTTCTTCGATGGGAAGAAGACGTCGGTGAGCGCCGCCACCCACGTCCGCCCCAACGAGCATATCTCGTTCGAACTGGGTGTCCAGCACAACGCCCTCACCCTGGGCGGAGAAGACTTCGACGCCGACCTCTACAGCGCCCGAGTGCGGTACGCCCGGAACGTGCGCACGTTCTTCATGGGCTTCCTGCAGTACAACCAGTCCACGGACGAGCTCATCAGCAACGTGCGCTTCAACTTCATCCACGCGCCGCTCTCCGACCTCTTCCTCGTCTACACGGAGCGCCGCTCTCTGGACGACAAGGCCACCGAGCGGGTGTTGGAGCGGGGACTCACGCTCAAGGTGACGAGGCTGGTCGCGTTCTGAGGACGCGCGGTAGACCGAACGGCGATCACGCCTCGACAACCGGCGTGGTGGTGGTCGCCCCTCCGACTTGCTCGCCTATTCGGCTCTGAACGCCACCACCGGGTCGACCTTGGCCGCCCGCCAGGCCGGCAGCAGACATGCCAGCGTGGCCACGACTCCGAGGAAGCCCGCGACGCCCACGTAGGTCGCCACGTCGGTCGTGCCCACGCCGAAGAGAAGTCCCCGGACCAGCCTGGCTGCCAGGAACGAGGCCGGCACACCCAGGAGGAGGCCGATCAACACAAGACCCAGCCCCCCGCGCACCACCGACGATGTCACTGCTCCCGCGCTGGCCCCGAGGGCCATGCGCACCCCGATCTCGTGGAGTCTCCGGGAGACCTGGTAGGCGAGGACGCCATACAGGCCCACCGCGGCCAGCAGGAGGGCCATGGCGCCGAAGAGCGATACCACCCACGCGAGGGACCGCTGTCCCGACACCGACCGGGACAGGACGTCCTCCATGGTGGCGACATCCGAAAGCGGAATGTCGGGATCCAGCTCGGCCAGCGCACCCCGCACTTCACCGGTGATGCCGGCGGCGCGGGTCTCGGACCGGACGGCGAGACGGAGTGTGCTCCCGGGCCCTTGACCGTACGGGAAGTACATGGCCGGGTACAGACCTCCGCTCAGGGACTCGGTGACCACGTCCCCTACCACCCCCACCACCTCGAACCGGGTCGGCTCGTCACCGCCGGTGTCTACACCTACCGTGCGACCCAGGGGGTCCTGACCCTCGAAGACCGCCTCGGCCAGATCCTGACTCAACACCACCACAGCCGGCGCATTTCCGTCGTCGGAGAGCGACACGTCCCGTCCCGCGACCAGGGGGATCCCCATGGCCGCGAAGTACCCGGGCATCACCGTGCGCTGGTCGGCCATCTTGCCGAAGACGCCGGCGGAGCCGAAGCGCTCGGGAAGGTCCACGCGCACGTTGCCGCCGGGATTCCGCACGGGAAGACGGCTGATGAGACCCACCGACTTCACCCCGCGCAGCGCCGTCACCCGCACCTGGAGCTCCCGGAAGAACTCCACCCGGGCCTCCGCCGTCTGGTACTTGGCGGGAGAGATCTGCACGTCGGCGGTGAGGAGACCTCGGGCGTCGAAGCCCAGGTCCACGCCCCTCAGGGCGCCCAGAGTCCGCAGGAGCAAGCCGGACACCACCAGGAGAACGAGGGTGAGGGCTACCTGCCCCACCACCAGGGAGCTTCGGAAGCGCGTGGCCGACCGGCTCCCGGCGGTGCGGGTGCCGCTCCGTAGATCCGCTGCCGGGTCCGTGCGGGCTACCCGCACTGAGGGTAGCACGCCGAAGAGAACCACGGTAAGTGCGGACAGCGCCAAGGCGAAGGCCAACGTGGGGAGGGAGAGGCCCGCTTCCACGCGCCCCAGGCGGTCCATGGACACGAATGTGAGGATCCCCCGCTGCAGCCAAGCGGCCAGGGCCAGGCCTACCGCGCCGGCGCCCACGGCCAGGAGGACGTTCTCCGCCAGGAGCTGCCGCGCCAGGCGACCGCGTCCCGCCCCCATGACCGAGCGCACCGCCAGCTCGGAACGGCGCGCCCCGCCTCGGGCGAGGAGAAGCCCGGCGACGTTGCCGCAGGCGATGAGAAGGAGCACCGCCACCGCCGCCATGAGTAGGTTGAGCGTGGTGCGGTATGGTCCCGCCAGGGCTTCCTTCAACGGGGTGAGGTTCAGTCCCACGTTCGTGTTGGTTTCCGGATAGGTCTCCTGGAGCGACGCGCTGATGCGGTCCACGTCCGCCTGCGCTTGCTGGACAGAGACGCCGTCAGCGAGGCGGCCCACCAAGACGAAGTTGTGGAACTGGCGGGCGCTGGCCCAATCGCCGCCCCGCTGCATGGGCAGCCAGAAGTCCACGTCCACAGCGTATCGGAAGCCCTGGGGCATGACGCCTATCACGGGAACCGCGGTGCCGTTCACGGTGAGGGTGTGCTGAAGCACCTCGGGGTCACCGCCGAAGCGCCGCTGCCAGAATCCGAAGCTGAGGATCACCCCGTAGGGGCCCCCGTTCTCCCCTTCCTCCGGTGTGAACTCCCTGCCCAGCATCGGGGTCACCCCCAGCGCGGAGAAGAAGCGCGTCGACGCCAGGATGTAGCGGGCCCGCTGGGGCTGGCCGTCGCCGGTGACCGTGGCCTGGAGCGCGAAGGGCATGTACGCCCCCAGGTCCGTGAAGGACGTGGACTGCTCCCGATAGTCGAAGTAGTCCGGGCCGGACACGGTGTTGCCCACCTGCCCTTTCCACGTAATCCGCCCCATGACCAGCCGGTCGGGATGGGGGTAGGGCAGCGCCCGGAAGAGGGACGCGTCCATGATCCCGAACATGGCCACGGTGCCGCCGATACCCAGGCCCAGGGTGAGCAGGACCGCCAGGAGAAAGGCGGGCTGCTTGAGGAAAGACCGCGCCGCCACCCGTACGTCCTGCACCATGTCGCCCAGCACTCTCGCTCCGCGCACGTCCCTCACCTCCTCTTTGAACCGCTCCACCCCACCGAACGCCGCCAGAGCCCGCCGGCGCGCCTCCTCCGGAGGCATGCCCAGGGAGACGTTCAACCGGATCTCGTGCTCCAGATGGGACCGGATCTCCTCATCCAGCTCGCGCTCCTCGTCCGCCTTGCGAAAGAGGATCCGCCACCGCCGCCGAATCCACGTCCACGCACCCATGTCCGCCTCCTCCCTGCCGTGCCACCTCAGCCCGCCGCCAGAATGGCCTCCACGGCGTCGGCGAAGAGCCGCCAACTCTGCTCCCCGCTGACAAGCGCCGCCCGGCCCTTCGGCGTAAGCGCATAGACCTTCACCCGCCGGCCTTCCTCGCTCTCTCCGAACTCCGACTCGATGAGTCCTCGATCCCTCAGGCGATACAACGCCGGATAGAGGGAGCCCTGGTTGACCTCCAGCACGTCCCGGGAGAGGAGCTGGATCCGCTTGGCGATGGCCCATCCGTGGAGAGGCTCCAGGTCCAGGGTCTTCAGGACGAGAAGGTCGAGGCTTCCCTGCAGCAATTCCGTTCTGGCCGTCATGCGCACCTCCGCCGTGGGCTCCTGGCATAGGTTGGACGCCATGAGCGACGAAATGGTTGTAGAACGTCATAGTATCATGACGGGCGACAAGCGTTGGTGCGGGAAGCGGACCGTCGAGCCGGTTCAGGCCGCGCTCGACGTCGAGCCTGGCGGCCGTCGCCTGCACGACGGATGTCGATCATTCAGGAACGGCGTGAAACGACCCCTCGCTGGCTGAACGTTTTCGTGGCTTCGGCACCCAATACGGCGGCAGGGTGTGGCGAACCTCTGGAGCCTCTATGCGACTAGCGGACGGGATCATTCCACCTATTGCGCTGGAGCCGCACGACGCGACTCCGCTTTATATCCAGCTCTACAAAGAGCTGCGGGAGGCCATTGTCTCCGGAGATATCTCCGCCGGCACACGGCTTCCATCCACTCGTGGCCTGGCAAAGGACCTGGACGTGTCCCGGACCACGGCCATCCAGGCTTATCGGCAGCTCGAGCTCGAAGGGTACGTGGACACGGCAATCGGTTCCGGCACCTACGTATCCGATGAGCTGCCGGACCGCGTCGTGGCGGCCGGCGATGAGCTGCTTCGTATGGACGGCGAGCACGGGGCGAACGGGACTCCCGGCCCCGACTTCGAAGCGTGGCAGGCCGTCAACGGGCGTCTGGGCAACGGACACGCCCGCAGCAACGGGAGCGCCCACGCAGCGGGGAGAGGTCACGCCAACGGAGGTGCCCACCACAACGGAAGTGGCCGCACCGACGGCAACCGCGTCTCGCAGACAGGCTCCCAGGCCGAGAGAGCTCCATTCTCCGACGGAGGCATCCACGCCGGTCCGGTCCCGGCACTCGATGGTGGGCGTCACACGATCGGAGGCAAGATCCTCGACCAGCGACTCTCTCCGAGCGGGACGTCCCGCGCGCCACATGCTTTGCACGTGCCAGACCTCTCGGCGCGGGGCCGGAGGATCGTCGACAATGCCTCCGAAAACGGACACGGTCACGGTCACGGTCACGGTGTGATGCCCTTCCTTCCCGGTATCCCGGCGCTGGACAAGTTTCCCTACAGAACGTGGCGGCGCGTCGAGCGCGAGGTGAGGAGCCCCACCAGCGAGCTCGGGCCGGGAGATCCGTCGGGAAACCTCCGCCTCAGGGAGGCCATTGCGCGACACGTGGCAGCCACCCGGGCCATTCATTGCCATCCGGACCAGGTGGTGATCACCGCCGGCGCGCACGAAGCCTTCTCCATCCTCGCGGAGCTGCTCTCCGACCCGGGAGACCAAGTGGTCGTGGAGGACCCGGGATATCGAGCGATGGCCAGCGGATTCGAGGCGCTGGGAGCCCGTATCGTCCCGGTTCCCGTGGACGCGCATGGAATGGACGTGCAAGTGGCCACCCTGAGGGCTCCTGACGCGAGGTTGGCGTGTGTCACGCCTTCCAACCAGTTCCCCATGGGCGTGCTGCTCAGCATGGAGCGCCGGAAGCTCATGGTGGAATGGGCCCGGGCGAGGGGAGCGTGGATCATAGAGGACGACTACGACTGTGAATACCGGTTTCACGGAGCCCCGTACCCGGCCATCCGCAGTCTCGAGGGTTCGGACGAATGTACCGTCTATGTGAGCACGTTCACCAGGATCCTATTCCCCGCGCTGTCGCTCGGTTTCGTCATCCTTCCGGGAGACCTCGTGGAGCCCTACAAGGCCGTCCGATCCATCCGTGACGACCCTCCTCCCCTCCTCCCCCAGCTGACCCTGGCGAGGTTCATGGAGGAGGGTCACCTGCTTCGTCACATTCGTCACATGCGGCACATCTACGAGGACCGTGCGGCCACCCTGCGCGAAGCTCTGACCAACGTCTTGCCGCGCACCGTGGATGTGCCCCCCGCTTCGGCCGGAATGCATCTCGTGGCCTGGCTCCCGGAGGGGATGGACGATCGTGAGCTGTCCGACAGGGCCGCCACCGAGGGGATTCTGCCGCTGCCCGTGTCACTCTTCCGCCACACCCCTTCGCCACGCGGTGGACTCATCCTCGGGTTCGGGGGCAGCCCCTCAGCCCGCCTGATCCGGTCCGCGAAGAAGTTGTCGCGCGCCTTCGCCTGAAGCAGCGACCATCTCACCGCCGCGTCGACCCCGCCGGTATTCAGGCACCCGGCGAGAAAGTCTCTCTCCGTCTCTGACGAATTATTCCACGACCACATACGACTTTCTACACATGTAACTATAAGTGGACTGTGATAGTCGTCACTATGCGGATATTTGGATGACGTCGGAGTCTCGTTATTCGTCCATTTCGTGTCCTATCCATCTCGTATATCGCTGTTTCCGGTGATGATCGGGAGGTAAAGGCGCCTGAAGGGAGGTGGGGTGGGGTGGAGATCCGCTTTCTCTCAGGAGGGTGCATGACTGGATCAGTTGTCCGTTCGAGGACGGGTGCGGTGCGGGGGCACCCGCTCCTCACGGCGCTGCTCGTTGCAGGGGTGACGGCTCTGGTGGGCGTTTCATCCGCAGCAGCACAGACCGGTGCCATCACCGGCACGGTCGTGAGCAGCGACACGGGCCAGCCGCTCTCGGCGGCACAGGTGAGCGTCGAAGGCACGGGCCTTGGCGCGCTGACGGAATCCAACGGCAAGTTCCTAATCCTCAGGGTCCCCGCGGGGACGTATACGGTGAGCGCGGTGCTCATCGGCTTCGCCAACGCGTCCACGCAGGTGACGGTCACCGACGGCGAGTCGGCTGTGGCGGACCTCCGCATGAAGCCACAGGCGGTGTCGCTGTCGGAGATCGTGGTGACGGGCGTGGCGGGCGCCACGCAGCGCACGAAGCTGCCTTTCGACGTGGCGCAGGTGCGTCCGCAGGACATTCCGGTCCCGACGCCGAACATCGCGTCGTCGCTGGCCGGCAAGGTGACGGGCGTCGAGGTCGTGGGCGGCTCGGGCCGTCCGGGCACGGCGCCGGACATCCTGCTCCGCGGCCCGACGAGCATCGATGCCAGCGGCCGCAGCCAGCAGCCACTCTACATCGTGGACGGGGTGATTCTGGGCTCGAGCCTCGTGGACCTGGACGCTTTGGACATCCAGAGCATCGAGGTGGTGAAGGGCGCGGCCGCGGCGTCGCTGTATGGGTCGCGTGCTGCGGCGGGTGTCATCCAGATCCGGACGAAGCGCGGGACGGCGATGGCCGACGATATGGTGCGCTACACCGTGCGCAGCGAGTACGGCCAGAACCGGCTGCCGTCGACGCCGAGCGCTCTGCTGGGCAAGTACGAGCCGTACCTGCTGGACTCGAACGGGCTGTTCGTCACCAACACGGGCGCCCACTGCGAGTACCTGACGTGCACGGGTGACTTCGTGCTTGCAGGTAACGCGGCCTGGGCGAACGGCGCGGCGGGCGACGCTTGGAATACCGTGCAGGACATCCCGTGGCCCGGGAAGACGTACGACCAGGTGAAGCGGTTCTTCCAGACGGGCCAGTACCTGCAGAACTACGTGGCGGCCGAGGGCCGCTCGGGTGCGACGAACTTCCACGTGTCGCTCTCGAACCTGCAGGACGGCGCGGTGATGCCTGGAGACGTCCCGTTCAATCGCACGAACCTGCGGGTGAACGTGGACCAGGCGGTGTCGGAGAAGATCCAGGTGCAAGCCAGCGGCTTCTATAGCCGCTCGAAGCAGAACACGTCTGAGGGGGCGATGTTCGAGCTGACGCGGATGCCGGCAGGAACGGACCTTCTCGCGCCGGATCCCAACGACCCCACACAGATCGTGCTGCAGGCCGACCCACACAACAACGAGGCGGCGAACCCCATCTACGAAAACACACACCAGTCGCACATCGGAGATCGTGGTCGTTTCCTGGGGAGCACGAACATCCGGTACACGCCGGTGGACTGGCTGGACATCGACGCCAACGGCAGCTACGACCGGCTGGACGCGGACAACCTGGACCTCTGGCCGAAGGGGTACCGGACCACGACGCCGAGTGCATCGTACAACAACGGTCAGATCCGCGACGCCCGTGGCCGCCACGAGGCATCGAACGCGAGCGTGACGGCGACGATCCGCCGGGACCTGAACCCGCAGATCCACACGACGACGCAGCTCCGGTACCTCTACGAGGACCAGGAGCAGGTGAGCTACAACGCCAGCGGCTGGGACTTCGCGGTGGCGGACGTGCCCACGCTGACCAACACCGACCAGACGAACGCGCGCGCGGGGTCGAGCCAGACGTCCATCAAGGCGGACGGCTACTTCGTGCTGACGAACTTCGACATGTACAACAAGTACGTGATCGACGCGCTGCTGCGGAACGACGGCAGCTCGCTGTTCGGCTCGGCCCAGCGGAGGCAGTGGTACTACCGCGTGGCGGGCGCCTGGCGTCTGACGCAGGAGCCGTGGTTCAAC